>CAXTNA010000009.1:0-7141 GCA_964245535.1 uncultured Acidobacteriaceae bacterium | reverse complement strand
CGACTCCCAGCTTTCGAGCGAACGCCTTTCCATCTCCGCGGAAAGATCGACCAGCACGGGGTACGCCACTGCGGCGTGGTCGGCCGCAAGGCAAAGTTGGGCCATCTGCACCCGCCGCTGGAACCGCATGCGTCCGCTCGGCTGTTGTTCTGAATCGCGCACCACGAGGCTGATTGCCTCGCCCGCCCGGCCCTGTTTTAGCAGGCCTAGGGCAGTCTCATACACATCGGGCAGCCCGGTCGGGGTCGCCGGCGTCGCGGGCGGTGGCGTGTACGTGGGCGGCTCAGGTTCGCTCTGCGCGGCCGACTCCGCCGCCGCTGTGGGCTCTTCGGTAGGCGCGGATGTCGGCTCGGGCGGCAGTACCTCCGTGTTAATCCACTGTTGCGTCTCCGCATTGGCGGCAGGCGTATCGTCATCCAGGGTGGCTTCGCGCAGCATCGGGCGATCCAGCAAAAGGCCCCGTACCGTGCTCACTACTGCCGAAGCGATCGTAAAGTAGCTGCGCTCCGTAGCCGCCCGCCATAGATAGCGCTGCAGGTCCAACCACGCCCGGCCGCAGGGTTCGGCCAGCGTTGCCAGCGCGAGTTGTAGCAGATCGTCCCAGTTGCCATCATTCGCAAAACGCCGCAGTGCTTGCCGCGTTTCCGTCGAAGGCGCCGGTGCGAAATTCATGTCGCCGAAGTCGGCATCGCGCGTTTCGCCCATGCGCAGCGCGGCGCACAAAAGGTAGGGCACGGCGGAGGTGGGTTTTTGTGTGCGCAAAAACTCCGCTGCCGCGGCAATCTGTGCGAACGCACCTTCGGCATCCGTAGGAACACCCACCGGAGGGCGGCGTCGAACTGCCGGTGGCGCCACGGCGGAAACCACTGGCGCGTCTTCCCGAACGGCATCAACTTCGGCCGGGGCCTCCGCTGCCGCGTCGTATTGAGCAAACGGGTCGAGCTCTTCTTCCGTCGCCACGGGCTCCGCTGGGGCCGGCTCGACGGGATCCGGTTCGGTTTTGCGCTTTTCAGCCAGCACCGAACTGACGACCTTTTGTACGTCCTCAACCGCGTCTTTCAGACGCGAAAGACTCGGATAGTCCTCACCGTACCGTTCCTCATGAAACCGATCAAGCTCTTCCATGCGCGCCAAGGCCTGATGCAGCGCTGTCTCTGTTTCAAGGTAAAAGGCTTTGGGTGTACCCTCTAACCCCTTCTGCAGATCCTCACCCACCAAGCGCCCGCGCCTCATTGCATCTTCCCGAACGGCTTGCTTGTCCGTCGAGGTCGCATCCGCCTCAAAGCCCAGGGAACGCGCGTCCTGGTACTGCAGATAGTTGATTCCCCCACGGGTGAGCGGCATCAGCTTCAACTGCACGGCCAGTTGTGCCACTGCGCCCTCGATCGCGCCGATGCGCAAGCCAAGATCGCCGTCCTCTTCACGCTCCGGGTGCAAATTGTCCCAGAACCCTTCCTGCAGCTGATGAAGAAGCTCGAGTGAAGGCCCAAGCTGACTGAATCCCTCGCGGCGTACCAGCGATTCGACATACCACCCTGCGAGCCGAAGATCTTTGGATCGTTTGGCGAGTGTTTCTCCGGCTACCTTGATCACCAGCGGACGGTCTGCCTTTTTGGGCGCGCGACTCCATTGTCCCGTGGGGATAGAATCATCTTCCTCGATCCGAGCTTCCTTGAGCTGGTCGAAGACCTTGTCGTAGTAAAGGTTCGGTCCTGCGGGTATTTCGCCCTCAATCGGGTCCAGCAGATCGTCACGCAAGGGCATCGGCAGGCTCTCCTGCGGGCTCGCCAACATGCGCCCAGACGATACTTCGGAACTCCAAAAATGGGATCTCTTCGCCATCCACCAGCAGCAGCTTCTGCCCGAATGGACGCTCTCCGCCATCCGACAGGTCTTCCCATGCTGTCGCCCGGCCTAGCCGAATGGATCCATCGGCGGCAGTGTAGGAAAGTGGCGCCAGCACCGGCAGCAGCACTTCGCCGAGGTCTTGCAGGCGAAACGCCGGGCTTGTCTGGATGCGTGCCCGTGCCCAAAGTAGGTCGCGCAGCGCAGTCGGTGGTTCTATCTCCAAACGGTCAATGTAGCGGGTGGGAATCCACGTATAGGTGCCCGCGATGAAGACTTCCAAATGATCGCCGATGCGCGGGTCGGCATCCGCAAGCGACGTGAAAACCTCCCCGTTCCAGGTCCCTCCGTCGGTCTGGTCGGTGTCCTCGCCTGCGGGCATTTGGCCGGACCGGAACATCTCGTCGCGGGTCCGCTCGGCATAGAGAGCGCTGCGGTACACGAGCATTCCCGGCGCATTCTTCGGGTCCTGGCGTGCCAGAACGTCTAACTGCTTTTCTGCTCGGTCGTATTGACCGGCAAAGCACAAAAGTTCAAACAGGAACGTACGGCGCTTGGCGTCGAGCGGATAAGACCGCAACTCTTCGCCAAGCGCCGTAATTGCCTGATCTAACTCCCCAGCCTGGTACAGTTCCTGCGGAGTCATTGTTGCCTACGAGACCTTGTTCTGCTTCAGGTCGTAGCTGATCGCGCCCGTGCTGGCCAGGTTACCCTGTTCGTTCTGCACGCTGTAATCAACCTTGATGGTGTTGTATGAGAACGATACAGACTCGGTCGGGACCTCGGAAGAACCGCTCGCCTGCTGGCTGGTCACGTAAAGCTCAGTAAAATCGATCTTGAGGAAGGGCTTGCCGTTGCCGCCGGCCTTGTTCGCGGTTAACGTGCCGGTTTTCACGTGCGTTCCAGTGAGCATGCTCTTGAAGAGCAACGGGCTGGCTGAATCGTAGTTCTTCATGATCGAGAACTCAGACAGGCTTACCTTGCCCGCACCCGATCCACCCGTGCCGGCGACCGAAGTCGTCTGGGTGCCGCCCCAGCTGAATGAAAGAACGGTGATCTCGTTCTTGTGGTTGCTGTCTTCCGACTCACCATTGATAGAGTCGAGCTTCAAAAAATAATCTACTGCCATAGTGCATCTCCTTTTTGGATCCTAGGTAGGGCGCTTTGCGAGCCGCGTTATCGGTTCGTGGTGCTGTGCTGACCTATTTGGCCTGTGGCGGAAGGTCCGCGACCAGGCGCAAGGAAACAGTCAACTCATCCAATTGAAAGTGCGGCTTCAGGAAGGCAACAGCACGCAGCGCACCTGCATTGCCGGGAACCTCCATGACTTCGATACGGGCATCGCGCAAGGGCTTCTCCGCTTTTGCAGCCGGGGAAGCGTTGTCATTGGCGACTACATAATTCATGACCCAAGTGTTCAAGTACTGCTCCGCTTGCGAGCGACTCATGGTGCTGCCCAGTTTGTCGCGCATCATGGCTTTCAGATAATGCGCGAAACGGGACATCGCCATGATGTAGGGCAGCTGCGCGGAAAGTTTGGAATTCGCGTTTGCCTCATCCTTGTCGTACAGCTTGGGCTTATTCACCGTTTGCACGCTGAAGAAAGCGGCATAATCGGTGCCTTTGCAATGCACAAGCGGCACAAACCCCTGGTCGGCAAGTTCCTTTTCACGCCGATCCGTAATGGACACCTCGGTCGGGCACTTCAGGGCGATATCACCCTCATCGGTTTTGAAATTATGAGCCGTCAGGCCCTCGACCAAGCCGCCGTTTTCCACGCCGCGAATCGACGCACACCACCCATACCGCGCAAAGGAATTCGTCATGCGCGCCGCCAGCGCGTAAGCTGCATTGCCCCAAAGATATTTGGAGTGATCGCGCCCATCAACGCTTTCTTCATAGTCAAATGCTTCAATTGATTTGGTTTCGCGGCCATAGGGCTGCCGCATCAACACATGCGGCAATGTGAGCGCCACGTACCGGGAATCGTCCGACTGCCGGAAGCTTTTCCACTTGGCATATTCCGTGCTGTCGAAGATCTTCGACATATCGCGGGGCGCACCGAGTTGCGTAAATTCGCTAAGATTTAACAACTCCGGAGAAGCCGCAGAGATGAAGGGCGCATGCGCGGCCGAAGCGACCTGGCCCACACGTTCCAGCAGTTCAATATCTTCGGGACCGCGGCCAAACTCGTAATCGCCGATCATCGCAGCGAAAGGAGCTCCGCCGAAGACGCCGAACTCTTCCTCATATGCCTTTTTGAACAGAGCACTTTGATCGAACTCGGGGGCGCGTTGTAGGTCGCGCAGCAACTCTTTTTTGGACACGTTAAGAACTTTGATCTTCAACATGTCATTGGTTTCGCTCTGGTCCATGAGGTAACGAATGCCGCGCCATGTACCTTCCAGCTTTTGGAAGGCTGGATGGTGCATTACCTCATTTAGCTGCAGGGAGATCAGGCTATCGATCTGGGCCAAACGGGCGGTGATGGTAGCTTCCGCATCCTTGGTCAGTGTCATCTGCCCTTCAAGAACTTGGCTGACGAACTCTTTGACCAGGTCGCGGCCACGCTCAAGTGAACTGGCGTCGCGGTCGAACCGGCCCTGGGCGACGATGGAATCGAGCAGGGACGTCCCTTGCATTTCTTCCGCCGGGGTAGCGACGGCTGCTGCGCCCGCAAGCGGGCTTCCTTGGCTACTCATGGGGCTGATCCTCCTTGCTCTGGGTTACCTCGCCCTTGAGCTTTTCACGCGCTTCGGTGCTTGAAACGGCTTCAAACAGCATCTCGTCGAGTTTGTCGTTGCCTTGCAGGGTGCCACGCAGATCGGATAAACGTGTCCGCAGTTCCAACAACTCGCGCAATGGCTTCACCTGTTTGGCGACATTCTCCGGAGAAAAGTCGTCAAGGCTTTCAAAGTGCAGATTCACCTTCACCTGGCCGGCGTTTGGGTCGTCTGTGAGCCTGTTTGCCACGGAATACGCGAGATGCGGCTGCATGCCCTTCAGGACGCTGTCGAAATTATCGGGGTTGATTTCGACAAATTTGCGCTCTTTGAGCGCGGCGAGAGGCTTCTCGGGCTGTCCCGTGAGATCGCCCAGAACACCCATCACAAAGGGCAGTTCCTTGAGCTCGATCGCGTTGCCGACCTCAACATCGTAGGTGATGTGAACGCGCGGTGAACGAACGCGATCGAGCTTGTGCTGCGTGCTTTCCCTAGCCATGGAACTCCCTCGTTTGTGCAATACAGAACTGCAACCAAGAAATCACAAGCGGCGTGCCTTGTAAAGCAAATAGCAGAAAGACACGAGCTGATTCTCAAATGCGATTCCCATTTCTGCATTAGAGGTTGTGCTATCGCTTTGGAATTCCCATAATGGTCCTTCATTCGCCAACACCTGCACTTTCCGGCTTGCAAGCGCTTCGGATTTACCGGAGAATCAGGGGCACCATATCGGAGCGGCTCTTGTGCGTTCCGGCAGGCAGCGGATGTGCCGTTTTGACTGTTTGCGCAAGCCGACATCGCCTAGGAGCCACGTTTGCGACAGCTACAGCCCGTGATCTGGTCCAAGGGCACCCTACTTTCGCCGCAACACCTGCAAGCGCAAGAGCGATTTGTGGAAGATTCGGTGCGTTTCTACCTTGAATCATTGGGGAGCCATGCTTGGGGGTTTTTGAAGCTCCAGCTGGATGCGAAGGCCCTGGCCGAAGGCACGCTGACCGTGGCCGCCGCAACCGGGGTTTTTCCTGATGCATTGCCGTTTGATTTCCCTGCGTCAGATCCTGTGCCGCGCGGCCGTTCGCTCGAAAAATGCTTTATTGCGGGACAAACTAGCTGTTTGTTTTATCTTGCGATTCCGGAATATCGGCCCGGTGCGATGAATGTGGCGATCGATCGGGCGCGGGTGAGTACCCGGTTCAAGGCGCATTTGCAGATGTTGCGTGATGAAAATGGGAGCAATACCCGCGAGCGGCCGATTCAGGTGGCGCAGAAAAATCTGCAATTGATTGCGGAAGGGGAAAGCTTGGAAGGGGCGGTGTTGTTGCCGTGCGCGCGTGTGTTGCGGACGGAAACCGGTTCTTTTCTCGCAGATGCGAGCTTTGTGCCGCCGCTGTTGAATGCCCACGCCAGTGAATTGCTCGTAAATTTACTGCGAAGCTTGATTGAGCTACTGGTGACGCGGAGCACGCAACTGGCAGGCAGCCGAAGGCAGAAAAACCAGTCTTTGGCGGATTTTTCGGCTTCGGATGTAGCGAATTTTTGGCTTTTATACACGATAAATACACGTTTACCGGGTTTACGGCACATATTGGGAGCGGGAAGCGTCCCGCCGAGCCGGTTGTTTGACGAAATGGCGGATCTGGCTGGATCGCTGACTTCGTTTTCGCCGCGGATCGACCCACGCGACCTGCCGCAGTACACGCATGAGCAGCCCGGACCACCCTTTCGCAAGCTGGACGAATACATCCGCATCATGCTCGAAACGGTGGTGCCGAGCAACTTTGTTTCGTTGCCGCTGAAGCTGGTGCGGGACTCGATTTATGCGACCTCGATCGACAAGGATGCCTATCTGGAAGGGACGCGGCTGTATCTGGCGGTGAGTGCGGATATGCGCGATCCGGATCTGATTGACCGGGCGCCCAAGTTGATGAAGCTGTGCTCGGCCACGCACATTGAGAACCTGGTGCGGCATGCGCTGCCGGGCATGCGGCTGACCCATGTGCCGCAACCGCCGCGGGCGATTCCGGTCAAGCTGCGGCAGCAGTATTTCGCCTTGGAGCAAAACGGGCAGGCGTGGGATTCGGTGCAGCGGGCGCGGAACTTCGCCGTGTATGCGCCTTCGGATTTTCTGAACCCAACGATGGAACTGGTGATTTTGTTGCCGAATGCGCCGGTGCAGTAAAGACGATTTCTCGATTGACGTGCATGGCGCCCAGCGGTGCCGTTGCCGCTACCGTTCTCGAATATGGGAATCTAGCCGGCTGAACTTGGCGTTGAACCTGTAGTGAACCAAGGGGCTCAGCACCGGCCTCGCTACGAAACCAGCCCTAAAGCGATTCCATTTCGTCTACTTTTGTCCGTGGGCTGAAGCCCACGGCTACACCGGATCGATTCGTCAAACCCTACCTAATAGCTTTTCCCCAATCGGTATAGCCCTGACCTGTGTGTCAGGCTTTCAGCCCTGAAAGCGAAAGCTATCTCCAGGTGAGAACAGCTCTAGTGCTTGAGCAGAAGGACAGCGACGAGGACGGCGACCAGCAAGACAATCACAGCGATCAGAACGATCGGGAGTATGG
>CAXTNA010000008.1:6927-32094 GCA_964245535.1 uncultured Acidobacteriaceae bacterium | reverse complement strand
GTCGACGGTTGCATGCAGCTGCGCCTGGTTGTCAACGCCATTCAATCGCATGCCGCTGGCGAAGTAGATGAGAGCCTTCTTTTCACTCATCTGGCCCAACATGTTGGCTGCGGTTTGCAGCGCGGCGAGTTGGCGATCGGTGTTGAAGACGTTGAACTCGCTGTCGTCCTGCCCGAAGGCCGCGCCGGTGTCGGTACTCGCCGCATCTTCAATCGATTCAACCGAGCCCTGGCCTTCACCCACGACCATGGTTTCGAGAATGCTCAACAGGCGGTTGCGGTCCGCCGTAAAATCCTGCAGCACATCGACTGAGCCACCGCCGAAGCGCAGAATTGAGATGAGGTCCGCCGCTGTGATCTGCGTGCGCACAAACTTTTCTGCCGCCGCGAGCGCGCGTTGCTGGTCGAGCGGCGGGAGCGCGGTCATGTCGAAGTAGAAGGCCAGCAGCCGATGGTTACGGTAGCGCGCGTCACCGGCGCGACTGCCATCCGATGTGCCGCCCGTCGCTTCAGGCGTCAGGGAGGTGCGCGAAAGGCGCTTGTAAATCGTGATCTGCTCGTCTTCCGGGTGCAACGGAGAGAGCGGCTCGGCGGTGGTAGGCAACGCTTCGTGCTCACAGAAACGGATCGTCTGCGGTGTGCCGTCTTCCATCACAGCAAAATCCTTCGCCGTCAATCCGGGCAGGAAGTTGCCCTTCTTGTCTTTCGCGATGACCGTTTCTACAACGAGCTGCGACTTCACGGTCAGCGTGTATGTTTCGGCTTGACCCTGCGGCTTGTTGGAGCCGATCTGCTGACCGTGCAGGCGGGGGTCGATGAACGCACAAAGGAAGAGGAGGGTCGACGCGAGGCGCAGGCAGGAAGATTGAAGCGATCGTTGCATTATCAGAACCTCAGCCTTCCTGTCAGTTGCATGGTGCGCATGGCGTTGACGCCCGACGGCAGGCCAAAGGTGGTGCTGTTTACGGTGGTGTTCCAGGTGGTGAAGATGACGTGGTTCAGCATATTGGTGGCATCCAGCCGCACGTCAAAGTTGAGCGGTTCACGCAATTTGAAGGTCCGCGCCACAGACCCGTCGAGGCTGAAGTGGTCAGGACCAAGGATCGAATTACGCCGTGCTGATCCCCATTGCCCCGGCACGGGCGCGCTGTAAGCCGATGCGTTCAAGAAGTAGCCTGCGGGCGTGGAGGACGTGCGATGCACCGGCAGGCCGGTCCCGTTGGGCCGCACCGTGCCCGTGACGCCGGTACCCGGCACAGTCTCGTAATACACCGGGGTTTCGGGCAAACCGCTGCCGGCAGAGATGGTGGTGGATGCCATCCATTGCTTCAGCAAGCGACCACGCCAGCCGGTCAGCAGAGTGCCTCCGTGCAGACCCATGCCGCTGGTGTACTGCAGTTGCGCTTTCAGCAGATGGCGTTGATCGAAAGAAGAAAGACCGCGTTCCCCGCCGCGCAGATCGAGCCAGTTTTGCGCGATGGTCGGCGAAATGCCCGATGCACCCGAGCCGTTCGCTGCCCCAGTGGTGGTCGCGGCGGCCGTTGTGATGTGGCCCTGTGCGCCCAGCTGCGCATCGTTGTCCATCGACTTCGAGTAGGTGTACTGCACGCTGGCGAGCAAGCCGCTGCGCAAGCGACGGCGCAGCTGCACCTGGCCCGATTCACGCGTCGAATTGCCATTCGAGGTGCGATAGACGAAGCCCCTGGGGCATTCGGGACAGGGATCTTCGGGGCCGGACGCAGAGGTGTTGGGCGCATAGGTATTGGGCAGAAATTCCTGCATGCCGCGTGTGCCCTTGATGCCGAGATAGGTGGCCGAAACGACGAGTGCACCGGGCAGGTCGCGCTGCAGGGCAAGCTGCCATGTTTGCGCGTAGCCGACGCGGTAGTTGGGGTCGATGCCGAAGGTGTCGCTGGTGGTGCCGGCGCAATCGCGAAAGCCGTTGACCAGGGTGAGCGGGCAAGTAGCGCTGTTGGAAACGCTGACACTTTTCGAGAGCGGCGCCTGTTGCGCCATCAACTGCGCCGAGGATAGGTAGACAGAAGTGTCGTCATAGATGCCATAGCCGGCGCGTACCACAAGCGTGGACGCCGGCAGCGGCCGCCACGAAAGCCCCACACGCGGTTGAAAACCAAGCAGGTCCGGACGCACAAGCGATGCCGGAAGGCTTTGACCGCTCAGCGCGCCGGTAGGGCTGGAGCCCAGCACCGGAGCGGCTGCCGTGAAGTTCGAGGCAACACTGATGTTCACAAGCCTGCCGAAGAGCTCGGTCATCGGCGCACCATACTCCCACCGCAACCCGGCGTTGAGGGTGAACTGCGGCTGCACGCGCCAGTCATCTGTGACGTACAGGTCCGAAGCCGCTTGGCGAAAGTACTTGTCGGGATTGCCGAATGCGACGGCGCTGGCGTCGGGCACGCCGAGCAGGAAGTCCGCAAGATCGGAGCCGGTGGTGGTGCTGGCTGCAGTGCTGTTCACACTGCCAGTGGTGCTCGCGGCTTGTGTGGCAAGGCCTGTAAACGAAAAGGTGCCGCGCGGATTTTGCTGTTGAAACTCGTTGAACTCTTGCCGGCGAACATCACCGCCAAAGGTCACATTGTGCTTGCGATGCACCCATTGTCCGGAGGCGGAAAGCCCATCGGTACGGTTGCGATTGAAAGCGCTGATGCCATCGGTAAGCGCGGTGATGCCGCTCGAAAACACCAGCGTCGGCGGCCCCCAATTGGTGGAGTCTTGCGCGTTGCCGGTGATGCCGGCATCGCCGGAGATGTTCGCGCGGTTCTCAAACTGGGGCAGCACGTTTGTGCGCAAGCGGCTGAAGGTGTAGCCGAGGTTCGCCGTGACGTTATGCGGTAAGCGATGCGACCACTGGATGTTTCCGTCGATGCCCAGCGTGTCCGTGGCATCGCGAAAATTGAACAGGTTGGTGTTGTCCACACGCGCGCTGTTGAAGGCGAAGCCGCCGTAGATCGAATCACGATGGCCGAGGCTCTTGTCCAGTAGCGCGCATCGCCGTTCAGGTTCGGCAAGGGATACAGCTGCAGCAAAGCGGCTGCGGGCGCGGTGACGGGGATGGCGCCGGCAAAAGGCTGGCCCGTGGTTGGGTTGTAAATGGAGATCGGCTGCCCGAGAGCGTTGACGATGCCGGACAGATCGCCCGCACGCTCGGCGGCGGTGGGCACCAGGCCAGCGTCGGTTTCCGCGGTGCGATCGCGCGTCCACTGGTAGGCGATAAAGAAGTTGGGACCGCGCGGCAACACGCGTGGAATGCGGAGCGGGCCGCCCAGCGTGGCCACGCCGGTGATGCGGCTATAGGTCGCCTTGGGCAGCATGAGGCCGGTGAGCGAATACGGTCTGGCATCAAAGGCCGAGTTGTCGGCAATCGCGCCGACGCTGCCGGTATACAAGCTTTTCACACCCGGACGACGATTGCCGAACGCCGGCGAGATCGAGTAGCGCGAAGTGGCGGCGTTGCTTTCGCTGCCGTTCACCAGCAAGCCGTCGGCGGCCTGGTCGCTGCCGGCATCTGCGGGTTTTGAGGACTCAGGTGCATTGGCGTTATCGGGGTGCGTGGGTTTAGCAAAAGGAAGAGTAGCAGCGCGCGATTGCAGGGCCGGAGCCTCAGGAGCGACCGTTTGCGATTGCGCGAGCATGGCTTCAAGCGAGAGCAGCTTCAGCTCCCAGGCACCCTGCGGTGTGTCGGGCGCGATGACCGCTGCCCCGTCCTGGGGCACAAAGCCGCGCCATCTCAATGTGGACCTTCCATGTGCCATCCACAACGTGAGTGAATTGGTAAAAGCCCTGGGTGTCGGTCACCGTAGCGAGTTGTGTTTCGCCCTGCGTGAGCTGCACGGTGGCACCCGGGACAGGAAGGCCGCCAAACAGCACTTGTCCGTGGTAGTCCGATGCTTGCGCCCGCGCGGAGGCCGTTACAACGGCGCACGTGACCAGCAGGCAAACAGCGCGCGCGATGCGTCGCCCTGTGCCCTGCCATGCTCTGTTCCTTCGATTGCCGTGAAACATCGCACCCCGCCCGTGATTCCCTGTCTGCGAACAGCATTTCAGAACAGGATTTGCGTTGCTACAATCATCGCCGCACATACGTGCGCTGCGGAAATTAGTTCTCCGTGGGCATCTCGACATGGTCCACAACCAGCGTTTGCACGGGCTCCTTCGCGGATTCAAGATGAAGACCAAGCTGTTCTTCCAGTGCTTTGAACAGTGGAGGTGCGGTGGAATCGTCCGTTGCCGGCGCATGTGTCGAATCCTCAACGATGACAGGTGGACGGCGTGCTGCGAGCGAAGTTACCACGATTGCAAATATTTCTACTTGGAAATCGAACCACTGGCTTGCCAGCTTTATGATGGAACCGCCTTCTCCCTTTTTGCGTAGCTCAACATAATCTTTGCCTCTTCCACTCGTCCACTCGCTATCTCATCCTTCACCTAACGCATCGCCTGATGCGGTTCTCAGGCCAGGAGATTCGCTTGTCCTTCGAGCAAAAAATGGCCACGACTTCGAAGCACAGCGATCGTGTTCCTCAACGCCCTGAGGGAACAGATCGCAGGCACCAACGTCTTGTGCGCTACCTCATGGTGGGCCTTGTTGGAACTCTAGCCTGCTTTTCTGCAGTGATCGTCTTTCTCACGTCCGCGGCCTCGCTCTACGCACAAACGCCGAATGCGGCAACAGGCATTGAGGGCACATGGCAGGGCACGCTCGCCGTGCCCAATGGACCACAACTGCGCACGGTTGTGAAAATCGTGAAGGACAATAGCGGCACGCTGAAGTCGACGTTCTACAGCATTGATCAGGGCGGCACCGGTCTACCCGCAACCAGTACAACCTTCACCAGCGGTGAGCTGCGCATCACCATCGAACGCATCAATCTCACCTACACCGGCAAGATGGCTGCCGATGGAAAATCCATCAACGGTTCCGCCAGCCAGGGCGGCGTCTTACCGCTGGTGCTGGAGCGTACCACGCCCGCGACCGAGTGGACCATTCCCGAAGCGCCCAAGCCCGTTCCGCCCATGGACCCCAACGCCAACCCCAGCTTCGAAGTCGCCACGATCAAACCCAGCAAACCCGACGCACAGGGCAAATTGTTCGTCGTCGAGCCGGGAGGCAAGTTCCGCACGTTGAACTTCACCTTGGGTGAAATGATCAGCACCGCCTACGGGGTTCAGGCCAAGCAGGTGGTCAACGCGCCGGATTGGGTTTGGACGGAAAAGTTCGATGTGCAGGCCCAGCCCGACACGCCCGGTGCACCAAGCCGCGCGCAGTTGATGGGCGAGGTGCAACGGTTAATGGCAGACCGCTTTCAGCTGAAGTTCCATCGAGACAAAAAGGAGCTTTCCGCGCTGGTGCTCACGGTGGACAAGAGCGGCTCCAAACTGAAGCCGAGCGATGGTGATCCCAAAGGCTTGCCGGGGCTCTTCTTCGGCGGCGTGGGTATGCTGCGGGCCAACAATGCAATGATCAGCGACTTCACTTCGTTGATGCAAAGCGCTGTGCTCGACCGCCCAGTGGTCGACCGTACCGGGCTGACGGGGCGCTATGATTTCACGCTGAAGTGGACTCCGGATGAAGCGCAGTTGGCGCAAATGGGTATGAAGGCACCGGCAACAGAAGCGGCGGACGCACCACCCAACCTCTTCACCGCATTGCCCGAAGAGCTGGGGCTGCGCATGGAGTCAACGAGAACACCGGTCGACGTGCTTGTCGTCGACAAGGTAGAAAGACCCTCAGAGAACTGAAGCTGCTGCTGCGCGTTAGTTGCCGTGGGTTGTCGTGGCCGAAGCTGTTGCCGGCTTTGCCGTTGCATAGCGGTCATACCACGTAAACCAGCGCTCATAGCGGTCGCGAATAAAACTCGGCCGCGTAAAGCCGTGAAACTCGCCGGGGTACACGATCAACTCCGCCGGCACGCCCACGCTCTTCAGCGCTTCATACATCTGCTCGCCGCCGACGAGCGGCACGTTGAAATCCTTGTCGCCGCCCATGAAAAGCGTCGGTGTGTGGATGCGGTCGGCGTGCAGGAAGGGATACGAGAGCTTGATGTAAGCATCGAGATTTTTCCATGGCGGCCCAAGCTCATTTTCATACTGCAGGATGTATTGATCGACGCCGTAGAAGCCGAGCAGATTGCCCATGCCTGCACCGCTCGAGGCAGCCTTGAAGCGGTGCGTGCTCGCGATCATGTAGTCGGTCAAGATGCCGCCGTAGCTCCAGCCGCCGATGACCAGCCGGTCAGGATCGATGTTGCCCGTCGCGAGCGCGCCATCGACAGCGGCCTCGAGATCGAGCACCTCTTTCCCTCCCCAATCGGCGTTGATCGCTTCAGAATACGCATGCCCGCGGCCTGTGGAACCGCGGTAATTTACATTCAGCATGGCATAGCCATGCGCGGCGAAGAGTTGTCGGTCGGGCCGGAAACCATGTGCATCCTGTGCCGTGGGACCGCCGTGGATGAAGAGCACCATCGGTGCCTTCGTACCGGGCGTATACCCGACGGGCATCGTCAACAGACTATGCACTTCGCTGCCGTCGGACGCCTTTGCCGAGAGGTCCTGCGTGGGCGCAAGAATGAGGTTGGCAACGAGAGCGTCGTTGTGGTGGGTGAGCTTACGCAAGCGTGTGCCTTCAAGCGCCGTGCTTTCGAGTGCAAAGACCTCCGGCGTGGTGTTATCCGTCGACCACAGCAGCGCCGTGTGGCCACCAGCGGCATGGAGTGCTGAAGCCGAGCCTTGGCCCGCGGTGACGCGCGTGAGACTGCCTTTGCCGTCGAGCGCAAACGCGGCGATGTACTCTTCGCGGTCATCCTGCACCTCGGCAAGCACGCGCTTACCGCCATCAGTCAGCGTCGGCGCGCCCACCCATTGATCCAGCTTGGGCGCGAGCATGGTGACACTGCCGCCGGCCGCAGAAACGCTGGCCAGCTGCGGCATGTTGTAGATGGAATAGTGCGGCTGCAGCGCCTCGCGGAAGACGATGCGTTGCCCATCGGGCGTCCACGCCAGAGGACCTTCATCCGGCCCGGTAAAGCTGGTCAGCTTGCGTGGTGCAGCGCCCGGCGTAGCGGCTACGACAAAAACATCGCCATTGTCGAAGCGGTCCGGATCGGGTGCGGTCTGGTTGCTGGTAAAGGCGATCTGCTTCCCATCTGGGCTCCATTCACCGCCGGATTCGGCAAAGCTTTTTTCGCCACTAGCTGGAGCGTTGGTCAGCTTCGTGAGCTTCTTGGCGCTGATGTCGAAGAGAAACAGGTGCGGTTGGCGATCGGAAAGAAAGCCCTCGACATCCTGTTTGAAGTGGTAGCGGTCAATGACGATCGGCTTGGGCGGCTTCGGCTTGGCGCCCTTTTCGGGCTCGGGTTCTTCGCGCGCGACAATCGTTAACAACAGCTGCTTCGAGTCTGGTGACCAGCGGTACTCCTGCAGGTTATCCTTCACATCCGTGAGCTGCTGCGCTTCGCCCCCACGACGGTCGAGCAGCCATACTTGCGAACCCCTCGCATCGCCTTCGCGGCCTGAGGTAAAGGCAAGATAACGGCCATCGGGGCTCCAGCGCGGATCGCCGGCACCCTCCTTGCCGCGCGTGAGTTGGATGTCCTGCGTGCCGTCCCAACTCACCATCCAAAGATCGGTGAGGTTCTTGTCCCCACCCGTATCCACATGCGAGACGGTATACGCGATCCACTGGCCATCGGGCGAAACTTCCGGCGCGCCGACGTGGACCATCTTTGTAAGATCATCGAGCGTCATGCCGTGCTTGCCGACAAGCGGTTTGGGCGCAGGTGGTACGGGGTTTTGCGCAACAACGAGATTCGTGCACAGCAAAAGAGCAAATACGGCTTGTTGCCGCATGGTCGGCAAAGATGTTCGAAGCAGGAAGTTGTTCATTGAATCTCCAACATAACAGGACCGCACCTGGTCATCACAGGACCACATCTGGTCATCACAGGACCACATCTGGTCATCGCCCGGTCGTGACATCAACAGCTGCAGGAGCGGGCACAGCTGTTCGTCGGAGATGATCGAAGTTCAGAATCGCATTAAACACCAACGGATAATCGCCCACGGTTTCGCCCCGATACACAGGATTGTTTCCGAATAACAGCACAGTCCCTTGCCCCACATGCGCTTCCACCACGACCGCATGCTCTGCAATCTGTGCTGGCTTGTCCAACAGCCCAGAAAGCAGCAAACCCTTCGCCTCGCCGAAACGCAGAATGACCCGCGGTCGCAGTGCTTCAGGAATCACATTCGGATTGTTGCGCACCTCTTCTTCATTCAAGGGCCGCGCCTCCCAAGGCTTCGGATTGGGCAACGGTTCGGGCTTGGTGATCGCGCGATCTTCGGGCACATCCTCATCGCCCACAAGCCCCCGGCCGGTGGGCCGCGCCTGGTAGGGATCCATCAGCAATCGCGGTGCACTGCGCCCTACCGTGTTGGCGATATTGAACACCATGCCGTCCGCGCTGATCACAGGCAGACCGTTGCTCAGACCCCACGCCACAGGATGTTCCGGCGCGACAAAGGCTGTGTTCAGCACGGAACCCACGACCCGCGCTTCGTTATGCGGTGCCAGTGTGACTCCGGGCGCGAGCCCCATGTCGATGGCAAACTGCGCCGTGTCCTCGCAGGTGATCAACAAGCCACCCTTTGCCACAAACTCCTGTAGATGCGCTAGGCCTGCTGCGCCCAGCCCTGGACGCATGTCCGCCGTTGCATCCAGGCGGCCGATGTTGGGTGTGAGTTCAGTCTTCTGCCACGGCAACGCGTTGCCATACATCGGCATGCCGTTCAGAATCTGATCACTTGTGACGTGCGCTACCGGCGCGAAAACGATCACATCGTACTTCGACCGGAGACTGTCCTCACCCGCAACCGTTTGCGTGTTGATGTAGCTATAGGGCACCCCCGCGTTGTCAAAAGCATAGCGCCACCAGCCCTCGGTTTGCGTCGCAAGCCAGGTGTGCAGGAACGCGATGCGCGGTGGCGTCGCTGGATGTGTGGCAACCGTCGGCGCAGTGTTCAAGCGCAGGGCGTTGAGCGACGTGGCTTGCAGCGCCGGCCTGATCGTCGCTTCAGGCACACCGGTCACAAGCAAGGAGCCCGCGTTCAGGTGCTGGCCGTTGGTGTCGAATGCTTTCTCCGCGATGGCGATGTGTGCCGCACCGAGCTTATACACAAGGCTCAACAACGTGCTTTGCCCCGTGTTGGGAATGGCAAATGTGTCGCCTGCGCCTTCCAGCTTTGCAATCATCGTTGCGAAATTTACCGTCGGAGACATCGACGCTTTCAACACACTCGTATCCGTCACGCGCGTGACGTGCACGTTGAACAATGCAGGAAAACTCCAGCCCGTATCGTCATACGGATGTTTCTGCGGATCATCCGGCGCCCAGTACTGCTTGTCGAGCAGCGCATCGGCAGCGCGCGCATAGGGCTGGTCCATGCGGACCACAAAGCTACCCACGGGGAAGGTCTCCTGCGTTGCTTTGTCTTCGGGCTTCTTTGCAGGCACGGTGACGGTGGCGGACGCCGTGAGCTGATGCAATTCCACATGTTGCCGCTGCAACACCGTAAGCAGTTGCAGCTGACAGTTCAGCTCCGCCTCATTCGCCGGAAATACATACGCTGCGGGGCCGTTGGTGGTCGGCTTCAGGACCGAACGCTTGCCCTTCGCATAGTAGTTTTCGAGAAAATGGTGCCCATGCTGCGCGAAGTACGAAAGCGTTGTCAACAGCGCGCTCTGCTCGTAGTTGTTGTTGTCGCGCTGCGACCATGTCACGACCGGCAACGGCGGGTTCTGCCGATACCACGTGCGTGAATACTCTTCCGGCGTGAGGATGCGTTTCTGCGTATCCGCACCGCCATTGCCGAAGGTCTCGTAAAGCCGCGAGATGCCGTTGTGCATGCCGCCCAAAAACATCAGATACCCTGGCGACCACGTATCGAAATCACCATGCGTGAACACGCCCGGCATACCGAAGCTTTGCATCTGCGCGACGTTGTTCCAGCCAAGCTCGGCCCACTCATCCGCGAGAATCGGATCGATCCACGCGTTATACGGTCCATCGCCCACCGTGTTGTCATAAAGAAACGGCACCGATTCATGCAGATCGTGCAGCACCTGCGCATGCCAGTCAATGAACATATCGAGCACGTTGCGCGTGAGGTCGAGCGTCATCGCCATCGCATCACGGTTGTTGTCATGCGCCACGTAATGGCCCCAATAAATCAGCCGCGGATATTGCTGCTCGGGATGCGCGCGATGCCACTTGTACAGGTCCACCATGCGATCACGGCCGTCCACTTCGACCACCGGTGTGATGAGCGTGATCATGTGCGAGCGAATGTATTTGATGTACGGCGCATCATCCACGGCGAGCCGATACCCAAGCTCCATCAGCGCTGTGGGCGCGCCGGTCTCGGGTGAGTGAATCGTACCCGTGATGTAATACACCGGCACCGAAGCCTCGATGAGCCGCTGCGCCTTTGCGTCATCCATCCCGATGGTGCGCGGATCGGCTAGCTGCCCTAATCGCGCGCTGTTTTCCTTTGCCTGCTTCAGCAACGCCTCATCCGCCACAGCCACCGCGATCATCTCGCGGCCCTCCTCGGTGTGCCCAATGGTGACCACCTGCACCCGAGGCGACTTCGCAGCCAGCAAGCGGAAATACTTATACACATCCTCCGCGTAGGGCAGCATGTTGGGCGCACCGGCCACATCGCCGAGCACCGCCTCCGGCGTGGGTACGGTCTTCGAGGCGGGCAGGTAGTCGACAAGCGCCGAGAGGAAATGTTCGCCTGTAGTGTATTGCTTGATTTTGGCCGTATAGGCCTCATCGATCGCCTGCTTGGGGTCACGCGCGTAGGTGCTGTCTGTGGGCAGCGCCATCTGCGCACGCAAGCCCTTAGAACAGAAAAGCGAAGCTGCAAGTACCAGCGCCAACGAGAACAACAGGCAGCGGGAAACAATATGGGTCATGTAGAACTCGATTATGCAGCCGTGACAGGCCCCTCGCGGAGCCCTCACAAGTTGATTCAAGAATGAACTAGAAATCGTAGCGCAAAGCAAACTGCATGCGTCGTGGTGCGGAGTTTCCACCCAACAGCGCACTGGCAATGCCCAAAGATCCACTGGTGAGTTCATTGTCCAACGACAATGTCGGCGAAGGATCGAAGCGATTCGTGTTGGTTACGTTGTAGACCGACCAGTCGAACTTGAGCGCACCATACTCGGCAAGCTTCCAAGTCTTGCTCAAGCTGTTGTCCAAGTTCAAGTAGCCTTGCCCGCGAAAGAAGTTACGTTCGCCCGCTTCGCCCGGGTATGGCAAACGGATCGGCGAGCCCGTGTAGACGCCATTGTTAATGGCATTAGGGTCATCGAAATAGATGGGCGTACCGGCTGCGTCACGATGCAGTTTTGCTTTAAGATTGCCGGTAACCACGCTGAAGGACTGTACTTGCCAGTTTGTTGCCCAACCTGGCGCGATCAGCGAAAAGGGCAAGCTGCTTGTGGTGCGGAAGATGCCCGTAAGCTGCCATCCGCCGACGAGGGCATCGACGAGATGATTCGCATCGCCCAGCAGGGCCTTACCTCGACCGATGGGCAGGCCGGCAACGGTGTCCACGGTAATGATGTGGCGTGTGTCGAAATCAGAAACAGCACGGTTTAGATAGGGTTTCCAGGTGTTGAGGATCTCACTGGTCGCCGTGGCAATGCCGGTTCCGCCCGGAGAGGAAAATTCGGAAGTGCGTTCAGTGTCAGAGCCCATGTCAATTGACTTGGAAAAGGTGTAGTTAAAGTCAAACTGTACACCGTGAGTCATCGGGTGCCGCAACGAAATTTGCGCGGCGTTGTAGTAGGCCATGCCGATGGTCGACAGGGCATAGAGCGACGAGAACTGATCTTGCCAGAACTTTGAATGGTAGCCAGCCGGGCAGCCGTAGGCGCAGTAGAAATCGATATCAGCTAAGGCTGTGGTTTCGCCGTAGGAGTAGCGATTGGGTGCCCACTCGTTGTTGTAGATTGCCTGCGTGGCGCTTTCACCCGCGTAATCGACGCCCGCCATAAAGGGGAAGACGTGCTCAAAATACGGGATAGCAGGAATGGTGGCCGCTTGGCCGCCGTGTTGGTCTGTAAGGGCAGAAAGTTTTGCACCTGCGGCGTAGTAGTCGCCCCCACCCTGCGGGTCGGTATAGTCCACCGGCTCCGCAAGATCGAGCTGCTGAATGAGATGACGACCCAGCCGTCCGACATAGGCGACCTCAAGCGTCAGTCCTCCGGGTAATTGACGTTGGACCGAAGCATCGAACGCCTCCGTATAAGGCGTCTTGAGCCGGTTATCCAAGCCCCACAAGATGCCGAACTGGTTTTGCGGTGCCGGGAACGGAAAGCTTTGGGTGCTTGCCGGCGGGGGCGCTGTGGCCGAGGGCAACGTACTCCGCCCTGTGAACCTCGGCGAGTTCGTGGTGGACAATACATTGGGCTGGCTGACGACGGTGGTAGACAGGCCAAACGAGCCGCCGTTCTGATCGAAGGCATTGATCAAGGCCTCCCCATAATGCGAGTAGTACATCCCTGCCCCTAACCGCAATGACGTTTTCTGGTCCGGAGCATAAGCCAACGCGAAACGGGGCGCGATATTGGCCTTTTGCTTGGGATAAAACCCAGGCTTGCCGTAATAAGGGCCGCTGGGCGCAAAGCTAAGATCCGGCTCATAAATCTGGCCTTGCAGCGCGGCAGCCTCACGTTGCGTAAACCAGGCGTGGGTGTCAATGGTGGGCGTGACCTGTTGCCCGCTGGTCTCGTACGGCGTTTGCAGAATGGTGTGCCGGATACCGTAAGTGAGGGTCAAATTTGGACGGATCTGCCATTGATCCTGCAGGTAATATTCGAACTCGTTCGCCTTGTAGTGACGGCTGATATAGGAACCATCCTTCAGCAGCGTTCCCGCAGTAGGGCTGGACACCGCGTAGTTGTACACATTGCTGAGTTGCGGCACAGTGCCGAGCAAATTCGCGTACGCGCGCTGGTACGACACCTTGTAGCCAACGTCATAGGTGGGAAGCCCGAGAGTGGCCGGGTCCGGGAAATTAGTGGACAACCAGGAAGGGTTGGTTGACGCACCATTAAATGCACCGTTGTCCGACGCACGATTGATGTGGATCAGCCGCCAATTTCCACCCAGGCCGAGGGTGTGCTTGCCTTTTGACCACGTAAGATTGTCGACGATATTGTTGGCGGGCACGTTCACCACGGTGGCGCGGGTTTCTGCCGTGGGTGAGGAAAGAAAGCGGAAATCGACGTAATCGCCCGTGCCTACACCGGATTGACCATAGCCCTGGCGAATGTACCCGTAACGAAGGTCATTCACCAGAGATGAGCTTAGGGTCCAGGTATCGCCAAAGATCATGCCTTTGGAGTTGTCGATCAGCACGGAAGAAGCGGGCAGCCCTGGAAATTGCTCCGTGCCGGCCAGCACGTCTTTCTGAAAGCCGCCGCGACCGAAGATACGGTGCTTGCTGGACGGCGCCCAGTCCAGGCGAACGATGCTGGTATTCAATGTTTGTGGCGCAGGGGAAGCGAATGTGTAGGAGCCGGTGTTCAGCTGATCGCCCGTATTGGCTCCGTTCGCGGTCGGCATCGAGTTGAAGTACGCCAGGGCATAGGGATTGGGGCCAGGGCCCGGATTGTAGGCGGGCGTGCCGCACACCATGCAGCCCGCATCCAGTTGCGTGACCTGCGCCGGGGACAGCGCGATCGGCGCACCATTGGCCTTGTACTGCAACGTCCCCTGTTTGTATAAGGCTGTGGGCGTCGTTTGTACTACGACCTGATTTTCCGCCAGCCGCTGTCCTTCGTAGTTGCCGAAGAAGAACAGCTTGTCTTTGACGATGAAGCCGCCGGCATCGCCGCCAAAGATATTGCGAATCAGCTTGGGCGGGCGGTTGGGCAGACCGGAGGCGAGTTGGCCCTGCTTGTTGAAGTAGTCGTTTGCAACGGTGTTGGTGGGGCGGTAGTACTCATAGGCTGCGCCGTGGTATTTGTTCGTGCCCGACTTGGTCACCATGCTTACCTGCGCGCCGGAGGAGCGGCCTTCATCGGCGTTGGCGTTGCTGGTGACGACGCGGAACTCCTGAATGGAGTCCTGGGTTTCGCGGAGCACACCAAAGAACGCCAGGCCGCGCAATTGGTCGTTGTCATCCACGCCGTCCAGCGTGACATTGCTCTGGTCGGAGCGCTCGCCATTCACAGCGCCGACCCGGCTGTCCTCCGTTGCCACGTTTTGCGGTGGCGGCACATAGAACACACCCGGCTGCAAGGAAAGCAGATCGGGCACGTTGCGCGTTTCGCTCGGCAGGCTTTGGATCGTCGCGTTATCGAACGCATTGCCGAGTGTGGCATCGGTGTCGTTCAACGTCTGCGCGGACTCGGTCACGTCGACCTCCGCGGTTGCTTGCACGCCGAGCGTAAAGTTGATCGTTGCCGGTTGATTCACCAGCAGTTCGGCTTGCTTGGTCTGCGTGCCGAAGCCCGAAGCGGTGGCGATGATGGTGTATTTCGCCGGCGTAATCTGCGTCAGCTGGTACTCCCCATGATCGTTGGCGGTTTCGGTCAGTTTCTGGCCGGCAGCCTGGTTGACCAGTGTGACGGTGGCGCCCGCAATCACGGCGCCGGTGGCGTCTTGTACCACGCCGCGCAGAGAGGTATTGGCGTTCTGGGCGGCGGAAGGCATGCACCACACGAGGGGTGTGGCAAGCAAAGCAACAGCACTATGTCTCATCGGAGCTCCTGGTCGGGCGGGCAGCTGAAGGTGAGAAAGCAGACGGCGGGGCGAACTCAAAAGTGCGTCTGATGCTGGCGCCCGTAAAAGGCGCGTATGAAGTTGTGGTGTCTACCCTCTTCTTTACAGGGTTGTGAAGCGAAATGCAAATGCCTCTGACAGGCGTCGGTACGAAAAAACCGCAAGTGTCGCGACCAACAATGCGGCTTCCGCTCCCCTAGCGTTGGTGTAAAAAGCGGAGGCGCAGACGAGATCTGCGCCTCCGCTTTCACTTGTTTTGCCGGCTAGAACGTGGTGGCTACCGTAAACCGGAAGGTCTTGCGCGGTTCGCGAAGCAGGTAGTTTGCACCGTACAGCTGCAAAGCCTGCGCCTTCGTGAAGGCGCCCGCACCGGTGAGTTGGCACAGAACGGCCGGTGTGTTACCAGAGGCCGGATGCGAGTTGCAGGTCGGATCTACCTTTGGGAAAAAATCATTGAAAACATAGTCATTTGTCGCCAGCTGCTGTGGCAGGTTGTTGTAAAGCCGCAGTGGGTTATACGCGTAATAAATCACAAACGGCGCATTCACAATCGGCAAAACGATCTGGAGGTTTGCGCCGTTCGACATGCGCGGCACATAGTTGGTGTGCGGTACGGTTTGCAGATTCAGCGGGAAGCTGAGTTGCTTGCCGCCCAGGCACGAGCCGTTGATGATCTGCGGGCAGCCGTAAAGCGGTGCGTTCAACTGCGCCTGGCCCAGCACGCTTTGGCGCAACTGCGAGGGCTGCAGATCGAAGTTCATGCCGAAGTCTGTGAAGAAGGCAAAGGTGACCTGATTCACGATCGGAATGCGGTATTCCAGATTTGTCACAAAACCCGTATCGCTGCCCACCGAAGCGAGCCGATAGATCGGCAGCGGAATCTGGATGGCGCCGAGCGTCGGGTTGCTGGGGTCGCGCGGCACGGTCGGGTTGCCCGCGTCCGGATTGCTGAGGTTGAAGTTCACCCGCGTGGGAATGAAGGTGTAGGGCGAAGCCGAGCGGATATCGAAGCCGCGGACGTCATTTTCGCCGCCGCCGTAGATGCGGTTGAACGGTGGCGCGACCTCGCCGCCAAAGCCGCCCACGGTGGAGAACTGCGCGCGGTAAGCCAGCACGTTGTGCCCTTCACGGCTCACCCGCAGGCCCTTCATCGGGAAGAACTGGCGATACGCGACGGTGGGCGCATAGTATTTCGTGTTGCCGCCGATGCCTGCGACCTGGAAGGCGATGTTCAGGTCCTTGCCGTTGTGCGGGCCTACTGCACGATCCAGCGTGGAAAATGAAAAGCTCGGTGTGATCTGCGAAGTGACGATGCCGTTGAGCGCATTCTGCCCGGCCACACCGGAACGGTATGCCAGCGTTTGGAAGACATTGAGCGTGTTCTGGTTGAAGGTCGTAATGCCGGAACGTGAAAGCGAGTACGAGATGCCGACGCGTGCCACGCCGGAGCGCTTGAAAAGATTCCGCAGCGCCGTTGCGCTGGAAATCGTGATGCCGGTCGTGGACTGGTTGTAGTTGGTCAGCAGCGAGTTTTGCGCGTTGGTCAGATTGGCATTCTGCCCGTTCGCGATGGCATAGCTTTTAGACGGGTTGTAGTCGAACTTGCTGCTGGAGATTTGAAAGCCGAGCGACACGGGCTTGTTACGCAGATAGGGCTCATTAAACCCGAAGCTTAGGTTGCGGGAAAGATCGCCGACATTGGCGGTCACGCTCAGCGTTTCGCCAAGACCGAGGAAGTTATTTGTCTCGTAGTTCAAGCCGATGAAGGTGCCGGAAAGGCCGCTGATGCCGCCATTCAGACCGATGGAGTTTTTGCCCTTTTCCTTCAGCTTTACAAGGAGATCGACTGTGCCGTCAGGCTCATTCAGACGCGACTCGACATCCTGCTCCGTCCGCAACGTATCGAAATAATTCAATTGGTTCAACCGCAGCAAGGACAGGTCGACCAGTTGACTATTGTAGGGCTGCCCTTCTTCCACCAGCAGTTCGCGACGGATGACCTTGTCGCGCGTGATGCTGTTTCCCGTGAACTCGATACGCGAGATGAAAAACTTCTTACCTTCATTGCACTTGATATCGAACGACACGGTCTTGTTGGCTTCATCGATGTTCGGAATCGGATCGGCACCGAACTGAATAAAGCCGTATTGTCCATACGCCTTGCGCAGCGCTTCCAAACCCTTGCCGAACGCCGTGTAGTTGAAATAGTCGCCATCTTTCATGGCGAACACGCCGCGCAGGGCTTTGCTGTTCGGCAGTGAGGTGTTGCCGCTAAACGTGATGCTGCCGAGCTTGTAGCGCGCGCCCTCTTCGACAGGGATCAGGATGTCCACACGTTTGCCGGTGTTGGGACGTAGCGTCAGTGGATTGATCCCGCTTTCGTTGCGCACATTGGTCTGCGGCTCCAGCGTGTTGGCTTTGAAGTAGCCCTTGTTGCGGTAATCGATGCGCACGCGCTCGGCGTCTTCATCAAGTTTGCTGGCGTCATAGGTCTTCGGAAACAGGTTTTCCAGCAGGATCGAGTGGGGGATACCGACTGGCCGCAGATTGCGCATCGCGGCCCGCAGTTCGCGCGGCGTCAGCGCCTGGTTGCCCTGAAAGGCGATCCGGCCCACCTTCACTGTCGGGCCTTCTTTCACCACAAAGGTGAGCGCCACGCGCGCCGGCGGCAGTGTCTTCACCTCGGTCCGAATGCTGGCAAACTGGTGCCCGTGCTCGCCGAGCATCTGCTTCAATACGACCTCCGCGCGCTTGATACGCGTGAGATCGTATTGGCTTTCTACGGAAACCGAGACCTTCTCCTTTTTGAAGCGATCCAGCGCATCGGAAACGGAAAACGAGCTCAACCCGCGGTAGTTGATTTCGCCGATGGTGGGTTTTTCGCGCACATAGACCGTCAACTGCACGCAGGTGGGATCGTCGACGCGCTCGATGCGGATGTCGTCGAAGTAACCCGTATTCCAAAGTGAGTTGTAATCGCGCTCCACCACGGCGGGGTCGAAGGTATCGCCGGGCCGCGAAAACAGGCGCGCCACCACGGATTCCTTCGGGATGCGGCGATTGCCGACCACGGCTACCGGGCACAGCACCTGCGGGGTCGCCGGCGCGGCGCTGAAGGGCGTTTGGGCCCGCAACGGAGCCGTTCCCTGCCCAGACGCAGAAGGCGCACCCAGGAAGGCTGCGGGTAGCAAAAGGGCGGCCCCTGCCGAGAGGAAGGCAAAACCGTTCCGGCGTGGGCCTGTGCGCAGGGACTTGCTGAATCTGAGAGCGCTGGCGCTCACTCGCATTCCGGTAAAAATAACCACAACCTCAAAGCGTGTTCTTCGTCGACCCCGTGCAACCGGAGGGATACCACGGATTATAGGCGACCGGGACAACGGGGGTGAACAGGCGCTGCCTCTAGGACGGCTCCGAAGCAGGATGGGCAGCGGGGAAAGCCGGCCGGGGCAAACGAAGTTTGAGCGCAAGGGTGGCTGGGAGCTTACGGCGGAAGCTCCGCATGATGGCACGTGGAAGCAGGACCGCGCCGACAGGTCTTTGGGGTTAGCCAATGAGTGAAAATTTCTGGCGCCGTTCTCCTTGGTTGCAGTTCCGAAACGAGCAAAACTGCAGGTCTCTCCGCTGCGCAGACGGGAAAGCTGTCTGTTTTCGGTCGAGATGACACAGCGACAGGCAAATCGAGAACAGCTCTGGCGCCAACGGTACCGCTGTCTGCTTCGGTAGAGATGACACAGCGACAGGCAATCGAGAATAGCTCTAGCGCCAACGGCGCGTCCGATATCAGCCTGGGCCGCAAGGCCCAGGTCTGCAAGGAACCATTTTACGAGAGGGCCGAAGGTCCGATCTAGAAAGCGCCGGCCTACGATGGAACGGGCCTAAAGCCTTCGATCATCTAGCGCCATATCGACCTAGGCCTCGGCCCAGGCTGGTATATTGCGCGCCTTTGGCGCTGAAATCAGCCAATCCTACTCCGTTTGCCGGAAAGGCCCCGCCAGCACCGTTAAATCCACCCCACGGAGAAACGCCTTGAGCTGCGCCGCTAACTGCGGGCCAACGACTGCCGCAGCCGAGACCGCATCTGTACTTTCAACCTTCAGCAGAAGGGGAACAGGCCGGGCCGGCGAGCGCTGCATCGGCAAGGTGCGGTGCGGCCGGGCGTAGATCACCGTTGTGTTGCCGGCAGTTTGCGTGAACTGCCGGCACTGGCCGCCATCGCACACTGTTGAAGCCTCCAACGTCTGCACGGTGCCGTCGTTATACGTTGCCGCCACGAGCGCAACCTCGCCACCGGCGGTCGAGGCGAAGATTTCCGCGTGCGAAGTCGGGTCTTCCCCGCGCGCGAGATGGCAGACCTCCGTATCGTGCACGTCCATCTTCGGGGAGATACCCACAGCGATGTGCGCGAGGTTTTGTTGTCTCAAGACGGCCGGGGAAGGCGCATACTCCCCCCACGTGTAGACCACAGCGCCATCGACCAGCGTGTCCTGATAGGTGCGCACAAGCCGATAGCCGCCCAACTGCGCCGGCATGGGCGGCAACGGCGCTCTTTCCCTACCCGCCACGCGTTGCGCATGCACAGCATCGAAACCAAACACCGCAGCCAGCAACAACAGCGCGCCGGCATGCGCGAAAAGCGGCGCTCCCCGGCGAAAGACCTCCGGAGAACCAGTGGGGGCCACCACAGGCGTGGGTGCCACATCCCGCGGATCACGCCGTAACCGGTCGGCCGCGGCGAAAAACAGGTATAGCGCCAACACAAACAGGCCGCCGCCGATCAGGTAGTCCGCGCCCTTGGCGCGGTCCTGCAGCCACGGGTAGGGCAGAGCAATTTTGTAATAGACCACCAGCAGGCACAGCCGTGCGAAGTTAAACAGGTAACCCAGCAACACCGCGCCGGCAACGACGGGCACGGCAACAAACCAGCGGAAACGGTACAGATACGCGACGACCACGGCCGCCAACCCCAACGTCACAGCGCCGCGGATGCCGTTGCATCCCGGTGCGATGAACATGCCGAAGTCGGGCGTAAACATTAGACGAAGGTGATCAGGCGTCAGGGGCTCGCCGAGCAGATGCGCAAAACCTCGGGCCACCGTCGCCGAGGCGTGCTGCAAAGGCAGATCGACACGGCGGCTGAAAGTTTGCGGCACCGGAATGACCGCCCCCATCAACAGCACGGGAAACCATGCCGCGCGTAAAAGGCGCGTTCCGCCAAGCAGCAACACCACTGCCAGGGCATACAGGATGGCGACGAGCGGCAGCGGCGGAATCTGCAATAACCAGTCCCTACCTACCGTGACGATCAACAGGATCTGGTCGCGCACAAACATCAGCGCCGCAACCCCGGCAAGCAGCGCAAAACCCCACCAACTGCCGTCCGTTTCCCAGCCGACCGAACGCCAGTCCCGCAGAATCAGGGCCAAAGCCACAAAGGGCACCAACAACCCCATGGATTTCAGGTCATCGGAGCGCCATTGCCCCAGCAGCAGAAACACGGAATTGTAAATGGTAAAAAGGCCCACTCCGGCACATACGGTGCCGATCAGGGCAATGGCACCGGGTCGCAGGATGGGTGAGGGGAACGGAGCTACTGAAGCGCGATCAGAGGCAAGCACGGTGTGGAGGGGCTAAAGGTCGAAAACCTACGCATAGGCGAAAAGGGACGTGCGCGCGGTGAAGCTACCGTCCTTTACGCGCGCTCAGGTACGTCCGCAGCGAACGGAATCCGTACACCCCGCCGGCCAGCCCGGCCAGCACCAAGGTCGGATTTTCAGGTGAATTCGTACATCCGCCCAGGGCAAACGCCGGGGTCGCTACAAGCGCGACGCTTGCCATCACAGCCAGAAGGGAAATCTTCCTCATCGCCAAACCTACTCCGCTGCGGATTACGCAGCCAAAACTCAGTTGCCGAGCCGGTCGCCTGAAAAGTTCATCGCATCCACTGTGCGCTGCGCCGTCCCCTACAATTCATCTCAGACTACGGCTTCTACGGAAAGGGCGTCAAGGTACGCCGCATCATTCCGTCTGCGTCTTTTGTGGTATACGGGTCGATTGGGACCGGGGCCGGATTTGAACGGCTTGGGCAAACACACAGTGTTTGCCGGCGTCCCATGCCCTGTAGAGCCTTGTACTATCAACAGGGACGAAAAGGAGACATAACGGCATGGCAACGGCAATGGTCAATATTGAAGGCTTGAAGGGGGTGTATGAGGGGCTGAAGACGCGCATGGACAAGGCCGTCGAGGACTTTCGCGCCCATCTGCTCAGCGTACGCACCGGCCGCGCTTCCGTGCACATGTTGGACAGCATCACCGTCGAATATTACGGCTCCGATGTGCCCCTGTCGCAAGTCGCGCAGCTCACCACCCCGGAAGGCCAGCTGATCACCGTACAACCCTACGAGGCGAACCTCGTCGGCACGATCGAAAAGGCGATTCGCACCTCCGGCCAGGGCTTCAACCCTATGCACGACGGCAAAATCATCCGTGTGCCTATTCCGCCGATGAACGAGGAGCGCCGCCGCGAGGCCGTCAAACGCCTGGCCGCCACGCTCGAAGACCACAAAACGGCGCTCCGCAACATCCGCCGTGACGGCAACGAACAGGTAAAAAAGGCCATGAAGGACAAGTTGATCTCCGCTGATGACGAGAAGCGCGCCAACGAGGAAGTGCAAGCCCTGACCGACGAGCACATCAAGCGCGTTGAAGATCTGTTCAAAGCCAAGGAAAAAGAAGTCATGACGGTTTGAACCAGGCACCGGGGCGGCAGAAAACCGCACCGGTGTTTCCGGTTACCCTGCACCATTTTTCATTCCGGAACTAAGAAGCTTTCTGATAGGCGCCATGAGTTCCCTGGGCAAGGAAGTCCATCCAGTCCCGCGATCCATAGTTCCCCTGCAAAAGCTCGGGGACGTAGAGAGCGACATGAAATGCGGGCCAATGCAGTCCTGTTCCCTTTCCGAGGATCACGATATCTGAAAGCTGTTCCACGGTTCCCACCTGCAAGCCCTGCAGGCATTCCCGGGGAAAGATTGCCCGACGCCCATTTGTAAGCTCCAAGATAAATAAGTCTAAACCGGGTTCCGATCGATACACGACCGTCTGTACCCGTGGCTCGTCGCACAAAAGGGAAGCGCGTTCGATTGCTTGATTTACTTCGGCGTCCGTTGTGACCACATCATGCTTTGCCATGGGCATCCTCCCAGAGCGCAACCAGCTCATCGAAGTGATGAGCTGCAACTCTCAATATTCTCTTTACGTCTGTGCGCTTTGCGTTCACCGATCGCACAGCATCTCGGCGAAAAGCGAGAGCTACAGTGCCCTCGGTACGGAGTTCCACGATCGCTTCCACCTCTCCAGCAAACCCGTGGACATGCCGCGGTGCGTGGTCGTTCGGGTAAGCAAAGAATAGAACGGCAGCAAACCTCCCCGATCCCACAGGCCCAGTCTAACCATTGTGCACGCGGTAATCTACACTCACCTCCATGGATGCCGAGCGTGCGCGTGCGCTTCTGCTTTCCCTGCCACACGTCGTGGAGACGGTGCAGTGGGGTGGCCGGCTTGTCTTCTGGGTAGGCGATAAAACCCTTGGCGGCAAGATGTTCGTCATCTTCGACCTGGAAGTCACCGGCAACCAAGTGGTAGCGTTTGCCGCGGACCGGGAGCGCCAGGCGGAGCTCGTCGAGTGCGAAGGGCTGCGGCCGGCACCCTATCTGGCTCGGGCCGGCTGGGTCTCGGCTTCATACTGGAGTGCGTTGCCCGACCGGGACTGGCTGGAGGTCTTTCGCAACGCCCACGCCCATGTGCTGGCTAAGCTGCCTCGGCAGACCCACGCTTTGCTTGCGCTACCGCCAGGGGAGCGGAAAGCGACGATCGTTGCGCGAAAGCGGGCTTTGGCAAAGAAAGCAGCCACACCGACGGCAAAGTCTTAAACAAGCCGAATACTTACCGGAGGCGAAGTCGCGGCGCTAGAAACGCGGAGCGTCCACCTCGGGGTTCATCGCCAGCAAGGGGGCGAAGCTGCGAAAGTAGGCGGCCACCAGCACTAACTCCAGTACAAGCGTCAAAATGGCCGGGCCGACACCATGCGGCCATAGCAGCGCGTGGTACAGCAGAATATTGACAATGACTGGCGCAAGCAGCGTCAACGCCAGCGGCACAAAGCGGTTCACCAGCAGGAGCAACCCGGCAATCGTCATCACCACGCCGACAAAGGTCATCCAGCGGTGCGCGGCCATGATGCCGATCCAGGTAAGGGCGTCTCCGGTGGGTAATGGCTGCGGGAGGAAGTGCAGCAGATTATTTAACCCGAAGACGAAAAATACCAATCCCAACAGGATGCGGCAGACAAGAACGACGGTTTTCATCAGGATTGCCTCTTCCTCTAAATCCCAAGCAGTACGGCTAAGAGAGCTAAATGATCAGATGGCATCTCCCTTCCCCTCGTTCATTCCCTCGTCCGAATTTTTGCGGACTTCCGCACACCTGCGGCACCGCCGGACTCGAGATTGGTTCCAGGCAAGCTGCTCCGCGTAGAGCCATCCGGAATCGAGTGCGGAAAAGCCCTTCCTCCCGGCTGCTAGACTAACGGCTGAAGCTCGGCATCTCGTGGCCGGCACACTTCTACGCCGTCGGATGCCGCCCATTAGCCCCTTCGCTGAAACTGCATCGCAAGCGCCCGAACCTGCCGAGGCAAACGCGCTCTTTCCGGACGGTACAACGACGCTGCTCCCGCCGGAGGTCAGGCCCGCCAGTTCCCTGCCGGACCCCGACGCGGCTACCGTAGCTGCACACAGCGGACTGATCCGGCGTACGGCACGTCTGCTCGGGGTCGACCGCGCCATTGCGTTCACCGTGCTCGCGCGGGGCTGGTCGTCGCTTGCCGGCATCGGGACTCTGACGCTGATTGCCCGCTTTCTTTCCCCTGCCGAACAGGGCTTCTACTACACCTTTTACTCGCTCGTGGCGATGCAGATCGTCTTTGAGCTGGGGTTTTCGGTGGTCATCCTGCAGGCTGCTTCGCATGAGGCCGCGCATCTGCACATCGCGCCGGACGGCGCCGTTACCGGCCCGGAACAGGCGCATGCGCGCTTGGCCAGCGTGCTGCAAAAATCGGTGCGCTGGTATACCGTGGCCGCCGCGCTCATGTTTTTTAGCCTTGTGCCGGTGGGCCTGGCCTTTTTTCGGCATGCCGCTGCACGGCCGGGCGCGGGAGCCGTCCGCTTTGGCCTGCCCTGGGCCCTGGTCGTGCTGGCGTCGAGCTGCACCTTTCAGATCGACCCCTTGTTTTCCTTCCTGGAAGGCTGCGGCTACGTGCCCGAGGTGGCTCGCACGCGGCTACGGCAATCTGTGGCCGGCACCCTGTTGGGCTGGAGTGCCTTTCTGCTGCACCGCGGCCTGTTTGCGCCGGGCTGCATGATCCTCGGCCAGGCCGCCATGGGCGCGGCCCTGGTGTGGAGCAAACGCGATCTGCTGCTTCCCCTGCTGCGCCATGCTACGGCCCATTTCCGCATCGACTGGCGCGCCGAGGTATGGCCGTTCCAGTGGCGTATCGCTGTTTCCTGGCTTGCCGGCTACCTGACCGCGCAGCTCTTCAACCCCATCCTGATGAGCTTTCGCGGGCCCGTCGAGGCGGGACAGATGGGCATGAGCCTGAACGTCTGCGGCACGCTCTCCTCCATGGCCATCGCCTGGATGAACACCAAAGCCTCCCCTTTCGGCCGCATGATCGCGCGCAAAAACTACGAAATCCTGGACCGCACCTTTTTTCGCGCGCTTTGGCAATCGACCGCCGCGGCGGTGCTGGCCTGCAGCGTCGTTTGGCTGGCGTTTGCTTACCTGCATCTTCACGGCGTGCGCTTCCATGGCATTTTGCTGGCGTCCCGCTTGCTGCCCCCGCTCCCGCTGGCACTGCTCTTTTTCGGTACGGTCGGCAACATCGTCGTCTTTGCCGAGGCGCTTTACCTGCGTGCGCACAAGCAGGAGAAGTTCATGGTGAACTCCATCGCGGGGGCGCTGTACACCGCGCCACTGGCGTATCTTCTGGGTCGCTGGCACAGCCCCTACGGCGGCGCCTGGGGCATCGCCGCGGCGTATGCGGTGGGCACGCTCTTCATCGGGCTCGGCTATGGAACCTACACGTTCTTGCGCTGGCGGAGGATCTGGCATGCCGCCTGAGCCTGCATCACCAGCCGGCGGACCTGTTCCCCTGTCGTCGCTTCGCCGGCCCTTGCTGACCATCGCCATTCCTACATTCAGCCGTGCCCGCCAGTTGGAGGCGCTACTTGCCATCCTGCAACCGCAGGTGGCCGGCAAACCCGAAGTGGAAGTGCTTGTATCCGATAACGG
>CAXTNA010000008.1:0-6917 GCA_964245535.1 uncultured Acidobacteriaceae bacterium | reverse complement strand
ATCGTGCCCGGCGCCGTCGACGAGGTGCTCGCCCTTCTGCAAACGGGAGGGGGCGAACCCGCGGACCTGGACATGATCTATGCCACCAGCTACGGTTTTCGCGAGGATTTCCTTCGCGAGCGCACAGGCGACCCGCTGCATCGCCGCGTACACAGCATTGGCAAGGCTGAAACCTTTGCCCGCGTAGTGAACATCATGTTCACCTTTATCAGCGGCATCATCGTAAACAAGGATCGTCTGCTCGCGCTGCCGCATGAGGCGCCTGAAAGTTTGATCGGAACCAATCTTGTGCAGCTTTCCTGGAGCCTGCCGCTGTTGCGGCAGCACCGGCGGTCTGCCGTGCTGTGGACGCGCCCCGTGGCGGCGCGGGTCGGCCAGGCGCATGGCTACTCGTTGGGCCGAGTCTTTGGCCGGCAGCTTTCCGCTGTGGTCGAACGGCTGCTGCCCGATCGTCCCGAGCTTCAAGCGCCCATCTTGAACATGGCATTACGGCGCTGGTTCCCTTCCGTGTTGCTTGAATTTCGCTCGAAGGCCACGGACATGCTGCAACTGGAGGAGGCGCATCACGAACTACGGCAAGCTTACGGACGCAACTGGCGTTACTGGCTCTTTGCCTTTCCGGCGCTCACGTTTCCCTTGCCGGCAGCGCGGTTCTATACACGCCTGACAGCGCTCGGAAACAGGGTGCTCTATCTGCTACAGGTCCCAAAGTTCTGGCGCAAAAACGGCAAAATATAACCTTGGCTCCGCACCTACCAGGAAAAGCCGCGTTCCGCTAAAAGACTGGCCAGCACACTGCCCTTCGGCAGCAAGTGCGGCAACACCTTGGTAAAGATCCCTGGACGTAACAAACGCCGCGCGACCAGGACATCGACCAAGGGTTCGGCAACAAATGCATTGTGCATGGAATGCGAGGTGCCCTGCTCGAAGCGAAGTTCGGCCATACCTTGACGGATTTCATGCTCGATGGCAAAGGCCCGCATCGCCGTGCTGAGCGAAAGCGCTTTGTGTTCCAGCAGATTTCGCTGCCAATCCACCCGCGTTACGGGTCCTTCGCGGCGTCCCCCGAGCAGAGAAATCCAGCGGCCGTCCGCAGACCGCAGACCCATCAGGAAGGTGCCCGGCGCGGAGCGGTATTGGCGCCATCGCCACCGGGCTACGGCGTCGTCGAGGTGGTACTGAGAGGCGCGGCTGATCGTGAGAAACTCCGTCTCGGAAAGTTCAGCCTGGGGCACCAGAGCAGCGCCCAGTTCCCTTTCAACCCGCCGCCGCGCGGCCCGCAGGTTGCGCCGGGTGTGTGCCCCCATCAGTGCCAGAGTCTGGTCGAAGGTAGCGGCTAGCGGCAGGGCGCGCAAGATCGTGCGCCTCTGGACGCCACAGGTGAGGCGTGGCGGCAGCAGGTGCCGGTCGAATCCGGGCAAGGTCGGATCGTTGTCCCCGGGTTGCGTAAGCGCGACGATGTGATTACGGCGATGTCGTAGCAGAAATTCTGCGGCATGGGCGGCAACACGGCTTTTCAGGCCTCGGGGCGCCACAATGTTCCACTCGCCGTCAGGGTCAAAGGGCACGAACACACCCGTAGGTAGGCCCTTGATGGTGTACTCATTCAGCAAAACAGCCGCCGTTGCCTCACCGTATGCATCCAGCCGCAACAGCAGACACGGAATTTTCGAACCAAAATCTGGGTGCTGCATCGGCAGTTGCAGCGTAAGCTGGCTCAGGACTGCCGGATGTTGACACTGCTTTGCCAGATTCGCCAACAAACGATGATGCGCCAACACCTGCTCCCGTCCACGCACCATCGAAAAGGCAGGCATCAGCGTGCCATCAGCGGTGAAAACGGTGTTCCAATCATTTTCCGCACTGCCGAGCAGGGCAGCGGTGGTCTCGACTGACCGCCAGCTGGTGGAAACGGAAACGGGCTTTGTGGGCTTGACTTGGACTGAAGACATGGGATTTCCTCTCAAAACGGGGCTTACTCCCTATCAAGCGCAAAAGGGGGGACGTTCAAAAGCCGTGGCAGATGGAAAACCCGCAGACAAACATTCCCGGAGCACGCAAATTCTTGTCCAGCATGCACTTACGTCGTTCCTACAATGTGATCACCTTACGACTTTTGGGTGAATGCAAGATCAAAACGCCGGTAAAAGTGAACGTCGTCTGTGGATTGTGTTACTCTTTTCCTGTACTCATGTGTAGTACAGCGCGCCGCGAGCAGGATGGGAGACGATCCCCGTTTCTGGCCAGAGACCGCGAGCGCCGCCAACCGCCCATCGGGCGAGCCCATCCGCTTTCGGATCCTCGGCTCTGCACGTTGGTTGCTCTGGCTTTGAGGCGGTCCAAACAGGATCAGCCTCGCCGTGCAGCAGCAGTGCTTTGTTTCCTTCTTGTGAAGAATGGAACTTCCCATCGCAGTGCTGAACCCAGGACTTCGGATGACTTTGCAACGCCACCACGGGGACTGCACCCCATCGCGTTGTAAGCGCCGGTCTACCCCACTTGCGTATGCCCCAAAGGAATCTCTTGCCTAAGTCATCTGTTTCTGAGGCCGCCGGCCATAAAACCGGTCATGCCGCCCCTCGTCATCGCACGCCGGACGCTCAGCCCCTTACCCTTGAAGCCATTTTGAATCCTGAACCCACCAAGATTACCCGCCACATCACGCAGGATGAAGCAGCGGCGATCACATTCAATGATTTCGCCATCTCCGACTCATTGAAAACCCGCATCGCAGCCGCCGGCTTTGTGACGCCGACGCCCGTGCAGGCCGGCGCTATCCCACCCGCACTCGAAGGCGAAGACATTCTGGCCACGGCCTCAACCGGCACCGGCAAGACGCTCAGCTTCCTGATTCCCATGATCGAGCGGCTGGAAGAAATCTCCAAGCCCTCCGCCAAGGGCAAGAAAAATCCCATTCTGGCCTTGATTCTGCTGCCGACGCGCGAGCTGGCCATGCAGGTACTCGAGAATTATCTCAAGGTCTGCCCGCAGTTGAAGAGTGATGCGGTGCTCGTCTGTGGCGGGCTGAACGAGAATCCGCAGATTGAATCGCTCGGCCGCGGGCCCCGCCTGGTGGTGGCCACCCCCGGACGGCTCGAAGACTACCTTGATCGCCGCCTCATCAAGCTGAGCGAAGTCGACATGCTGGTGCTCGATGAAGTGGACCGCATGCTCGACATGGGCTTCCTGCCCGCGATCAAGCGCATCGTCGGCGCGCTCCCCAAAGACCGGCAAACCATGTGCTATTCAGCCACGCTCGATGGCAACATCCGCAACATCGTGCGCGACTACGTGCATGAACCCGTGCGCGTGGAGATCGGCCAAACCTCCCGCCCGTCGGACCGCGTCACCCTGCGCGTGTACACCGTCATGCAGGACCAGAAGCTTTCGCAACTGGACCGCATGTTGACGACCGAAGAAGGCACATATCTGGTCTTTTCGCGTACCAAGCACGGGGCCGATCGCATCGGCAAAAAGCTTGAAAAGCTTGGCCATAAAATCGAAATCATTCATGGTGACCGGTCGCAATCGCAGCGCTCGACAGCGCTGAAGCGGTTTTCGGACGGCAAAGCCCGTGTGTTGGTCGCCACGGACGTAGCGGCGCGCGGCATCGACGTTTCGCACATCGCGCATGTGGTGAACTACGATCTGCCAAACGGCTCCGATGACTTCGTTCACCGCATCGGCCGTACCGGCCGCGCCGGTGCGAAAGGTGTCGCCAGCACCTTCATCACGCCGCTCGAAAAGGGCGATGCACGCAAGCTGGAACGTGAGCTGAAAATCCAGTTTGAGTGGATTGTCGCCGACAAGGATCTTGCCAAGGAAGAGCGCAATACACCGATCGACATGAGCAAACCGGTGAATGACATTGCCGGTCTGCTGGCCATGGAAACCCGGGCATGGAAGAGCGAGTCTGCCGGTGTTGAGCACGCCAACCCACACGCGCCGCGGCATCCGCGCGGCAGCACCGATACCGGCCATGGCCGCTCGCATGCCGGCCAACGCAGCGGCGGCGGACGCGCGGGCGGTTCCGGCTCAGGCTCCGGGTCAGGTTCCGGCTCAAAGGGCGGTAGCAGTGCCGGCCGGCGGCGACGCCGGGCGTAAAGCTGTACTTGATTTAAGCGAAAGCCCACGCTGTCCCGGCGTGGGTTTTTACTTTTGTGAACCCTAACTGAACGGCCAGTTCTCCAAAGCATTCGGCACTTTGGTCACGAACATCGGATTCACGAGCGGAACGAAGTACTGCACCGCCCCGGGTTGTGCTTGCATGCCGAGCTCCACAATATCGTCGGGGCTGGTAATGCCTGGCACGGCCTTCAGTGCCTGCCAATCCCCACGCGCGGCAATGGCCGCAGCCGTCCGTCCATCGCCCAGTTCCATTTTCGCGAGAAACCGGCACGCATTCCAGCTGGGGTGGACGAACATTTGTTGCGCCAGCTTGCGGCACACGGCGCTGGCCCGATCGTCCCCGCGCAGGGCGGCGAAAGCCGGGTCGGCGAGCACAGCCCGCACCACGGCCTCCGAACACCACCAGCCGCCGAGCGTTTTGGCGAGATTGCCGTCAAACACGCGATAGAGCGTAATGGGTTTTGTGCTGCCCGGCTCTGCCACCACGATAGGATCGACGATCTTCGGTGCGCTGGCCGGCCCGAAGGCATAGGCCACACTGCCCGCGGCAAAGTCCGCGATGGATTTTGTTTGCGGCAATCGTGGCGCCGTGGCTGCGGGTGCGCCATGTTTCGCCGCAAAAGCCGCAAACGCGGCTGTGCGGGTCTGCGTTTCCACGGCCTGGTCCGCCCATAACCGTTGAAACAAAGGCCGATACACGGGCTGCGAAAGTTTCGTGGTCAACAGTTGCGTGATAAACGCGATCTGGGGGTTGGGTGTTCCGGGCATGCACAAATCTCCAGGATCTACGGTTGGAAGTCCACACTATGCTACTGCCACGCAAGCTGTCCTTCGTACTCGGTGGCAATCTTTTTGGCAGGTCTTCCCGTTTTGGAGCAGCACCCCAGATCGTCCTCATCCCGTTTCCATTCAATCAAGCAGCACTCCTTGCACTGCGTGGGACATGAAACACCCATAAATCCTTCACTCCGGAGACAACGAGACACGGCGGCACTTCACCTAACTACCTGAACCCTGACGGTGAACAACCCGCCGGGCCCCCACATTCACTGCGCATCGCAAGATACGGAACCAACCAGGAGATTGCCATGAAAATGAAAACTGTCGAAGACCTTCTTTTCACAGGGATGACGTATGCCCTCGACTTTGAACAGCGGGTCTCCAAAGAGTCCACGAAGATGGCCAAGGCGGCCACCGACCCCATGGTCAAAGAGATGTTCGAAAAAAGCGTAACGCAAGGCGAGAAGTACGCCGAGCGCCTCCAACAGGCTTTTCCCAAAATCGGCAGAAAAGAAGATACCAATACCAATTACATTGCCAAAGCGATGATCGAAGAAGTCGAGAATATGATCTCGAACACGGATGAGTCGCCCGTGCGCGATGCTGCGTTGGTGGTGGCCTTCAATCAACAGCAGGCATACCGCGTGTCGTCCTACGGCTCGCTGGCAAGCTATGCCAAGCTGCTAGGCAAGCAGGATGCCGTTCAGGATTTGACACAAAGCTTGGACGAGGCAAAGGCCGGCGACCAGAAGCTGACCGACTACGCCGAAGCGAACATCAACCCCAAGGCTGCACAGCTTGTTGCTGCCTAGATTCTGGAATGCAAAAGAAAAGAGCCGGCGCTATGCCGGTTCTTTTCTTTTGGCTTAAAGAACGGAAGAGAACTGTTTTTTAAGATTAGCTTTTATGGATTGTCACAAAGGTAAGTCGGCCTAACCTTATATGCCGTCCTCGTCGCTACGCAACTCCAGCCTGTCCACCGTTAAGGTGCCGATGGTGAGGTGCTCCACCCGGGCTTCCAGAATGCGAAGCCGGGCGATGGTCAGCACGCCGATGGCGACCGCCCCAACAGCCATCGCGCCCACGGCAAAGGCACCCAGCGCGAAAGCTCCGGAGGCAACCGCCCCCAGAGCCACTTCGCCTGTCGCACCCTGCACATCCCTCGACATAGACTTCCTTCGCACGCCCTCAAGGAATCGAGATTACAGAATGCGGGAAAGCAACGAGCCCGCCATGCCGCCGAACTCACCTTGGCTGGATGGCGGCGCCTGCTGCCCATTCTGCGTCATATGCGACATCACCATCGGCAAAATCGTTGCAAGCGCCATGGTGGCAACCTGGGGTGAGACGCCGGCGCGCTGCGCTGTTTGTTCAAGCAGCCCCGTGCCGCCCAGTCCGTTCTGCACCTGCTCCGGGGTGGCCTGCTGATTTTGCCCGGTCGACCATTGGTTTACATGCTGATCCATACCTTGATTACGAAAGTTCTGCATCAGCGAACCCAAACCGCCCGGATGCTCGCCCAGCGACTGTAAAAACCCACCGGCGACTCGGCCCTGCTCACTCGCGGGTGCGCCTTGCGCTCCGCCCATCATGCCTTCAATCGAATCCAACAAACCCATCGTGAATGCCTCCACTGGGTTGAGATGACAAAAAGCGAAGTCATGGTCTTTTCTGCCAAAACTTTCATCCTCCGTTCGACAGCACAGACGACCGCAGCGACAATCAAGACTATGCCTCACAAAGCCATCGTCACCACCCTTGCCGCTCCCGCCGCCATCGGCCCTTACGCCCAGGCCGTGCGTGTCGGTGAGTTCGTGTACACCTCCGGCCAGGTCGCGCTCGACCCCGCGACCGGTGAGTTGATCGCCGGCGGTATCGCCGAGCAGACCGAGCGCGTCTGTGAAAATCTGCGTGCCGTGCTGAACGAAGCGAACCTGAACCTTACGCATGTGGTGAAGACGACGGTCTTTTTGCAGTATCTGGGCGGTTTTGCCGCCATGAACGAGGTG
>CAXTNA010000007.1:0-32755 GCA_964245535.1 uncultured Acidobacteriaceae bacterium | reverse complement strand
ACCTACGCCTACACGGTTACGGCAACGGACGGCTTTTTAAGCCACGCCGCAACGTACACCTTGGTGGTAAAAGCAAAATAGGCCCAAACTGTTGCTACCTACAGCAACCAAGCTGGTTTATGAAGGGCAAAGCCCGAGCTGATCACTCGGGCTCTCGTGCTCTCGTGCTTTAGAGAAGCAACCCAGCTGTGTCTAATTTTCTTGCCACAACCGGACATGGGGAATGACCCAATCACATCCATTGGCGATACTCCTTTCTAAAACCTCGGAAAGATCGTTGAACTTCGCTCCGGTCTGGTTAACATCGATCTTTGGGCCATGCCGCAGAGATCACATTGCCGGAACTACCGTCAGCGTTGCGCGGTGCCTTAGAACTCAAGAACGGGTTCTAGAACTTGTGCCCTAAGTACAGCTGATCATCTCGACAAAGCAGACAACTTTTTCCCCTGCGTTGCGGGAACCTGCAGTTTGCAATTCAACACAACGTCTAAGCAGAACTGCTTCAACATGGAAGAGCCCAGGCTACCGCCCGGGCTCAGTGTCACGGCAGAGCGTTAGCTTAGACCTGCGGCTCCTCACCCGTGGATGCCTTGACCGAGGCAACAGTGAGGTTTGGCTCGCCTACCTTGAACCGGGCAAAGCGCCGAACAGAGATGTTTTCCCCCATTTTGGCTACCTTCTGTGCAATAAGCTGCGCGATCGTCAGCGACTGTTCCTTGATGAAGGGTTGCTCGAGGAGGCAAACCTCTTCATAGAACTTGCTCATCTTGCCTTCCACGATCTTTTCCACCACTGGCGCCGGCTTACCGGTAGCGGCAGCCTGCGAGCGGTAGATCTCTTTTTCGCGGTCCATGTCCGTTGAGGTAACCTCGTCCTTGCCGACATAGCGGGGGTCGACCGCAGCGATGTGCATCGCGATATCGCGCAGCAGTTCCTGGAAATCTTCTGTACGGGCGACGAAATCGGACTCGCAATTCAACTCCAGCAGCACCCCAATCTTGCCGCCGGCATGAATATACGTGCCAACCGCACCCTCGTTCGTGGTGCGACTGGCCTTCTTAGCCGCCGAAGCCATGCCGCGTTTCCGCAGCACGACAAAAGCGTTCTCCATATCGCCGTTAGCCTCCTGCAAGGCCTTCAGGCAGTCGCCCATGGGTGCGCCGGATTTTTCACGGAGCTCCTTAACGAGCTTGGCATCGATCTTGGGTGTTTCAGCCACAGTCATCTTTCCTTCCTCAATTCAATGGTTTCTGCCGCACGTGAGCCTTGGGGCTTAGGCGCTGCGGGCATATTCACGAAGCTTGTCGCCGACCCAGTCCAATGCAAACATATGTCCAACCACGGCGACGGTAGCGGCCGCAGTCGCTACGCCTGCGAGCAATACATTTCCCTTACTCAGTTTCACAATCGTTCCTTCTGCGCTGGGCTTGTAAATTCAAGCCCTCGGAGTCGCGCCTTACTGTAGCAATCATCCGCCCTACATTAGAGGACTTCCATTCCGCAAAAGGAGCAGGCCAAGCCCCACAGCGCTCCGAAATGAAACATGAAGCGCCGCGGGGCTGAACCGAAAGTTGTATTTAAGCCGAAATGACCTGCTCCAGATCGGCTGGAGTGGGCTCAGGTTCGGTCTCCGCTGCAGGCGCCTTGCGGATCCCGCCACCCAAGGCCGCGTTAAGATCGATGGTCTCTTCCTCTTCCGGGATATCGGGTGTTTCAGCCATCGCCGGATCACGAGGATTGCCCAGTGAATCAAGATCGTCATCCTCATCGAGCAAATGGGTCGGTGTCGTGATCGGCTGCACATCGGCATACTCATTCGAGAATGCCTTGTCGGAAATCATCTGCGTACCTTCGTATGCAGCGTCGGCGATCTTCGTCGTAAACAGGCGAATGGCGCGCAAAGCGTCGTCGTTGCCGGGGATCACGTAGTCCACCACCGTCGGATCGCAATTGGTATCCACCACCGCAACAACCGGAATCCCAAGTTTGCGCGCCTCGGAAACGGCGATTGCTTCGTTATTCGAATCGATCACGAAAATGGCATCAGGCAAACGCCGCATCGTCTTGATACCCGAAAGCGAAGTGGAAAGCGACTTCCGCTCACGCTCAAGTTTAATGACTTCCTTTTTGGTCAGCAGTTCGTAGCGACCGTCCGTCGACATATCATCGAGCTCCTGAAGGCGCTTCACCGATTTCTGCACGGTCACCCAGTTGGTGAGCAGGCCACCCAGCCAACGCGAGTTGATATAGGGCATACCGGCACGATTGGCCTCTTCGGCAACCGCGTCCTGCGCCTGCCGTTTTGTGCCGACAAACAGCACAAGCTTGCCAGTCGAGGTGAGATCGGAGACAAACTTCGACGCTTCTTTGAACATCTTCAGCGTCTTCTGCAGATCGATGATGTAAATGCCATTGCGCTCCCCAAAGATGTACTCCTTCATCTTGGGGTTCCAACGCTTGGTCTGGTGCCCGAAGTGAACGCCCGCTTCGAGCAACTCTTTCATCGTGATACTTGCCATGAGTTTCTTCGCTTTCTTGGGGGCATCGCTGCCTGTATATCCGGTTGCGGGCTACAAACGTACCAGCAGCCTTGGCGACAGACGATTGATCCCGGTAGGTTGGGAGATTAAGTTCCTCGGCCACCGGCGCGCTGCCGGTGGGTCCTGCTGAGATCGAGTCGTTGGTTCCTGGTTGTTAGCTGTTACTTACCGTGGTCCACTGACAACCATGAACGAACAAACAACAACTCCAAACACCTACCGTTTGCTGAACTGAAAACGCGCGCGGGCACCCTTCTGCCCATACTTTTTGCGTTCTTTTCCACGCGAATCGCGGGTAACGAAGCCGGCAGCCTTCAAAGCCTTCCGAAGCTCGACATTGAATTCCATCAAAGCGCGTGCGATGCCCAACTTCACTGCATCGGCTTGTCCATTGACACCGCCGCCCTTCACCGTGGAAAGCACGTCAAAGGTCTCATTGATGTCGGCAATCCCGAAGGGCTGCTTCGCCGCGGCGCGTTGCGCCGGCGTCACGAAGTACTCTTCGAACTTTTTACCGTTGACGGAAAATTCACCCGAACCGGGTCGCAGGAAGACGCGGGCGATGGCGCTTTTGCGCCGTCCCGTGCCGTAATACTGAATCAAATCTGCCATGTCGTATTCCTTTGGAGGTTTCGCCTCCGGTTTCCTTTTGGAGGTTTCGCCTCCGGGGCCAAAGCCCTCACCGTTTACGCCGTACGTTGTCGAGCCTTATGCCCTGACCCACCAAAAACTTAGCCGCGAAGCTCCAAAACCGTGGGTTGCTGCGCTTTGTGTGGGTGATCGGCACCCTTGTACACCTTGAGTTTGGTAGCCATCTGGCGTCCAAGTTTCGACTTCGGCAACATGCCCTTGATCGCTTCTTCCAGGATCTTTTCAGGACGGCGAGCCAGCAACTTGAGAAAGCCCTCTTCCCGCAAACCACCCGGAAAACCGGTGTAGCGGCGGTAGACCTTTTGTTCGGCGCGCATACCGGTAACGTGAATTTTCTCGGCGTTCACGACGATGACGTGGTCGCCCATGTCGATATAGGGCACATACAGAGGGCTACGTTTGCCGGTCAGCACGGCTGCGGCCTCTGACGCAAGGCGGCCGAGGGTCTTGCCCTCTGCGTCCAGCACAAACCACTTGCGCTGAATATCTTTGCCGCTGGGAATGACGGTAGACATGATCAGAAACTCCTTACCTCTGCCGTCTTCGTGGCCGGCGTGAAGCGCGAAGATATTGTGCCTGTCCCGGCCGAAATGGGCCGGGGAGTAAAGCGGCTAACACCGCGCAGAGCCCAATGCACTGCGAAGCAAACCGGCATGGAAACGAAGCGTACAAAGCTCACTGCGGCGAGCTGCGGAGCGAAACACTCGGCCTCTCTGCTGCAGAGTGCCGGGCCGGGCATTGCCGGGGGCCGTCTCGCCTCAATGCTTCATGTCTGTCGATCTTGATTCCCTCCAACGCTTGCCACTTACCGCGATCAGCGAAACGCACGGAGGTACAGACGCGAAACTACGCGAGCCTTCAGCATAGCGGAGGTGCTGCGGGGCGTCAAATATATTGACTATATTGACGTGACTTCGAGCCATGCTTTCCTCTGCGCTCGAAGCGTGTCGCGCCATGGTGTACACGGACGTACCGTAGCCAGGACGCTTGGTGTCGTGCACGATGGAAGAAGCATGACTGCACGCAACTTCGTGCCAAAACGCCCTGCGTCGGATACGGGATACGCTAGCATAAAAGAAGTCCGCCGCCGCACCTGCCTATGTCTGATACCTCTATGGAGCAATCCCCCGTCTTCTTGCCCCGCGAGGAGACTTCTCGAGACCGAAAACGGATTGCCTTCTTTCTTAGTGCAGACTCCTTTGAGCACTTCTTTGGCGGCATGTTCCGCCTCAGCCGCGCGCAATACCTTTCCTCCTACCGGAATGATTTTGTGTGGGACTACGCGCGCGGGCTGCGAGATCAGGGCCATGAGATTTTCATCTACATCCTGTCCTATGACGCGGCGCTTCTGCAGCCGATCGAGCCGGGAATTTATGTCCGCTTTCTTCCCCTCCCCCGATGGGTTCGGCTGACCGATCCTGTTCTGTACCGGCTACAACGCTTCAGCTTCGCGTATGCCTGGCGGGAGCAGGTGCGTTTTCTCGCCTACCACCGAGCCCTGCGCCGTGCACTGGCGGACGACAGGGCCGACGTGCTCTACCATCAGGAGGTCTGGACGCCCCGCTTCGATGTACTCGTCGAAAAGCTCCAGATTCCCATCGTTGCCGCCGACCATGGCGCTCCCTATCTGGAAGCGGCCATGCGTCGCAAACGCCAAACCGTGCCCCAGGCCATCCTCATTACCTGCCAATCGCAGACGAATCTCGACCGGGTGCAGGCCTTTGGCGGTCGGGCTGTCCTTTTGCCGAACGGTGTCGATACGGATTTTTTCAGTCCAGCCCCCGCAAACCCGACACGCCCGAAGACAATGCTGGCGGTCGGTAGGCTGGTCGACGCCCAGAAACATTTCTCGGATCTGCTCGCTCTCCTCGCGGCCTTAACGGATTTCGAACTTACCTTGGTGGGCAGCGGCCCTGATGAAGCGATGCTGAAGGCGCTTTCGCAACAGCTCGGCGTGCAAGCGCGTGTTCACTTCGCCGGCTTTCTTTCCGACAAGCCCACTTTGCGGCAGCTGTACCGCGAGTGCAGCTTGTTCATTTCCACATCTGCGTGGGAGGCTTTTGCGCTCGTGGTGCTCGAAGCGATGAGCTGCGGGGCTCCCATTGTGGCGACACGCATTCCAGCCTTTGAGGAAATGCTCACGGACGGCCGTGACGGCTTGCTTTTTCCAGTGGGCGATCTCGAAAGCGCTGCCGAAGCCGTGCGGCAAGCGTTCGCAAACCAGGAAGTTCTCGGTCGCAACGCCCGCGCCAGGGTCGTTGCAAACTTTTCCAGCCACATCCTGTACGAAAAGCTTTCTTCCCTGCTGCAGGCTGGTGCCAACACGCGCTAGCGACAGGTGTCCAAACCGCGCGCAGCAGCGTCGGTCGGTTCGCGTGAACTCAACGATGCGTATGCAACCTGTAGCTGTTCTCACTTGACGATAACTGTGCCCTCGCAACCACAACCAGGGAGAACCGCTCTAAGGTGCCGGAAACTGCTCGGTCTCGAGTGGCGGATCTTCGCTGACCCGGACCGGTGCAGGCCGACGGCCCAGAATGAACAGCGCGGCCCAGTGCATGGCGCCCAGGGAGCCATCCGTCAACAGAGAAGCCCACGCCGCGCCATGCCAGGAGTACCGCGGAATCAGGTATAGATTCAAACCGAGGTTGCCCACAGCGGCGATCGTCTGGCAAAGCAGGCGATATTTCTGATCGCCCGCCCCCGAAAGCGCGTCGCCGGCGCTCAGGTTAAAACACCGGAAAAGCGGGATTAAACAGAGCCACCGCAGGGCGCTCACAGCCTCTGTGTAGGATTTACCGGCAAGATGCGGCAGAACCGGCGCAAAAAGAAACATGCCAATCACAATCAGCACACCCAAGGCTGCCGTTCTCTTCAGCAAGGTGCGTGCCATGGGGGTCACCGCGGCAATGCCGTTGACACCGGCCTGAAAGAAGCGCGGAAACGCTGCGCCTACCAGTGCCAGGATGGGCATCGTGCCGATGTTGACCACGCGATACGCCATGGAATAAATCCCGTTTGCGGCGTTCATCCCGTAGTGTGACAGCACCACCTTATCAATGTCGTTGTACACCGAGGTGGTCGAACCGGATATCGAAAAAACGAATCCTTCCCCCGCGTTTTTCGAAAACAGCGTTGGGGAAAACGAAGGCAAACCGTACGCCCGTGTAACAGTCCACGCGGCGTACGCCGCCACCAGGATCGAAATTACCAAGGAACCGGCCGCATATTGCCAAGCTGTTGCAGTGTGCAGCCAAACGAGCATGCCCACGGCAAGAATGCAGCGAAGCAAGCTGGTAAGCAGCGACAGCGTCGCGCTAAGCCTCATTTTTTCAAAGGTTTGAAAGACATAGCTCGCAGACGACGTGAGCTGCACAAAGATGCACTCCCCGATGCCGACCAGAAGGAGAACGGGAAGGCTTTCTCTGCGAATCAGCCACGGACCGAACAGCCACAGACCGCCGACCAAAACACTGCCTACCAGAAATACTGAAAGCAGCGCGTTTCCCCAGTACGGGCGAAAACGGCTATGGTCTGGGCTCACATACCGCATGAAGAGCGGGCCGCCCCCCAAAGAGCCATATTGGCTGACGATGGTGACCAACGCCACGGCGCCCGCCAGCAAGCCGTACTGCGAGGTCTTTAGAAGACGGGCCAGCACAATAAAGGAGACTGCTTGCAACGCGAATGATAGGCCCTGTCCTGCAAATAACCAGGCAGCGTTCTGGAGCAGAACACTATTCCGTACCCGATCCCGGTATCGTTCGAGCACGTTTTTACCAAACTCCTGATGATGATGATGTGCAGCGGCCTGCAACGCTTACCATCGGCTTGCAATTCGACCGGGTACGGCGTGCGAGATCTGGGTTCGGCCTTCGCCTCAGGCTTGGGCAGGTTCTTCTCGGCCGCTACGGTCTCATGTAGAGGCACTTACGCCTTGGAAAGGACCCGCTCACGCCAGGAGTTTGCTCTGAGAAGAGTACCAGTTCCTTACCCAAGGAGATCAAGGGAATCAGAACCTTTGGTTTCCATAGAGGTAATGCATGTAGCCCTTTGCGCCACTTTCAGCCTTCGCTACGCCCGTTAGCGGATCGGAACGGGAAACTGTTCTGGTCCAGAACAGTTTTAGAAGGGATCTACGCCGTTCGTACCCTCTCGAAGTTACTGGCGTGATGAAGCTTTTCTCCTGAATCTCTGTACGATAGTGCAAGTGACGTGGGACAGCATAGGTCTTCAAGTCCTCGATCACCGGAGTAGAGACCGCGATTCACGCGATTGACATGGATTTGACATGTTTGACACGCTTGATCTCTCGTCTCCGCTTCGATTCCGCATCTATGATCAGGGGAGGCCCTGCACTGCAGGGACCTTCGGAGGAGGGCGCATGAAGCACGTCATTTGGGTCGTTCTTGCATATTTAAGTTTCGGCTTTTCGACTTGCTCAGCGCAGACGTCGGCAGATCCGGTCCTTCACCCGCGTGACCGGTATCTCCTGCATATCGGGGACAGCCTGTCTCTGGATTACCGACTCAGCCCGGAGCTGAACCAAACAGTGACGGTAGGCCCTGACGGCTATGTCGATCTGAATGTGGCAGGCGCGGTCAGACTGGCTGGTCTCACGTTGGCAGAAGCACGCGATCTCATCATTAAGAGAGACTCCGTACGTCTAAATGAACCTGAATTGAACCTTGAACTCAAGGACTTCCAACGGCCGTACATTGTCGTCGCTGGGCAGGTTGTGATGCCAAACAGAATCGAGATGCGGCAGGACATGACTGCCCTGCAGGCAGTGATGCTTGCTGGCGGCTTTAAAGACAGCGCCAAAGAAAGCAAAGTTGTTGTTTTCCGCCGTATCAACTCCAAATCGGATATGGCAGAGGTAAGGGTCCTCAATCTGCACCGCATCACGAAAACGAAACAGCTTGAGCAGGACCTTCCTCTAGATCCGGGGGACATCGTCTACGTTCCTGAGAACAACGTCACCCAGTTCGCCAAGATCATGCGCATTCCAAACTTTTCGATGTCATCAGGTGTTCCGCTTTACTAACACCTGAATAATGACAAAAGCGAACACCTTCACCGGGCCTCATACGTTTCTGACCCAATGTACTGATCAGGCCACAGATCATACATCGCCTCGGAACCAATGGAATGGTTTGGGGAGTGATGGAACGCCTACGTCCACATACATTTACCACCTTGGATGGCTTGCGGGGGATCGCCGCGCTTGCTGTTCTGCAGTTCCACACCTGGAACTTTTTCGGGGTACAACTGTTTCGCTTCGGCTATCTTGCAGTCGATTTCTTCTTCATGCTTAGCGGGTTTGTCCTCACCTTCGCATACCAGAACAAGATCGACAGTGGCCTTCCGGCTCCACGCTTCTTGCGCGTTCGCTTTGTTCGTTTGTATCCACTCTATTTCCTTGGGCTTTTGCTGGGCTTCTCTTTCGCCGTCCTGCAGAATCATTATGGAAAAGCACATACCGGTATGGGGCAGCTACTACAACTCCTTAGCGTGGGGTTGCTGGTTTTGCCGATTCCCGGCAGTCTCCGTACAGGCGCGCTCGCGCCCTTTCCCTTCGACTTTCCCACTTGGTCGCTCTTCAGTGAAGGGCTTGCGAATGTGGTGCATGTCTGCTTCTTCCGGCGCGCGTCTCGTCTTCGGCTCTTCAGCTCCCTGGGGTTTGCAGGTGCGTGCCTGCTGCCGCTCGTGCTACGCGCTGGTACGCTGAACGTCGGCACCCGTCGTGACCAGGTAATTGCTCTGATTCCGCGAGTGCTCTTTCCCTATCTGCTCGGAATGGTACTGTTTCGCGTCTGGATCTCCGGCCGTGTCCGGTTACAGATCCCGCCCTGGACAGCCTTCGTCGCTGTGTTAGCTGTAATGGCCGGACCCTTTCCCGACCGGTGGACGACCGTGCATGACCTGTTCGCTTTGGTTTTGATTCTGCCAGCCCTGCTTTTACTCAGTGCCTCCAGTGAGCCCTCCCAACGAGCTGCGCCCCTGTTCCGAATGCTTGGCGCCATCTCGTATCCGCTTTACGTCCTCCACGCGCCGTTGCACGATTTCTTCGACCAGCTATGGGTGCGCGTTCGGCATCATCCGGTACGGGAAGATGCCCCTCTGCCCGGTATTCTCTTTTTGGGATGCGTGATCGTGCTCGCGTTTGCTTCCGAACGCGTGTATGACCTGCCTGTCCGAGCGTGGCTTCGCACCCATTTTGAACCGAAAAACGACCGCGCACCCCAGGGAGGGCTGGATCATCTCCTCGCGTTACAGCGCTCATCGTCACGTATGAGCGACACTGCCGAAAGCAGTGGCGCAGTGTAGTCGTCCTGACGATTACACACGATTTTTGGCGGCTGACCGGGAAAAGACGAGATCGTAAACAGCTTGTAACTTCGCTCGCGCAGCATAGCGAAAGCGCTGCCAAGAAACGCGGCCGAGGCTCGGCGTAAACCGGACCGCTTGCACCAAACCAGGGCAAACCCGCGTTCCTATCAGCAAAGACCACACCACAAAGGCCGGTTTTCCAAACAGCGAAAGCGAATGCCACACCCCCACGACTTCGTTGTAGGCAAAATCCTGAAAACCGGTTGGGTCCACGATCTTCGCCATGCCGCTGTAGTGGCGCACCTCGTCCCGCTCACCCTGATAGTGATGCACCACCGCGGCCGGATCATACGCAATCTTCCAGCCCTCCCGTTTCACAGCGAGTGCCAGGCTGATGTCCTCACTGGCTTGCGCTCCTTTGCCGCGCAAACGGGTGTCGCAACGAGCATGCGCCAGTGCTTCACAGCGAAAACTCATGTTGGCACCCTTCAATACATCGACCTCTCGGATGGAACCATAACCGAGATGATGATTGCCGATCGCGCGGCCAAACCACTGCAATTTGCCCACAGGGCTGGCCTGCCGATCATCGAAGTTGGCACCATCGAAACAGCGATCCCGGCCACCTAAACCGCCCAGGGCCGAATCCTGTTGGAAATCCCGCAAAATCACCTCGAGCCATGCGGGCTGGGGTTCCGTGTCGTCATCAATCATGGCAAGCACATCGGTGATGCAGGATTCGATCCCAAGATTGTGCGCGTGCACCGTGCCCGGAATGCTCGTCACCCGGACGCGAATCGGCAAAGAACCTTTGTCGAAGTTCGCCAGAGCTCCCTCCGTCTGCTGATCATCGCTGCGCAGAATGAGCAGTACATCATCGGGCGAGCGCTTTTGTCGCTGCAAAGCCTGAAGGCAGCGAAGCAGATCCGGTGCGCGCCTGTACGTCGGAATCAGCACCCCAATCGTTTGCGCCGGCTTGTTGGCTTGGTGCCCGCTCGCCTGAGGCAGTTTGCTCATAGCAACTCCCGGTATACGGCCGCGGTGCGTTCGGCCATCAGGGCAGAGTTGAAATGGGTTTGCGCATACGTCGCACAGGCCCCAGCTTCCGGCAGTCGATGACGGCCCAGGAGCGCCGAAATCAAGCCTTCGGCAAGCACGGCCGGATCGGACGACTCAAAGATAAGATCCTGCGACAAATCGGCCACCACGTCGGGCAATCCGCCCACACGCGTGACCATAGACGGTGTTCCGGCCGCCAAACTTTCCGCAGCCACCAAACCAAATCCTTCCAATGCATTGGTTGGCACAACATTGATATCCGCGGCTCGGTACAGATACGGAAGATCGTCATCGTCGACGTACCCCAAAAAGCGGACATGCTGGGAAAGACCTAACGTAGCGACCTTCTCTTCCAAAGCTTCGCGCAGCAGCCCGCGGCCGCCAATCAGCAACAAGGCATCCGGCACCTGTCGCACGATCTCCTGCATCGCCTGCACAAGTTCCAATAACCCCATCCGCTTCACGAGCCGCCGGATTGATAACAACAAGGGGCGATCCGTAGGCAAGCCCAACCGCTGGCGTGCTTCGGCTTTGGTTCCAAGCACATCGAAACGACCGGCATCGACACAGCCGGGAACAATCCGAATCAGCGCCGGATCGATGCCGTAGCGCGTAGTGGCGAGTTCGGCAAAGGATTTGGAAAGTACAATCACCCGATTCGCACGGCTATACACGGTACGTTCGGCCAGGATGCGCAGGGCAACGCGGATGGAGCTGGCAAGCGTGCCCGTCCCGTCTTGGGCCGACTCCGCACCCCAAGGACCATGGAAGTGAGACACCATGGGTCGCGCACGCAACCGGTCCAGCGCCGGCAAGGCGTATAGCGCAAAATGCGAGGCAATCACATCAGGCCGCTCGCGCTCCAATAGATTAATCAGCTTCGTGCGCGCGCTGCGGAACCGAGCGACTTTAGGCCCATTTTCCGGAGCAAAGCTGAGAAATCGACCTTCCGTCATCGCGGAAACGTTATCTGGACCGGCTACGGCGCCCAACACGCGGAACCCCGCCCCGGGCAGAAATTTGTACAGTTCCGCGATAATGCGGCCTTCCCCGCCGCCACCGAACTGAATCCCGATCTCCAAGGCAAGGGGAAACGAAGCTGTTGTACCGGCACCCTTCGCCTGCGAGTCATCCTGCCGTGCAACTTGTGCCGTTTCTGTCATTGTCCGAGAGCCATTAATCTTTGGTAAACATCCATTGTCTTCGCCGCCGTAAACTCAATGCGAAAACTTTCCTGCACGCGCCGGCGGCCCCCGGCGCCTAACCGCTCGCGAAGCAATGGATCGCGAAGCAGCGTCTGCATGGCATCAGCAAGAGCCACTACATCCTTCTTCGGAACAAGCATGCCGGAAACACCATCCTCTACAATCTCCGAAACGCCGCCACCCCGCGTGGCAATCACAGGTTTACCGGCGGCCATGCCTTCGATCACGACCTGCCCAAAGGGTTCGTCGATCACCGACGCGTGGACAACCACGCCGAGCGATGCCATATGCTCCGGTACATTATGAACAAATCCGCAAAACTCAACACAGCCGTCCAGCCCGAGTTGCGTACATAGGGCGCGCAACTCGGCCTCATACGCCTCTTCCCCAAACAGCGGGGAACCAATCAATTGGAAGCGAACCGCCGGGAACTCAACGTGAATACGCTGGATGGCGCGTAGGAAAATATCCTGGCCCTTCCATGGGGATATCCGGCCTACGAGGCCAACAACGAGCGTAGCCGGAACGCCGCTTGCAGGGGCTGGCATTATCGGGATCAACGACAAATCCAAACCATCGTGCACCACCTCCGCTAGGCGCGGCTTCCACCGGCTCACTCCACCCGATCGGGCGGGCAGTACGAGACTTTCCATCGTCGCATGGGAGTTGGTGATCACAGCGTGCGGAATGATGCGGGTGAGCCGACGAAACATTCGGACCGCGCGCTGCGGCAGATAGTCCGCCGCAATGCGATCGCGCACTTGCCACACCACGCGCTTTCCGGCGAGTAGACCGGCGATACCGCCCAGAACATCGGCTTTTAGAGAATTTGTATGGACAATGTCCACCCCAAGACCGCGGATCAGGGTGCGCAGCCGCCAAAGGTAGGGTGCAAGACCAGCCACTTGCCGCAGATGTCCAAGACGGAAACCGCCCAGCGTGTCTTTGCGCGCCTCACGAACCGCCCCCGCAAGCGGCAGGAGGTGCACTCGTGTTTCAGGCTGAAGGAGCTTTGCCAAGGGTCCGTCCTCGAACAAAAGAACCTCATAGGTGACTCTACTTGCATCAAGATGGCGCAACATCGACCGTAACGCCAACTCGCCCCCGCCCAGCTTGGCAGTGTGATTGACGAAAAGAATACGGGTCGGGCGTTTCAACGAAAGTCCTCGCAGCATGGCAGCGTTGCATCAAGGAGCTGGGACAGCGGAATGAACGACCTTGCCAAGGGACGTCCTTTCGCCCGACCTGCCGCAACGGCTCGGAAACTTACGAACCACCGAACAGTATCGTCCTTCACGCGATGATCTCCTTCTATTTATACAGAGGGAAAGAAGTCATGTCCCGTGCTGTTTGTGATTGCTCCAGCACGTCAGTAAGTGTCTTTCGGGTGAGAAGAATAACGCACAGCGGGTAATCGAAAGCGACGTGAACCACGTCTCTCTCATGACGGGCTTTTACGTGGTGAGGTACGACGATTGGCGCTAGGAATCCAACTTTTGTGCCATCGATTGTCTCTTTTCGGCAAGGCAGACTACCGAAGCCGCGACCACTTGCGACTGGCGTAGCTCGCATCTCACCCATAGGTAATGTTCTCGGTTACCAGAGTTAGCAGCTTCGCAAAAGTTTACCTTGGCCGGGCTTCTGCGCGGGTGATAGGCTCTAAATAGCTAACTTTAGGACCCATTTCGGCCCATTTACGAACTTACGAAGAAACGATCTGCTGCAATGATTTCAACCTCAATAAGCTCAACGAACGGAACCGAACCCGCCGCTCTGCAAACCGGAGGAGATGACCTTGACGAATAGGAAAAATCACGTCAGCCTGGCCGCTCTTGATGGCATTTTAAGCCTAGCCTTGGCCGTTTGTCTTCTGAATCGCGGTTGGCCGGCTCACTCCTTCGGCCGGTTCGCGTCCGGCAATGTGCGCGCTGTGGATACCCTGTTTGGCATAAGCTTTATCTTTGCATGGCAGTACTGCTTCACCGTGCTTCATTTGTACGATCGTTTCGCCGCCATCCCCAGCAGAATCAAGGCGATCGGCAAAGGGGTAGGGCTCATGTTTTTGCCCCTGGTTCTGCATCTTTACTTTTTCCATCGCCCGCTTCTCGTGTTTTCGCGTCTGGTTTTGGTCTTTACCGTGCTGTTTTTGTACCAACTTAGCCGGTATGCGATCTTTTCCTATGTGGCTGACCGGATTGCTTTTCGAAATCCCCGTCGCGCCTTGATTCTGGGCAGCGGTCCAAGAGCCAGCAAAGCCTGGAAGGAGATTCGCACACGGTACAACACGTCTATCGATCTGCTGGGATTTGTCGACAATCGGCGTGTGGAAGACATGCCGCCGGATGTTGCGAAGCGCTATCTGGGCTCTATCGACGATCTGAGCGATCTGCTGGTAAAGAAGGTTGTGGACGTCCTGCTGGTCGCTATGCCCATGCAGTCGTGCTACTCACTGATGCAGCAGGCCGTGCATGAGGCGGAAGCGGCAGGAGTTGCCGTCGTCTACTTGAATGACGTTTTTTCAACGCGGTCCCGGGCTGCGGGTTTCAACGACAGCATCTTGCGCGATCTGCTTCCGCAGCATGAACGCCATTTTGTATTCGTTCTGCTGAAACGCTTGTTTGATTTCACGGTCGCAGTTGTTGGACTCGTTGTACTTTCGCCCCTGCTGCTCTTGATCGCCCTTTGCGTCAAGCTGAGTAGCCCCGGACCCGTCATCTTTGTACAGCATCGCTATGGGCATCGGCGACGGCTGTTTCCCATGCTGAAATTCAGAAGCATGGTTGCCAATGCCGAGGCTCTGATGCCGGCACTCGAAAGTGTCAACGAGGCCGATGGTCCTATCTTCAAGCTGAAGAATGATCCGAGGGTCACTGAACTGGGACGCTTTCTACGCAGCACTTCACTTGACGAGCTTCCGCAACTTTGGAATGTGCTGGTGGGGCACATGTCACTCGTCGGGCCGCGGCCCATGAGTATCCGCGACGTTTCGCTGATGAGTGAGGCTACTCTTATGCGGCGCTTCAGTGTAAAACCAGGCATTACCGGCCTTTGGCAGGTGAACGGACGAAGCTCCGTGGGCTTTGATCATTGGGTGACGATGGACAACAGCTATATCGACCGCTGGTCCTTGCTGCTGGATTTTGAAATCCTGGCGCGCACGTTTGTGGTCATCTTTCGCCGATCGGGTGCTGTCTAGTGATGATTCCAAATACGGGGACGGCATGAAAATCGCAGTGGTGCACGACTACTTTACACAGATGGGAGGCGCCGAGAAGGTGGCAGAGGAGCTATATCATATGCTCCCCGGCGCCGATCTGTTTGCCACGGTTGCTTTGCCCGAAAAAATGCCTCCATCCCTGCGTGGGGTACCTGTGCATACCTCCTGGATGCAGGGGCTGCCGAAGATGTCTACACTGTATCGCATCTACTTTCCGCTCTACCCGATGGCCGTTCGTTCTCTGGATCTTGAAGCGTACGACCTCATTATCTCGAGCTCGTCAGGGTATGTAAAAGGGGTACGGGCGCACCCCGACGCCATCCACGTCTGTTATTGCCATACGCCCATGCGCTGGGTTTGGAGCTTTGGCAGCTACTCCTCCCGGGAGTCGTTTGGCAAGGGAATTCGCACGGTGCTCCCTGCCCTCATTCGCGGGTTGCGAGTCTGGGATGAAAGCGCGTCACGGCAGCCGGATCACTTCATCGCCAACTCACGCATCGTGGCTGACCGCATCTGGCGCGCTTATAAGCGTGCAGCCGAGGTCATCTTTCCGCCGATCGATATTCATCGGTTCCAGCCGGTGGACGAGCAGGAGGACTACTACGTGATCCTCGCACGCCTGGTAGCCTACAAGCGTGTCGACCTCGCCGTCAGTGCCTTTACTGAAATGGGCAAGCGCCTTGTCGTTCTAGGTGGCGGCCCCGCGCTCGACGGCCTCAAAGCCTTAGCCGGGCCGACAATCACTTTTTTAGGTCGAGCGCCGGACGACGTTGTGGAACACCACGTTGCCCGTTGCCGCGCCCTCATTTTTCCCGGCGAAGAGGATTTCGGCATGGCGCCGCTCGAGGTCGCCGCGGCAGGGCGACCCACCATCGCGTACCGTGCCGGCGGCGCCATCGAAACCATTATCGAAGGCGAGACGGGCCTGTTTTTCAATGAGCAAACCACCGCAAGTGTCGTCGATGCGGTGCAACGTTTCGAGCAGCAAGCCGTGTGGGATTCGGCACTGATCCGCAAGCATGCGGAGGGCTTCAGCGAAGAGGTTTTCCAGCAGCGCATCTCTTCCTTTCTGGCGAAGATCGGCGCACCGATCCAACAACCGGTGTGGAATGGTTGAGGCAGGACCACATATCTTCCAGCAACCGGTATCATCTGAGCTGGACAGGCTGTCGCAGCATCGCAGCGGCGACTCTCAGATGAGGGTATTTGTCCACCTCGCGCACGGCTTCGGCCGCAGTTCCTGGAAATCCCGTTTCGATAAGGGAGAGATTATTGGGATCAATCACGATGATCCCTATGGCTACCAGCAGGCGAGCGCCATGGGCTGTGCTGTACAACAATCGGAAGATCAGCCGGAAGGGCGGTTGGGACGGCTCATCCGCTTGGGCGTCCGTGCCCTCTTTGGCTTCGATCTCGTGCATGCCTGGCGCAATCGACGCGGCATTTTCAACGCCGACGTTGTCTGGACGCACACCGAATCGCAATCGCTCGCGGTTTCCTTGCTCATGAAGCGGCGTAACGCAAAACCCAAACTGATTGCGCAAACCGTTTGGTTGATGGACGCCTGGGACACCTATGCCAGGTTACGCAGGCGTTTTTATCTTTCGCTGCTGCGCGGCGCGGATCTGCTTACGTTTCTTTCGCCGCCTGCCATGCGGAAGGCGCAGCACCTGCTTCCTGCAAAGCCTACGGCCTTTCTGTTATATGGCATCCGTACCGACCAATCCTTGGAGGTGCTGGACCGGCCAGTCCACACGCCGGCTCGCCTGTTGATGCTGGGTAACGATCGCCACCGCGATTGGCCCACCTTCATCGCCGCCGTCAAAAACGACGGCGGGTACACCGCGAAAGCCATCACTCGTGCCCCGCTCGCCGAATCGTTACGTGCGGTAAGCAACATTGTGCAAGAGGTGCCCACAAGCAATGATGAACTTTTTGCCTTGTTCCGATGGGCCGACATTGTGGTGATTTGCCTTACAGAAAACCTCCATGCGTCGGGCATTACGGTGGTTGAGGAGGCCGTCCTTTGTGGTCTGCCCGTCATCTGCACGCATGTGGGTGGCATTGAAAGCTACTTCACCGACGACGAAATCACCTATGTGCCCGTGGGGGATCCGGAGGCGGTCCGCCAAGCCATTCAGCTGCTCGCTGCCGACCCCGCATTCCGTGAAGGCAAGGTGCGCCGCGCCCTTGCCCGCATGAAAACCGGGGACATCAATTCGCGAAGCTATGTCGCGCGACATGTGGAACTTTCCCATGAACTCCTAGGAAGGTAATAACGCGTTCCCGCAGTTCGACATCACAATAGGATATGTCCGGTATCAAGCAAAACCTGCAAGACATCAGCGATCTGGTGTCGGACGAACGCAGTTTCGTTTTACGAGTCGTTCAGCCTGGCCTAGCGGGTCTCATGGATGGCTCTGTTTCGACGCTCGCGCCCATTTTTGCCACCGCCTTTGCTACGCATAAATCCCACACCGTTTTCCTAATCGGGGCGGCTTCCGCCGTCGGTGCCGGTATTTCTATGGCCTTCTCTGAAGGTCTTTCCGACGATGGCGAACTCACCGGTCGCGGCAAACCCTTATTTCGCGGCGTGGTCACCGGTTTCATGACCTTTGTCGGCGGGTTTCTGCACACATTGCCCTTTCTGATCGGCAGCGTGCATCGGGCTCTCATCTTGGCGTACGTCGTCGTGGGCATCGAACTGATCGTGATTGCCTGGATCCGGTATCGCTATATGAAGACCGGCTTTGGGCTTTCCTGCCTGCAGGTGATTGTCGGCGGTGGCCTGGTGTTCGCGGCCGGCGTGCTGATCGGCCAATCCTGATTCCGCTCACAACCGGCTCAAGAACGAGCGTGCAAGCCCGCCTTGGCCATTGCGATGGCCACCTCTGGATTTTTCGCAAAGGTCGACCAAACAAAGCCTGAGCGCAAATTTTCCGCCATTACCAAAGCGATGCCGAGGTCGATCCCGAGCACATCGGGGTCATACCAGTTGGCTTGTGGATGCAAGGCATCGCAGAAGCCGTAGCGGCCCCAGGCGCGTGCGCCGTACCGCTGCTTGAGCGAGCGCTGCACAGCCAGGCAGGCACCGGGCAGAAACGGGAGGGAGCCCGCCGTGGCATAGGGCACCACACTGCCATCGATGCGGCCCTGTGACGGCGGCCCACCCCAGGCCTGGTAGCCGGCCGCAGAATCCGATGCCGAGATACCCCAGTAATCCGACGCATAGGGTGCGCCCAGACTAAGACAGAAGGCTTTATGGGCCCGCGTTGCCAAGATGGAATTTTCAAAATAATCAGTATAGGCATCACGCCGGCCACGAAAATCGAACCAGGCCTGGCTGTACTGATGCGTGAAGAGCGGATCGTTGCCGCTGATGAAGCTGATGCCGTCATACGTGATCTTCGGGCGCGACCACGCGGTCCAAACCTCGGGCCCTACGGGGTGCGTGGGCGAACCCATCGCCAGCAGCGGGATCGTCATCAGCTCGCAATAATGGTTCCAGCGCGCAGCAAGAAAGCCCGTCTGCGGCTTCCATCCCATCGAAAACGTAGTGTCTCCATTTAGCATCCACGGCCAGTCCACACGCTCGTAGATCGCAGTCGCCAGGCGCACAATTTCGGGATCAGTTGCGAAGTGGGCGCGTGCCGTCAGCACGCCGCACAACAGCAGAGCCGTGTCGATTGAAGAGAACTCCACATTCGCCCACGGCGCCCCGGTGTCGACATCGTCGAAATGACAGAAGAACCCATGCTCGTGCGGCAACACGTTCGCGTGGAATTTCAAGGTGCGCAACACCTGGGCGTGGGCCGCGTCGTGCGTCAGGTAGCCGCGCTGGTCGGCAATCGCCAAGGCAGTCAGGCCAAAGCCGGTCGCGGCGATGGAGGCCATGCGGCGCGGATCGCGCGTGCCGTCCGTGTTGTTAGCTGCCGCGCGGTCCAGCACCTGGCCGGTGGTGGCCCCTACCTGCTCTACGAAGTACCGGCAGGCACGCCGCTCGAGGTCGTCGAGAAAAGCATCGTCTGCAGCGCTCAACGTGAAGCCCTGCACGGCTGCAGGCCTCGCAGTGGTGTGAAGGCTTTGGGGTATACAGGCCACACCTGCCGCGCCGGCCAGCAGCTGCAGCGCCGTACGGCGAGGGACACGTGGCACGCTCATCGCCGCACCACGACCACCGCCAGCCCATGCGCCGGCACAGCAACCGTGAGTTTGCCGTTGCGGAGGCGCAGCTGTTCCGCAGACGCCAGTGCACCGGCAGTCTGTAGCTGTTTTCTCTGCGCTGCGGTCAGATCGCCTGGGGGCCGACCCATGGCATCGAAGGCCTTTAAGACATTGCCGTGATCGTCATCCACGCGCCAAAGTTCCACGGCGGCATCGGGCGCCACGTGCTCGACATGCAGCTCGAAGGTACGCCCAGCACCCGCTGCCCCGGACGGCATCGTGTACTCCGCGCCGGTACCGGTGGGCGGTGCATAGTTCCATAGCGCCAGGCTGACGGCCGCCTTCGATTCCGTCGCTAAAACCGAATCCGAGGCGAGCGGAATGCGCTGATCGCCAAGTTTATGCAGCAGGCGAAAGACATTCAGTGCGGGCTTGTCGATGTGATCTGCCGCCACCACACCGAAGCCGCCGTAAAACGGTGTACGCACGACGCCCTGCTCTTCAAACACATCGGAAAACGCCCAATAGGCCATATCGGACACAAGACCGTCGCACAGCCGAATCGTGTTCGCGAGCCACGGCCCCATATAGGTCGAATCCGTCACGTTCGGCTCGTTCGCATAGCTGGCGTTGTATTCGGAAAAGATGAGCGGCAGCTGTGGATAGCCCGAGTGCAGAATCTGCTCGTGCACCGTCTTCACCGAGCGGTACACCATCTGGTCGCGAGGAATCTGCTCGGTGGTGCCGAAGACGTTGTCGGCGGTGTCATTGGCATATACATGCGTCGAAACGAAATCGATCGGGACATTTTGCGCCTTGATATGGGCGAGAAAAGGCGTCACCCAGGCGGCCTGCGCAGTCGAGGGTCCCCCCACCTGCAGGCGAGGAGAAACGGCCTTCAGCGCGCGCGCGGTATGGTCGTAGAGCGCGAAATAGGTCGCCTGCTTGGGCTCGCCTCCCCAAAAATCGAGGTTGGGCTCAGTCCATGCCTCGCATATCCAGGTCGCGACCTCCTCGACACCATAACGCGCGACCAGGTGCTGCGCAAACGCCCGCATCATCGCATCCCACTGCGCGTAATCTTTGGGCGGTGACACGATGGGGTGATACCAGAACGGGTGCACCGCGTCGGGGTTGGCGGCCATCTTGCGCGGCATAAAGCTCAGCTCCACAAACGGCCGCACCCCCTGCGCGAGCAGCCCATCGTAGATTTGGTCGATATAGGAAAAGTTATACGCAGAAGCGTCGTTAGCCGCTTGCGCTTCCAGACCCGGATTCTTGGTCATGCGCTCGGGATCGTACAGTCCGACCTCGTCCATCAAAATGCCGTGAAAGCGTACTGCCTTAAAATCCGTAGCCGCCTTTACCGTGCGCAGGTCCTGCCGATAGCTCTCACGCAGCGAAAGGATCGCCCGCCCGGAACCGAAAGTCTGCTCCCAAAAATGCGGGAACGGTGTGGTGCCGGCGCGTGCGTCGATGGTGAGAGGTTGTGCATTTTGCGCCACGAGTCCAAGACCACTCGCACCGAAAAGCAGGGTTGCTGCAGTGACTCGACGCATGCATTGCATGACGATTGTGCGAATCATAGCGATAGTGTGCACCTCGTAAGAAAAGGCAGCGATGGTCGCCACGCTGCCCCTGTCCTTTGGATCAACATTGTTCGTTAGAAGTTTACGCGCGCGTTGAATTCGAGGACACGCCCCGCAGAAGCAGATTGTGGCCGGCCAAATCCCGTGGCGGTGCCTGCATTGTTGTTGACCAACGTGCCAAGCGCGGTGCCGGCCGGCGTGCCGAGCGAATTATTCGTGGTAACGACTGAGCTATCCAACAATGTGGAAGCTGAGGCAAAGGTGAACGGCGAGAAATTGAGTTTGTTGATCAAGTTGAAGGCTTGTGCCTGGAAGCGAAAAACACCCCGTTCGCCGAAGACTGGAATCCTCACCTCCTTCGCAATGCCCAGATCGATATCCTGGTAGCACGGCCCTCGGAAGGAGTTGCGGCCGATGCCGGGTTGTGCTCCGCCGAGCACCGGTTGCACCCCGAAGACGCCGCTGATGGTGGTGCCATTGCGAAAGGCATCATTGGAGCAGGTAGCGTGGTAGTTGCCCTCGTAAAACGTCGGCCGCACATCGCCGATGGTGCCCGAGGTCGGGGTAAGCGGTATGCCCTGGATCAACGTCGTTACCGGCGTGAATGGGAAACCGGTATGTGCTGTAAAGATGCCGTTCGCCTGCCATCCGTTCAGCACGGACCGCAGCGCGTAAGAGCCGCCATGGTAGTAGTTGAGGTCATAGGTAGCCAGAGCAACCACCCTGTGCCGGACATCGAAATCGGACGGCCCCAATTCACTGGTGTTATTACCGGGATTGGTCTGATTCGCCATGCCGTCGGCACCGTCGCCGCTCGAAACCTGATCCTCAGATTTTGCATAGCTGTAGGTGCCGTCCAAGGAAAGCCCGTTGTGGTAATGCTTGCTCGCGTGGATATTCAGGGCGTTGTAGTACTGATTGGAGTCGTTTTGCGCGATGTACAACCCGTTGCCAAAGCCGGTCGATACATTGCTTCCGTTCACAGTGGCGTTCTGGTTATAGATGAATTGCTGATTGACGAGTCGCGAGTAATGGCGTCCCGTCGAGCCCTGGAAGCCAACGGTCATCACAAATTGCTTTCCGAGATCGTGCTGCAACTCCAACGAGTACAGATAGCTGTAGGGCTGGGGCAGGCGGCTGGCCGCGCCATAGGCTTCAATGGAAATCCCATTGGTGGGCAAACCGTTCGGGCCGATGGGCGTCTTCAACGCAGGATTTACACCGTAACTGTTGTAGGCGGTGCTGGTGCCTAATTGGTAGACAATCTGGTTCTTATCGAAAGGCGATCCAAAATCCTGCGGCGCCGTGCCGCAGCAAACGCCATAGCTGAAAACCCCAGGGCCGTCTTCGAGCGCGGGATCAAACAGAACATCGTCCAGGCGGTTGTACGCAAGCGCAAAACCGCCGCGCAGGACCGAACGGCCCTTCATGCTTTCAGGCGCATACGCAAAGCCAAGTTTTGGAGAAAAGTTCTTGTTGTGTGGCGTATAGAAGTGATTGTGTGGAGTAAGGCTGGCGTTTACCAACTCTAAACCGGGCGTTGTACCCAGAACCGGCAAATTAACATTCAAACCATGATTGGTGAGCGGCTCGAAGTACTCCCACCGCAGGCCGGTGTTGAGCGTAAAGGCGGGCGTGATCTTCCAGTCGTGCTGCACAAACGCGGCATAGTAATGATCGTCGAAGTAGCGGTTCACAACCGGCGCGCCGCCTGTAGCCGGGTTGGCCTGAATGCCTTCATAGATCGGTGCATCGTTGAAGAAATTCCAGAGGCCCGCAAAGGTATACGTCGGCCGCGTGGCCCCGACCAGGTTGTTGTTGTCCTGTTCCAAGCGCGCTTCAAAACCCATGCGCAGCGTGTGCGCCCCATAGGTTTTTGTGACGGTGTCACGAATCTCATACTGGTTTTCCGCGAAGATGCCGGGCGACGTGGGCGCCGCGGTCGCACCGAAGTGAATGCGATTGTTGGTCGTGTAATTGCTGTTCTGCAATTCAATGTACGGTATGCCGAGATTCAAACCTGCTGTTTGTGCATCATGGACACCGTTTTCTGCGAACAAGGTGTAATTGGCTCGAAATTCGTTCAAAAGCGAAGGCGCAAAGGTGTGGATGTAGATAAAGGTTGTGGCGATATTGGTTGGATCAAACGGGGTGTTCTGATTAGGACGCGCTGTATCGGAGGGCGTGATGCGGTACAGCTTGGTTACATAAGCTGAACCGGCAAACTGGTCGTGCGGCGAGGCGATGTAATCCACGCGGCCGTTGTATTGGCGAGCCGTGGAAAATTGCGAAGCATCCAGCTGCACATACTCTATGTCGGGAACGCCGTCTAAACCGCTGCCATACTGAATCTCATTCGGATTGAAGCCATTTGCCGCCGTTGCATTGAACGAGGCATAGCCTGCGTTTGCTGCGGTTTTGACAACCGGCGAGCCAATGTCCAAACCGCCGTTTACCACCTGGCAAAGGGCCGGCGTAACCCCGGCGTTCGCATTGCCGGTGGGGTTTGCTGCCGCCCCGCGGTTTAAATTCACTGGGCTCAAGCAACTTTGTGTCAACACATTGCGAATGGTCGGCACGCCTCCCGGCGCATTGGCAATCTGGTCGGCGATACTGCCCGGGTGCAACGCATGAATGGCAGCACGGAACTGCGGTGTTTCCACGTAGTCGTTCGTGAAGGACTCAAGTTTTTGGTTGATGCCTTCAAAGGAGGCAAACGCAAACAGCTTGTCTTTGATGACAGGTCCTCCGAGCGACGCAGCGTAATCACGGGATTTGGTTGATACGCGCAAAGGCAACGCCCCGGAATCCGGAATACCGCCATACTTGTTGTACGAGTTCAAACCTGGTTCGTCATATTGAAAGAATGCAGAGCCATGCACTCGGTTCGTTCCGCTTTTCGTCGTGATCTTGATCTGTGCACCCGTGTTACGGCCATCCTCGGCAGAAAATGAGGTACTGGTCACCTGCATCGTCCCGATAGCCTCGATATTAGGGTTGATGACAGTCGCGCCACCGTACCCAAGCGAGTTCACGCTAACGCCGTCTACCAGGTAATTGTTATCGGTGATACGTTGGCCGTTGGCTGAGATCTGCACCGTGTTTTCAGTCGCGCCAACGCCGAAATTCGAGCCGCCAGGTCCGACGGAGTTCGGCAGAAATACCGCGGTGCCGTTGCCGGCCCGAGCCCCATCGCCTGTGATACCTGGTGCCGTTCGCACAAGGTTAAACGGATCGCGACCGTAGCTGGGCACCTTTTGCAGTTGTTGGGAGTCGATGGTTGTATTCACGCTCGCATCCGCCGTTTGTAGCGCAACGACATCGGATGCATCCACGTTGACCGTTTCGTTTGCGCCGCCGGCCTCTAAGCTGACGTCGAAATTACGCGGCTGTCCTTCAGGAACAGCAACTGCCTGATATGTCCCCGTTTTGAATCCTGTTGCCGTGATGACGAGATCGTACTGTCCACCCGGCAATGACGGGAACTGAAAGACGCCCTCTTCCGTGGCCGTGCGTGTGATGGTCTGATGGGTGGCCTCGTTGGTCAGAGTTGCGGTCGCATGGGGAACAAGGCTGCCGGTGCGATCAGTAACTGTGCCCGCCAAACTGGAACCGAACTGCGCGTGCGCCGCGGAACAACCGGCCAGCGCCGCAAAGGCGGCTGCGCGGCCCAACTGGACTTGGAGATGGTGTTTCCGCAAAAAGCGCCGCGGTGACGCGCCGCGAGTGGGGTGTTGCATGGGAACCTCCTGGGACACACCCATCTGCTTCCCGGCAGGCGCTCGTAGGCTTCTGCCTTTACACAAACGATTGTGTGAGTCGAACGGCACTATGCGCCTTTGCGTCGCCGGTTGTCAACATGCCCGCGCGCGCGGTCGCTTTCTTGTGAAACACTGGCCTCGGTGACGACCCGCAAGACACAACCAGCGCAGGCTGTCGAAGGCGAGCGCGACGGCAATGGCCCGGGTAAGGGTGTGGTGTCGCTGGCCACGCTTTCCCGGCATCTCGGGCTGTCGCAGGCAGTCATCTCGCGTGTCTTGAACGCCTCGCCCGCAGCCCGGTGCATCCCGGAGGTCACCCAGCAGCGCATCTTTGCCGCCGCACGGGAGTTCGGCTACCGGCCCAACATCCTCGCCCGCTCCCTGCGCCGTGGCCGGTCCATGATGATCGGTGTGCTGGTGCCCGAGGTGTCTGAGGGCTATGCCACGCTGGTCCTCGCGGGCCTGGAGCAGGCGTTGCTACAGGCGGGGTATCTCTTCATTTTGATCAGCCATCACCACCGCGCCGAGGTCGTCGAGCGCTCCTTGAGCCTGCTGCGCGAGCGCGCCGTCGACGGTCTGGTGGCGATCGACACGCCCTTTCCCTACAACGGCCCGCTGCCCATGGTGACCGTTTCCTGCGCCAACCCGCACAAGGTCGCGACCAACATTGTGCTCGATCACGGGCGGGCCGCCGAGCTCGCGCTCACCCATCTGCTCGCCTTGGGTCATCGCCGCGTGGCGATCATCAAGGGCCAGGCCTTCAGCTCCGACACGGAAATTCGCTGGCAGGCCATCTGCACCGCCGCCGCCAAGCTGCATCTGCCCATAGACCCGGAGCTCGTCGTGCAGCTCAAAGGCGAAGCGCCGGCGCACGAACCGGGCTACCGCGCCACCCAACAACTGCTCGCCCGAAACCTGAGCAAAGACAGAACCTTCACGGCCCTGTTCGCCTTCAACGATGTGTCGGCCATCGGCGCCATGCGCGCGCTGCGTGAAGCGGGCCGCTGCATTCCCGAGGAGATTTCCGTCATCGGCTTCGATGACATTCAATCCGCAAGCTTCCAGATGCCCAGCCTCACCACCGTGCGCCAGCCGCTCGAAGCCATGGGCGTGCTGGCGGGCGAAACCGTGCTGAAACGCGTTGCGGCGAACGAGCCCGGCAGCGAACCACGGCTGTTTCATCACGAAATCATCGTTGAGCCGGAGCTCGTACTTCGCGAAAGCACAGGCCGCTGCCGGCGTAAGTAGCACAAGAGTGTTGACAGTTCATAAAACACCCCATAATCTCCAATCAGTTTCCAAAAATTAAGTTTTCACGTACCTGAAGCCGATCCACCTTTGGCACGCAGCAGTGAAAGTGCATCCGTCGTCGCAGCCTATGCCGTAGGTTCGCGCCGCGAGCGAAATGGCGCATGGCGACGCCGACGCGGCACTGTCTCTGCTTCCTGCTTTGCACGGTTCGTGTGAGCTCCTTGTATGTATCCGCTGTGAGCCGCTGTCTGAGGCAGGCGGCTCGCATGCGGACGGGGCTCCGCCTGAAGTCGCTGTCACACGCTCGTTTGCGTTTCGCAGTTCTATCTTCCGAGGTGTTCATGTCCCCAGCTTTTCGCAGCGTAACTTTTCGTAGTGCATCGTTCCGTGATGCAGCATTTCGTCGGCTCGCCCTCCCTGCCCTTCTGCTCGCCTCGTCAGGCGCCTTTGCCCAGACCTTCCGCGGCACGCTTTCCGGCACCGTCACGGACACCTCCGGCGCGGTGCTGCCGCAAGCCACCCTGCAACTCACCGATCCCGCCACCGCCAACGTGCTCACCATTCACGCGAACGGTGCGGGCGACTTCGACTTTCCGGAGTTACAGGTCGGCAAATACCAGCTCAGCATCAGCGTGCCCGGCTTCGACACCAAAAAGATCGACGCCATCCAGATCGACGCCGCCAAGGTGGTGAACCTGAAGATCGCACTCACGGTCGGGCACGAAGCCACGGTGGTCGATGTGGTCGCCAACGGCGTGCAAACGGATACGGCTTCCTCCGCGCTGGTTTCGGTGATCGACGAAAAAGCCGTGCAGGAAATGCCGATGAACGGCCGCAATTTTACCAACATGGTGACCTTTGTCCCCGGCGTGAATCTACAACGCTCCGTCAACGGAGCACGCACCGCAAGCATCAATTTCCAGGTGGATGGCGCCGATAACGTAGACGCCTGGCTTGGCATTGTGGCCTCCAACCAGGGCGGCATCCAAAGCGTCGCCGGCGGCCTGATTCCGATCGAAGCCATCGATCAGTTTTCCATGCAGAGCGGCGGCGAAGCCGACGAGGGGCGCAACGCCGGCGCCAATTCCAACATGGTGCTCAAAAGCGGCACCAACCAGTTCCACGGCGATGTCTTCTACTTCGATCGCAACGAGTTCTTCGCCGCGATCTCGCCGGTGCAGCCCATCGGCAGCCGCAAACCGCAGATCCGCAACCACCAGGGCGGTTTCACCTTCGGCGGCCCCATCTGGAAGGACCGCACCTTCTTCTTCACCGCCGGCGAAATCCAGATTGCCAAGATCAACGTCGCGCTGACCGATACCGTTGTGTCGGATGCCTGGGTGAGCGCGGCCGAAGGCCTCATCAGCCAATACCCCACCGCAACGGTAAGCCCCGTCAGCGTTGGCCTGTACAACACACTTTTCCCGGCAAACTCCAAGGGCGGTCCCGCGACGGCGAACAACTACTTTGCCAACGGCACCTCCAACTACAACAGCTACAACGGCGTCCTCAAGATCGATCACCACTTCACCGACAGGCACGCGCTTTCGCTGCGCTACATCGGCACCACGGGCCGCCAAACCGCGCCGGTTTCTTCGGAGTACGCGGACTACTTCCAAACCGCGCCGATGCACATCCATAATTTTTCGGTGGTCGAAAATTCGGTCTTCAGCAGCCATGTCGTGAACCAGGTCACGCTGGGCACCAACTATTTTCTGCAAACTTTTAACGACGCCAACCAGAGCTTCTTTCCGCAGCAAAATGCCGGGTTGAACCTGGGCCTCACGGGGCGCATCGCGGCAGGCGCGCCCACGCTGCTGATCGGCGGCACCTCCTGCCCCGCCGCGTTTGATTGCACCGGCGCCACCCAGCCTTCGGGCCGCACCGACGTCACCGCACACGTCACCGATTCGCTCAACTGGAGCCTGGGCCGGCATGCTTTAAAGCTCGGCGGCGAATACCGTCACGCCAACATCAACCTCATGTACTTCACCAACTCTCGCGGCACCTTTGTCTTCGACGGCACACGCGGTCCGTGGAGCACCACTGCCGGCGCAGCTACGGCCAACGCCTACTGCGCCGCGCATGGGCAAGCCTCCATCTGCAGCCAGTTGCAATACCTGGGCGACTTCCTGCTCGGCCAGCCCACCAACGCCAACGGTGCCCGATTGTTGCAAGGCAACGCACAGCGCGTCTTTTTGCTCGACACCTATGAGGGCTGGGCGCAGGACGACTTCAAAGCGACTTCTAAGCTGACGATCAACTATGGGCTGCGCTACACCGTGCCGGGGGTCGTGCACGATGCGCAGAACGATTTGTACAGCTTCGTTCCCGGCAATAACGCCGGCTTTTACACGCCGCTCTACCACGAGTACTACAGCGGGGCCGCGCCGCGCGTGGGCTTCGCGTACTCGCCACGGTCCAACAGCGACACCGTCATCCGCGGCACCTATGGCATCTTCTACGACGTGCCGCCGATGCAAAACATGGTCTCCGGCACTTCCACCAACGGCGGCGCAACCTACACGCAGAATAACCCCGCGGGCCCCGATGCCGCCGTCAACTTTGTCGCCTCCAACGTCACGCTGCAAACCAACGTCGATCCCTTCATCGGCGCCAACCCGCCCCAACTTGGCGCCTTTGGCGTGCAGCCGAATATCCGCATGCCGTACCTCGAGAACTACAGCCTCGGCGTGGAACAGCAACTCGGCAAAAATACGCTGCTGACCATGGGCTATGTCGGCAGCTCAGGCCGGCGCCTGATGGTGCTCTATGACCTCAATCAGCCCGTGGCGAGCGGCACCGCCGTACGCGGCGCGACCCGCAAACCCTTATTTCCAACCAAAGCCTCAACACCGGCAAGTCGCTGGCCGGCATCAATCAGCTGAACTCAGCGGCGTCCTCGAACTTCAATTCCGCGCAGGTGACGTTGCGCCAAGCCGCCTGGCATGGCATCCAAGGCACCCTGAACTACACCTGGGCCCATTCGCTCGATGACGGTTCCACCTCCACCACGCCCATGAACAGCTACAACCTGCACCAGGACTACGGCAACAGCACCTTTGATTCGCGCCACACCTTCGACGGCTACGTCTTCTACAACGTCCCGCAGCTGGGCCATGCCGTGCCGCGGTTGAGCGCGGGCTGGCAGCTCAACGCACTCTTCACACTCTCGAGCGGCAACCCCCTCAACCCGCTCGTCAACACCGATCGCAGCCTGACGTACCAACTAAAAGATCGGCCGAACCTCACCGGTAAGAACCCCTTTGCCGGCGGCACGGTCATCAGCAGCAGTGCCGGGCGGCAGTACCAATACCTCACCAACGCAACAGGAGCCTTCGTCGCCGCGCCGCTCGGCAACTACGGCAATGAACGACGCGACAACTTCTACGGCCCCGGCTTCGGCGATGTGGATTTCTCGATCTTCAAACACACGCCCATCACGGAACGCGTTGGTTCAGAGTTCCGCGTGGAAATCTTCAACCTCTTGAACCAAGCCAATTTCGCCAACCCCTCGGTCTCCAACATCGCGAGCAGCACCTTTGGCCGCATCAGCAACACACGCAACGGCGCCGCAGCGCCAGGCATCGGCTATGGCGAACCCTTCAACATCCAGTTCGCCGCAAAGCTGACGTTCTGAAAGGCACTTGATGAGTTGCTTTTTGTTGTCATTCCCGTAGGGAATCTGCGTTTTCGCGACTCGCATTGTAGCGATCCGGTTAGATCGAAACATGGAGGCGTTTGTCATCCCGTAGCAACGCGAAAGGATCTGCTTTCCCCCAACATCGCCACAACGCATCACGAAAGCAGATCCCTCCGCTGCGCTACGGGATGACAAAGTGAAGGCTTACATGCTGACGCAAACACGCAACCAGCACTGTTCTTTCTTCAGAAAAGCGGTGTCATCTCGACCGAAGCAGACGGTTGTACCGTCTGCGCAGTGGAGAGACCTGCAGTTTATGGCCCGGCACTACACCTGAAGGAGAACCGCCCTAAGGCAATACCGTTTGCCGCGCCCGCCAAACCGCGCCCGCCAGCGGATCGATGACCCCATCCAAAAATCGAACCGCAGGAAACTCCGCCCGCACCGCAGCCATCAGCGCCAATCGCACCGGCAAAACCTTCTCCATGATCGAGCCCGCAAAGGCAATCGTTGGCCAAGCATCCTGCCCCGTAACGACAAAAGCCGCGCGCAAACGCCGCACCATCAACCGTGCAAGATACCCGAGATCCTCGCCCTCCTTGCGCAACACAGCGGCGGCAACTGCATCGCCCTTTTCCGCATGCGCGAGCACAAGCTCCGTCAAGCGCGAGAAATCAGGCGCGGGCGTGCCGTTTGCATGCTCGACCAGGTGATCCTCAGCCGGCAATTGCCAGAACGCGATCACCGCTTCGAGCAACGTGCTGGACCGGCCCTCATCCCGGGCCAGAAAGGCCGCCCGCAGCGCCTCGCTGCCGATGCGGTGGCCTGAACCCTGATCGGCCAGCACCGGGCCATACCCGCCCGCGCCCAGCAGCGTGCCATCCGCGGTACGGCCCGCGCAGTTGGAGCCCGTGCCCGCCAGCACCAGCACACCGGGCCCGCCATGGAAGGCCGCATCGAGCGCGATCTCCACATCGCCCACCAGCACAAACTCGCCCGCCACACGGCTCGTGATGGCCTCCCGCAACCAATCCGTCACCAGCGGCACGGTGTTGCCCGCCGTGCCCACACAAGTCCGTGCAATCTCATGCATGCGAACGCCGGTAAGCGCGGTAAGCTCCCGCAACGCCCCCTCCAGCCGCGCCGTCGCACTCGCTTCATCGGCACGCATGCGCTTGATGGTAGCCGTCCGCACCCGTGCCAACGTGCGCGTCTCATCAACCAGGGCGTAGTCCGTCTTGGTGCCGCCCACATCCAGTGCCAAAAAATATGCCATCACCTTCCGCCTACGCTCCTCGCTCCCGCATCACGTACCCTATGCTCATCCTAGCGTTCTGTGCGATGCTCCGCCCCGCACACCGCTCGAAGAAGGAAGTGCCTTGAAAACGACACCCCTCTGCTCCGCCCTCCTCGGGTTCGCGTGCGCTTGTTTCGGCGCCTCGGCACAACAGATGGCCCACACGCCTGCACCGCAGGTCCTGTTCTGGATGAGCAACGGCCTCACCTCCGTGAACTCGTTTCTCGCCCACAAAGACAAGATCGGCATTATCTCGCCCACCTGGTACTCGATTGACGAAAACGGCATGGTCACCGGCGAGCCCCAGCCCGTCGTCCTTAAAGCCGCCAAAGCCGCGCACGTCACCGTCGTTCCCCTGTTTGCGCTCATGAACCCGGACAAGATTCACTTGCTGCTGGGCAATGAAAAGGCGCAGGACGAAATGAACCGCGCCTTCATCCGCGAATGCAAAGAGAACGGCTACGACGGCATCAACTACGACCTTGAAGATGTGATGTGGACCGACCGCGATGCCCTTTCCGCCATGGTCAAAAAGACCGCCGATCTTCTTCACCAGGAACATCTACAGGTACAGATCGACATCGTGCCGAATGCCCCCGGCCACGCGGGCGAAACGCCCTTCAGCAAATGGATCTTCGAAGAATGGCGCGGCGCCTACGACCTCAAAGCACTCGGCGCCGCGGTCGATCTGCTCTGCCTGATGACCTACGACCAAAGCACGCACTGGACCACGCCCGGGCCTGTCGGCGGCTGGATGTGGACCAGGCAAAACCTCGACTACGCTCTAAAAGTCGTACCCCCGGGAAAGCTCTCGCTCGGCATCGCCGCCTACGGCTATCGCTGGTACACCGGCGACCCCGGCGTAAACCGCAAAGACAAAACCCCCAACATCACAGCCGATTACATCTCACAAGCCACCGCGGTCAGCCTGCGCGACACCTACGGCGGCAAAGAACAGTGGGATGAAGAAGACCACACACCCTGGTTCTATTTCTACCGCGACCAGATGCGCGAATGGGTCTTCTACACCGACCAGCGCGCCTTCATGGACCGCTACCGCTTAGCGGCCGACAATCATCTCGAAGGGGTCTGCTCCTGGGTGCTTGGCGAAGAAGACCCCGCTATCTGGACAGCGCTGCCCAAGGCGCGTTGAGCCTCACCAAACCCCGGCGGAGGCAGCGCTACACCGCCCCTACCGGTGGCACATAGTCCGGCAAAGACGGGAACCGCGGCTGCCGCACACGATACCCAGTCCAGGCAAAAAACATCAGATACGCATAGCAAAGCAGCACGACGGTAAAGCTGTGCTGATACCCGAACCTGTCTGCCAACAGCCCCTGAATCTCCGGGATCACCGCGCCGCCGACCACCATCATGATCAAAATGCCCGAGCCCTGGCTGGTGAAGCGCCCCAGCCCTTTCAGCGATAGGGGAAAGATGCACGGCCACATCACCGAATTGAACAACCCGCACGCCACCAGCGCCCACAGCGCAGCATGGCCATGCCCAAACAACACTGTCAGAATGAGCCCAAACGCCGAAGCCGCTACCGCCGCCAGCGCGCGCTGCGCCCGCACCCAGATCAGCGCAAACGTTCCGATCAAACGCCCCACCATCGCCCCGCCCCAATACAGCGAAACATAGCCGGCGGCCGCGGCGTGGGAAAGTCCGCCCATCGCCGGCTGGCCGAGGAAGTTGATCATCACGCTGCCGATCGCAACCTCAGCGCCCACATAGGTAAAGATCGCGAGCGCGCCAAAGCGCAAATGCCGAAACTGCCAAGCGCTGCCCCCCTCTTTGCTGTCGGCCGCACTGACCGCTGTGCCTGTCGGAATCAGATTCGGCAGCGGCACAAACAGCGTGACCGCCGCGAGTAGAAACGCAAACAGCGCCAGCAACAGGTAGGGTGTGCGCACCGAGTGCGCCAACTCCGCCGCGGCCGCGCCCGCCGCCACAAAGATAAATGCCGCACCCACCTTGGGCGCCAGCGTCGTCGCCAGCGAGTTCAAAAAACCGCAAAGATTCAACCGCGACGAAGCCGTTTC
>CAXTNA010000006.1:32859-34252 GCA_964245535.1 uncultured Acidobacteriaceae bacterium | reverse complement strand
CAACAGGCTCCGCTCTACACGGTACCCAGTGCGACTACCCGCCCGGAGCTCCGCCAGAAGTGTCTCGTCCAGGCCCTGCTCGGAGGGCAGCAGAAAGTCCTCCAGCCGCAAGGAATGCAGCTGTTCCTGCGACACCCCCAGCATCTCCGCAAGGCGCTGGTTCACGAGCAGAAAGCGCCCCCCGATCACGGTGTGCGCCATGCCTACGGCCGCTTGGTTGAAGGTAGCGGAAAAACGCTCTTGCGCCAGCCGAAGTTGCGCTTCGGTTTGCAGGCGCTCACGGCGGCGCGTCGCATCGGCCAACTCGCGTTCAATAGCCGGCAGCAGCCGCTCCAGGTGACCTTTTAGCACATAATCATGCGCGCCGGCCCGCATGGCGTTTACGGCCGACACTTCGTCGATCGTTCCTGAAACGATGATGAACGGCAGATCGATGCCGCTCGCCTGAATCAACGCCAAGGCGTCCCGCGCGCCAAAGCTGGGCAGGGTGTAATCGGCGATGACCAGATCCCAGGGGCGCGGCTGCGCAAGCGCTGCCGTCAGTTCAGCCGCAGTTTCCACGCGCACCGCTTCGAGCGCGTAGCCCGCACGGGAAAGATACCGCCGCAATAACAGGGCATCCTCCTCATAATCTTCGATGATGAGGACCCGCAGCGACTGGCGATCACGGATTACTGTACCGGTGGACATTGATTCAGGAGCAGCCAATACAACCCGAGCTGCTTGGTGGCCTCGGCGAAATCATTGAAATTGACGGGTTTGCGGATATAACTGTTCACACCCAACCGGTAACTCGCCACGATGTCACGCTCTTCATCAGACGAGGTCAGCACCACGACCGGCATCAGCGCCGTTTTGTCGGACGCGCGAATGGCTCGCAGCACATCCAGGCCGTCCACTTTGGGCAGCTTCAGATCCAGCAACACAAGTTGGGGACGTTTTTGCGTGCCGTCGACGATGCGCTTCATGAAGTCAATTGCCTCTTCCCCATCGCGCGCGACCTCAATCTCGTTGGCGACTTTGGCTTTGCGCAAGGCCCGCAACGCGAGCGCCTCATGATCGGGATCGTCTTCTACCAGCAAAATCATACTTTCACTCATGAATCATCGCTTTCGGGACCGCGTACTACCCGTTTACAGGAAGGTTCGTGTTCAGCGTAAAGAAAAATGTTGCGCCGTGCCCAATTTCTCCTTCTGCCCAGATGCGGCCGTGATGCCGCCGGATAATGCGTGATACGGTAGCCAAACCAATGCCGGAGCCCTTGAAATCGCGGTCTCCGTGCAGGCGCTGGAATGCCGTAAACAGCCGGTCCACATACTGCATGTCAAACCCCGCCCCGTTATCCCGGATAAAGTATACGGTCTGCTCATCCTTCGTTGTTTGTCCAAACTCC
>CAXTNA010000006.1:1680-32849 GCA_964245535.1 uncultured Acidobacteriaceae bacterium | reverse complement strand
ATCCGCATCTGCGATCACCTGCGGCTGAACGAAAAACTCCACCGCCTGCTGCGCATCATTGACGCGTAGCTCTTCAAAGATCAAGGTCGCCAGTTGCGACAAGTTCACCCGCTCGCGCTGCACCTCCGAACGCGTTACTCGGGAAAGCTGCAAAAGTGCATCGATCAGCGTGCCCATGCGCTGCACGCCGCCGCGTACCCGCTGGATGTAGTCCCGTCCTTCTTCGTTGAGCAGTTCCGAAAAGTCCTCCGCCAACGCGAGCGAAAATCCATCGATCGTCCGCAACGGCGCGCGCAGGTCGTGTGAAACCGAATAGGAGAATGCCTGTAATTCCTGGTTGGACTCTTCCAGTTCGCGCGTGCGCTGCTCCACACGCTCCTCCAGCCCCGCATTCACCTGCTGCAATGCCGCATTCAGCGTGACGATCTCGGTAGCGCGCGCGGCCAGTTGTTCACGGTCGCGCTGCGTCCGAATCAACTGCTGAAAGGCAATCACCAGCAGCACCAAATCCAGCAGCGTCGCCGCTGCAAACGAGATCACCACATTCCGTTTGGCGGCCTCGGCCTGCGCGTACCGATCCGTGAGCAAACGCCGCTCTTCATTTTCAATCTGCGTAATAGCGTAGCGCACACTGATGCCGCCATCCGGACTATCGGAAAGCGCCGGACGCAGCAGGGCCGGCGCAACAGCAGTATCCCGATGCCCGCGGCGCACCGCAAGCGCAGCGTCCAACGCGCCCAACTTTACGGCAATACGCTTGCGCAAGATCGCAATGCGGTCCTGCTGTGATCTGTTATCCACCGTTAGCTGTTGGATACGGCTGACCCCGTCGTAAATGCTTCCAACCGCATCGTGGTACCGTCCATCGAACTCCGGCGCGCCCGTCAGCAAATAGGCGCGCATGGAGCTGTTGGCGGTGCTCATGCTAAGAAACACGCTTTCGGTTTCCGTAAGGACCTGCAGGGTATGCGCCAACCAATGCTGCGCGTTGAACAAGCTGTTCAGCGCCCGCGACGCGACCCAGGCATTCAGCAGCACCACCAGCAGGGCGCCGGCCATCAAAGCACGGTAGGGGACGGTCCGCTTCATCTCAAACTCCACCCTAGCAAAGTTTTCACCAGCCGCAACGCCCCTTTCAGGGGATAGAACCCCCGAAAACAACCCAAATTGTTCCATACCGAGACACGCCGGCACAGGGGGCGTCACGTACGTGCGGGCCACCAGGAATTTTCCAGGCTGCTGTTTCATCCGTGCTGCCCTGTGTCGCCGACAGGTCCGACCCAGGGCTAGTTCGGCAGCCACATCTGGTATCCGAAGGTTTCCGGTGATGCCGGACGCGCCAGGTGGTAGTTTTGCCGAATTTCCGTGCAGATTGGCTCGGCAACATCGTTCACGTGCACGGGTTTGCCGGTGTAAGGAAAATAAAATGGGGGTCCCACCGTAGGCTTTACTTCGCGAATGGCAAGAATGCAGGCGTGGTCGCGGCCTGGAAGCAGGAGCAAGGGCCGTTCAGGATGTGTGCGCAATTCCGCAACTTTGGCCTGTACACGTTGGACTGTCACAAGATTCTCGTTTTCAAAAAAGAAGCTTTCGGCGATAGACGGCGTGTGGTAACTGCCGAAACCGCCAGGGGTAAACCCGAACGGAGCAAAGAAGATGGTGTTTTCCGATAGATGAAAGATCGCGGGAACATCCATGCTGCTTTGCGCGAGCCTTGCCCTCAAGTTGGTGAACTTGGTTTGCGCGACGGCAGGACCCAAAGTGTGGGTCATCCGCGCAAGCAGCCAGGCATTGAGCTGCGTCGCATATCGGGCAGGTGTGAGGGTTAGAACGGCAGGCAGCGCGGCTTTCTGGAACTCCATCCCGCGCTCCACCATCAGACCGTACAGACGAAGGCCAACGAACACGAACCACGTGGCGGCCCAGACAGGACGCCTCAGCTTCGGCAAACCCGCGAGAAGAACGCTGCCCGCAAGCATCACGCCAAACAGATTGAACAGAACATGAAGCGGATCGCATTGCCCAAGAGCTGCCGCAAGACCGCAGCCTGACGCTGCGATAAGCACCGTAAGCGCGTCCGGCTGCCGCTGCCTTATTTTTTGCCCCACATAGCAAGCAGCCAGCCCTAAAAACAAAAACATTAGGAGAAAATGCGGCCCAGGGACGATGGGGTAGTTGTTGGCACCCTGGCTGAACGCCATCATCGTCGAGAGCATCCCGAGGCGAGCGCTGCCAAACATAAGAGCGACGATCAACAGGGCACTCCCCAAGTACGTCAGGAGCATCTTCCGGCGGCGCAGATAGCCAAAGGCGAGCAGGAAGCCCGACATCCCCACGGCAAACGACAGAGCGATCTCCGGAGACACTGCAAGAACCATCGCGAAAAAGGGCGCGAGAAGAAAAAGCGCGCGACTCCGGCCCTGCTCCGGTGCCCCAAGCTGCCGATACAGGACAAGGGCGAAGAAGCACGGCAAAACATAGCGAAACGCGGTGTACGAGACACCGAAGGTGAGTAGATTGACAAGGGTAAATGCCCAAAAAAGGAGAAAAACGGAGCGCTGCGCTCCAGGGGCAAGGTCAACCCAGCGTAGCGTTTGCCAAAGCAGAACAATGCCGAGCAGGGTGAGCGACATCCAAAAAAGGCCGTACCCGTCCCCCACGCTGATGTGCAGGAGCCGGGCGAAAACCACGGGGCCGTACAAAAAAACGACACCATAGGCAAACTCAAATTCGCGGTATGGCGTGTGCCCCTCAAATAGAAGCTTGGCACGGTCGATGAGGTAGATGGATTCTTCGACACCGCCCAGCTTGCGCGTGAGCAGATACAGTATGAGGTTGACCAGACCGGAAACCGCTAGGGTCTTCCTGAGTGTAGCGGCGGTTAACAGTTTGCCCGGCGGTGCGCGAAAGGGCAGGCTGGGGGCGAGCAGCGCCACCAGCACGGCCCAGCAGGCGGTCACGATCATGGCAACGCGGTTGTTGTACCCGAAGATATACGAAAAGGAATACACCTTCGGGAACGGTACTCTATAGGGCAGCCAAGAGAGCAGCCAAGCGAAGAGGATGGAGCCGCACGCGAGCATGGCGAGGCGGGTGCGCCTGCTGAGGGGGAACATAGGCACCGTATCTACTTCGCAGCCAGCGCGAGTTGCTCCTGGTACTCCGCGTACGGGCCTTTGTGGTCGGTGATGTGGAACGCCGCCGGGCCGCCCTCGAAATGCCAGATCCGGGTGCCGACCTCTTCGATCATGTCCTGATCGTGCGTGACCAGAAAGACCGTACCCTCGTATTTTTGCAGTGCCTGGTTGAGCGCATTGATCGACTCGAGATCCAGGTGGTTCGACGGTTCATCAAGCACCAGCACATTCGGTTTTTGCAGCATCAACTTGCAGAAGAGCAGCCGCGCAGCCTCGCCCCCGGAAAGCGCCTCGGTCTTCTTGTTGCCCTCTTCGCCGCGGAAGAGCATCTGCCCCAAAATGCCGCGAATGTCTTCTTTGGAGGCCTTTGGATCATAGCCGTGCAGCCACTCGGCCGTCGTGGTGCCCTTGGGGATGGTAGCCGTATGATCCTGCGCGAAATACCCGATCTGCGCCTCGTGCCCCCACTTCACCGTGCCATCATCGAGCGCTGTGGTGTAGCCTTCTTCCACGCCCGGCGCGCCCGCGAGCAACGCCTTCAGCAGCGTCGTTTTACCCTGGCCGTTGCGCCCCACCAGCACGATCTTTTCTCCGCGCATCACCGAACCGGTGAAGTTATGGATGACGTGCTCCACCGTGCCGTCCGGTTGGGTGTAGGTCTTGTTGATCTTTTCAAATTCCAGCAGGTGCTTGCCCGAAGGCCGCTCCATGCGAAAGCTGATGAACGGGCGCTGGATATTGGACCGCGCCAGATCGGTTGTTGCCAGCCGCTCGACTTCCTTTTTGCGCGAGTTCACCTGCGATGAACGCGTGCCCGCCGAAAAGCGCGCAATGAACTCATTTAGCTGTGCGATCTTCTTTTCGCGCTGTTCGTTCTGGCTTTCTATGCGGCTGCGCACCTGCGTCTTCTGCAGCACCATATCGTCGTAGCCGCCGTTATAGGTGATGATCGTCTCGTAGTCGATATCGGCGATATTGGTGCAAATCGTGTTCAGAAAATAGCGGTCGTGCGAGATGGTGATGACGGTGCCGTTGTAGCGGAGTAGAAAGTTCTCCAGCCAATGAACCGACTCGAGGTCCAGATAGTTCGTCGGCTCATCGAGAAACAATGCTTCGGGGTTGCCAAAGAGCGCCTGCGCCAGCAGCACACGCACTTTTTGACCGCCCTGCAACTCGCTCATCTTGCGCTCGTGCAACTCATCAGGGATGTCGAGCCCCTGCAGCAGAATGGCGGCGTTGGCCTCGGCCTCATAGCCGTCCTCTTCGCCGACGATGCCTTCGAGCTCGCCCAGCCGAATGCCGTCTTCGTCGGTCATCTCGGCCTTGTTGTAGATCACCTCGCGCTCTTCAAGCGCCGCCCACAAAGGCTTGTTGCCCATGATGACCGTATCGATCACGCGGTAGGCATCGAACTCATACTGGTTCTGCTTTAACACACCAAACTTGCGCGGGCGCACGACTGTGCCTTTTTGAGCATCGAGTTCGCCGGTGAGCACCTTCATAAAGGTCGATTTACCGGCACCGTTGGGCCCGGTCAGCCCATAGCGCCGGCCGTCCGTGAAGGTAACGGATACATCATCAAATAGCAGCTTTGCGCCATAGCGCATAGTGACACTGGAAGCGGAGATCATAAAGCCTTATCAATACAGGTCGAGTCGCGTTCAGGCAGCTGTTGCAAGAGGACGCGAGAGAAAGAGAATCGGGTGGTCCAGGTCAAAGGACGTTGCCGGTGAACCCATGGCCATGTACGCCGTGCCTAGCTGCGGAATGTCGTAAGCCTCCGACAACTGCTCGATGGCGCGATCGTTGGTAGAAAGCACACTGAAATTATCGATGCGAAACCGGTCATCGCCCAGCTTCTTCCGCATGATTTCAAGCACAAAATCCGTGGCTTCTGTCCAGCCGAGCCGATCCAACGCAGCCGAAGAAAGGACTAAAGAACGGTAGTTGTCATCCACAGCGGATTGGATCAACATCGCAAAAGAAAGTGGACCTGTGCTCGGGTTGCAGTCGAGGTCGGCAAGCACCGGCAGCAACCGTTCAAAAAAGCGGTCTTTCACCACTGTTGTGATAGCCATAACAACACTCCTCCGGAAGTAGACCGTAACGCTTCCAGCATATCCTCTGCGTTCCTGCGGCTGGCGGAGGCTCTGTACCGGAGGTCTACATTCCATAAAATAAGCCGATTCCATGACCGCTCAAACTCGGGCGATAGCCGTTTCTGCTCGGCCACTCGCGACCGTAACCCGGCCAATAACTCCAATGTGCCGAAGTCATGCGTCTTAAGGAATTGCCGAATACCCGGTTCTGTATCCGGATATCCTGGAATATCCAGCGTCTTGCAAACACACGCCTTCAAAGCCATCTCCAGCACGTAGCCGCACAGATACACCGAACCGTCATACAAACCCGCCGCATACAGCGCTTCGGCCTCACGCAGGCGCGTGTGCGCCAAATCTTGCAGGTCCCTGCGCCCAATCACACCTCTTAGCATAGCAAGAGGCATGGGCGATCTCACACTTTCAGTTAGCGGTCCGGCAACAGCTGTCCCGGCTCGCAGTTGGTGCGCTGCACCGGGCCGCCTACCCGACCAAGATGCAGCATGAACTCGCAGTTCACTGTGGCGTTGCCCTGTGACACCGCCGGATACACATACAAAGTGTGCGTTTCGGCACTGTACACGGTGAGCGAGGTTTCCCGGGCGACACCGCTTAGCTCGAAAGCTAATAGGGAATTCGTAGTCCCCGCCCGGTGATCGTCCGCGCCTACCAGAACCGGACGCAGCGAAACACCATGCAGGAACCAGCCGGCTGCCAGACACAGCACGGCAAGCAGAACGGAACGAGGGACAGGACGCAAAGCCATCTCATCTCCAAGGCGTTGCCAGGAATGCTGATAAGACTGCCGTTCGCTTGTTTTGGTTAGGGCGGGCGCGACTGCCTGGATTGTGGCGGGCCGTCTCCGCACTCCCTGCATCTTCATGCGGCAACGGAGCGCGGAGAGTAAAGGCCTTAGCGCATGCCGCCGGCGGCCTGCAGCAGCGAGCCGGAAACCCAACGCGCGTCATCCGAAGCAAGAAATGTCACAATATCGGCAATATCGTCGGGCTCGCCGATGCGACCCAACGGGATGCGCGGCAGCATGGCGTTGAACGCTTCGCGTGGGAAAGTTGACGATCCTTCTGTATTAACCGGGCCGGGGTTCACGGCGTTCACGCGAATCTTCTTCGGCCCCAATTCAATGGCCAAAGTGCGCGTGATCGCATCGAGCGCGCCTTTGGTTGCGTTGTAGATCACCATGGTCGCCGGTGTCTGATCGCTCACCACGGACCCGATGTTGACGATGGATCCGCCCTCGGCTGGAAACAGGGGCAAAGCAGCTTTGGATGCGAGCAGAGGACCGGCGACATTGACGCCGAACTGCCGGCCAATTTCTTCCTCACTCACGTGTTCCAAAGGTGTGAAGGCGTACACACCCGCGTTATTGATAAGAATATCGACCTTGCCGAACTGCCGTTTCGTTTCCGCAAAAAGCTTCTCAATCTCTTGAGCCTGCGCGACGTTTGCGCCAACGGCAACGGCCTTTCCGCCGGCTTTTTCAATCTCGGCAACCACCTTATCCGCGCCTTCCTTGCTCGACGCGTAGTTCACCACCACGCTCGCGCCCTCACGCGCCAGTGCCTTCGCGATCCCCGCGCCTATGCCCTTCGACGCCCCTGTGACCACCGCGATCTTTCCTGTCAGCTTACCCATCGTCCTCACCTCATCCTTTTGTATCGAACGCTTAAACGCCTACCTGTTTTGCAACCTATCGATTCCCGCCCGCGACATCCAGCGTCGAACCAGACACCCAGCGCGCATCATCCGAGGCAAGAAAGACCGCTACATCCGCAACATCAGCAGTCTGGCCCAAGCGTCCGAGCGGCGTGGTCGCCACCACCATCTTTTCGAACTCCGAGCCCTCGCCCGTGTAACCCGCCGCCCCGGTGCCTTCAGTCGCAATCAGGCCGGGGTTGATCGCATTTACGCGAATGTTCTTCGCACCCAGGTCCTTGGAAAGCACGCCGGTGATCGTGTCGACCGCGCCCTTGGTCCCCGCGTACACGCTAATGCCCGGAAACGTGCCTTTGGCCACGACGGAGCTAATGTTGATGATGCTTCCACCCGCCTCGCCAAACAGCGGGAGCGCGGCCTTGCTGGTAAACAGCAGCCCCTTCACGTTGGTGTTGAACTGGCGATCGAACTCCGCTTCCGTCAACGCTTCGAGAGGCGTGGGACCGAACACGCCGGCGTTGTTCACCAGCACATCAATTTTGCCGAAATGCTTCTTCACCTCAGCAAAAAGGGCGTCAATCTCGGCTAAGTTGGCGACGCTGCCGCCGACCACCACGGACTACAACACGGAGTACGAAATTTCCTTAAATATGCACTCCGCACCGGCTTTGTCCGACGCGTAATTCACCACCACGCTCGCGCCTTCACGGCCGAATGCCTTCGCAATGCCCGCGCCGATCCCCTTTGACGCTCCCGTGACCACGGCTATCTTGCCTGTCAGCTTGCCCATCGTCCTCACCTCACCCTTGATTACCGTCGAATAGTTCGACGCATATCTAAAGATGTGAGAGATGGCAATGAGACGCAGAACATTTGCGGCACCGGGCGGCGCCGTTCCGGATCATTTACAGATTAGCGAGTTCGCGCAGGTATGCCTCCCAAATCTCCCGTCGCAGGGAAAGCTTTGCCACTCGGCCTTCGCGTTCCACGTCAATCAACTCCGCTTCCTGGAGCGCCTTAAGGTGATGGGATATGGTGGCCGGACTGATGCACTGTTGCTCGTTCAGCGCACTGCAAGCGACGGTAGGACAACCCGCGATCTGCTTCAGGATCGCCAGGCGGCGCGGTTCGGCCAGCACACGCGCAATCGCACTGACCTGCGCGGCGGAAAGCTGGACATGACTCTGGGTGGTGCGCTGGATAGGGCGCTCCGAAGACATTCCCTCATCATACGAGCGCTCTCCGCGGCACGCGTCAAAACCGGTCATAAACGCCTCCACAAGCTCCCAGTTTTCCGCACACAAGGCTGTTGATCGCACGCAGGGCGAATCGGCTCCCGGCGGCTCGAATCTATACCATAGGGAAAACGGCGCAACGATCAGCGGCATAAACCGCGCCGCACTCCCTCCGGAATGTCATGATGGCCTTTGCCCACTCCCGTTCTTTCGCCTTCCTTCTATGCCTCCTCCTTTTATCAGGTTTCGCGGGGCTGCAGGCACAGGCCTATTCCGCCGAAAAACCCATGGGCTCGGCGGCGCAGCAGATGCCGGGGTACCTGGCGCATGCCGGTGTGGAACAACGGCTCGGCCAGCCTTTGCCGCTCAGCACGCCGTTCACGGATGAAACCGGGCGTACGGCTCCGCTGCAAACCTGGTTCAACGGCAAGCCCGCTGCCGTGGCGCTGGTGTACTACAGCTGCGCAATGCTTTGCCCGCAGGTCCTGCATGGGCTTTCGACCGGGCTGCGCGGCACGACCCTTGCTCCGGGCAAGGACTATGATGTGCTGGTTTTCAGCATCAGCCCGACGGATACGCCGCGGGATGCGGCCATGCAAAAAGCAATGTTTGTGAAAGACCTTGGTACGGGAGTGGGGGCGAGCGCCGCGGTCCATTTCCTCACAGCCAAGCAGCCCGGCATTGACGCCATCGCCGGCGCCACGGGGTTCCACTACGTCATGGTGCCTGGTCCCGACGGCAAGATGAATCAATACGCCCATTCGAGTGTCGTCATGTTCGCCACGCCCGAAGGCCGGCTTTCCAAGTACCTTTCCGGCGTCGTCTATGAGCCGCGCGACCTGCGCCTTGCATTGCTGGGTGCCTCGGCGCACAAGATCAGCAACCCAGTCGATCTGCTGATTCTTTATTGCTGCAACTACAACCCGGTGGTGGGCCGCTATTCCGTTTCCGTGATGCGGGTACTGGGTATCGCGGGGATGATCACGTTAGTTGTGGTGGTGGCGATGTTGGTCCTGTTGATCCGCAAGCCGAGAGCGCGTGTGACGGCATAGCCATCGGTCGATGTTCCCCGCCGTTGTTGACTTCGTATGTACGAAAAGTTGCATCTGACCGTATGCTAGAGAACTTCATTACGGAGACGCCATGGAGCGCCGAGAATTCCTAAAATCCGCCACTGCCGCCGGTATGGCTGCCGCTGTGCCCGCCGCTGCCGCGCAAGCCGGTAAAACGTCGAAAGAGGCCCCCAGCAAGCGGGCTGAATCGCCCAACATGATCTACCGCCAGTTGGGCACCACCGGCGAGCGCGTTTCCGCCATAGGCATGGGCGGCTACCATCTGGGCAAGAAAGAAGTCACGCAGGATGAGGCCGTGCGTTTAGTCCATGCGGGCGTGGATGCCGGCATCACCTTTCTCGATAACTGCTGGGACTACAACGACGGCATCTCCGAGGTGCGCGCCGGCCAGGCACTCAAGAACGGCTATCGGCAAAAGGTCTTCCTGATGACCAAGATCGATGGTCGTACGGGCGAGGAATATAACAAGCAGCTGGAACAGTCGCTCGGCCGTTTGAACACCGATGTAATCGATCTGGTGCAGTTTCACGAAGTGATCCGCATGGAAGATCCCGATCGCATTTTCGCCAAAGGCGGCGCCGCCGAAGCCGCGATGAAGGCCCGCGATGCCGGCAAGATCCGCTACATCGGCTTCACCGGCCACAAAGACCCCGCCGTGCACCTGCGCATGTTCGAGGTTGCCGACAAGAACAAGTTCCACTTCGATACCGTGCAGATGCCCGTAAATGTGATGGATGCGCACTTTCGTTCCTTCACCAAACAGGTAATTCCCGTCGCAGTACAGCACGGCACCGGTGTGCTCGCCATGAAGACCTTCGGCGATAATTACATCCTGCGCAGCAACACCGTGCAGCCGATTGAAGCGCTGCAATATGGCCTTTCGCAGCAGGTTTCCGTGGTCATCACCGGCATCGACAACCAGCAGGTGCTGGAACAGGCGCTCACCGCCGCGAGGGGTTTCCGGCCGATGACGGCCGAGCAGCAGCAAGCGCTTCTAAGCCGAACGGAAACGGCAGCTGCCGAGGGCAAATATGAACTCTTCAAAACCTCGTCCCACTTCGATGGCACTGCTTCGAACCCGAAGTGGCTTGGCGAGGACATCACCGGCAAGGCCAGCTGAGCGCCTTAAGCGCTCAGCTTCGCCTCTGCCATTAACGCCAAGCCGTACGCTACTGAGGTGAACGCTTCGCCGCCGTGCACGCGTTCTTGCCCAAATCGCTGCGTAAATACCCGGCGCACCGCAGGTACAAGCGAGGTGCCGCCGGTTAGAAAGACGCGATCCACTGACTCTGCCCCAACCGCCGCGCGGGTCAGCAAATCCTCCAGGCTGTTCTCTATGCGGGCAAGCTCCGGCGCTATCCAGCCTTCAAATGAGGCGCGCGTCACCGGTATGCGCAGCCGCAAGGCCTCGGTCTCCAGGACAAACTCTGCCTGTTCCTGCAAGGAAAGCTGCACCTTGACCTGCTGCACCGCTTGGTGCAGCCGATATCCGAGATCGTCTTCAATCACGGCTTTCAACGCGGCGATCTTCTCCGGTTCCACCGCCGTCCGTTCCGCCGCGCGCAGCAGTTCCCGCACCGGCTGCGTGCGCAGAAACGATAGCGTATGCCAACGCTCCAGGTTGGCATAGACCCACGCCGGCAATGCTGGGAGGTCCTTGCCGAGCGAGCGCGCCTTCGACTCCGACCCCAGCGCGGGCGAGATCAAGCGGCGCACCAGACGCGCGTCAAACGCATCGCCGGCCAGGCCCACGCCCGTGGTGCCCAGCACGGTCGGTACCTGCCCGGCGGCACCCATCCGCAGCAGGGAAAAATCCGTCGTGCCACCGCCGAAGTCGCCGATCAGCACGGTCTGTTCGCGAGCGGCATCGCTTTGATACGCATAGGCTGCCGCAACCGGTTCCATCGCAAACTCGACTTCAGTAAAGCCGGCCTGCAAAAACGAATGCTGTAAGCGTTGCACCGCGAAAGCGTTGTCGGCTTCCGACTCTGCCCCGACAAACACCACGGGCCGCCCGGCGAGCGCGCGCGTCACCTCAAAGCCGAAGAACTCGCTCGCCCGCAATCGCAAATCGCGCAGCATGCGAGCGACCAGTTCTTCAAATCGATACTGCCGGCCGAAGATCTCCGTGCCGGTGAGATCGCGCGAGGAAAGATAGCTTTTCAGCGACTGGATGAGCCGGCCCTGCACCGTATCGTCCCAGCTATCGGTTGCGAGGTAGTGATCGATGGCCGCCGCGCCCGTCCACACGGCAACCGGCTTGCCCGGGGCCTGCAACCGGCGCTGCAGGTACAGCAGGGATCGCGAGGAAGCGGTATTCCGTTCCATGCCCGACGATGTCGCAGAGGGCGTAACGAACTGTACGAGGCGTACCTGCCCGTCCTGCGCCAAAGCTACAGAGCTGTTCGTGGTGCCGAAGTCGATACCGACAATGGGAGCTGCGCTGGATCGCACACCTCCCATTGTCGCAAGTCTCTTGGTGCCATGTCTGGCGCTGCGTTTTAGCCCTTGGTACGGTCGGTAAACCGATAAAACAACGACTGCTTGGCCACCGGCTCCGCCGCCTCGTTCAGCGCGGCCATTTGCGTGTGCGAAAGCGGCGTAAACTCACGCGCGATCTTCACATTTTCTTCCAGCTGCGGGATGTTGTCGCAGCCAACGATGATCGTGCTCACCGGGTGCGTGAGCGCATAGTTCATCGCTTGCTTCATCGTCATCACGCCCGGCCGTGTCGCAATCGCCGAGCCTTCCCACATATGCTTTTGCGCCTCCACCGGCGGTGGCGTCCAGCTGGAAAGCAGGCGGCCGCGCGAGGGCACCTTCATGCCGATAATGCCCATCTGCTTTTCGACCACCAACGGCAGCAATTTCTCTTGGAAGCTCCACATGTGCACATCGGCCGGGTTCAGCGACATCAGAATGCAATCGAACGGATGCCGGTTGATCGCATCGATCAGCGAATCGGGCCGGTAATGGCCGGTGAGGCCGAGGTTGCGCACCACCTTCTGGTCGTGCATTTCGATCAGCGCTTCCATGGCGCCGCCTTTGGCGAAGACCTGATCGACATCCGCTTGCAAACCGATGTCATGCAGCTGCCACAGATCGACGTGATCCGTGTTCAATAACTGCAGGCTCTTCTCGATCATGCGCAAAGAGCCGTCGCGGGTGCGATCCTTGGTTTTGGTGGCCAGAAAGGCCTCGTTGCGGCGCGTCTTCATCACCGCACCGACATACTGCTCGCTCCAACGATCCGGGCCGCCGTAAATCGACGAGGTGTCCAGGTAATTTACACCCAAATCCAGCGCGCGCTCGATGATCGGCACGGCGGCATCGGCATTGTTGTGCAACTCGATCGCGGCTTGGCCGCCAAGCGAAAAGATGCCGACCTTGTAACCTGTTTTGCCCAAATTGCGCGTCGGCATCGCGTTGTGCGTACGCGGATTGAACGGCAAGGGCGGCAACGGTTTTGCGGACGTGGTATCGGCCTGCGCGGCCCCGGGCACAAGCAAACCCGCGGCAACGGCGCCCCCGGCCTTTAAGAATGTACGGCGATCTTGCTTGCTTCCTGGCTGCATGGAACACTCCTCCGAAACCGCTCTATTGTATCCCCGGCAGGCAAGGGCTGGCATGAACCGGATATTCGACTCGCGAAAGAAAGCACCTCACCCTTCCCGATGAACTGCAAAGGTGGGCACCCATCTCAGCCGGCATCGGCTTGCGCGCCGGGCTTGGGTTTTTTCAGTAAAAAGGCGCCAGGAACGCAGATCGCCAAGACCGGCACCATGTAGCGAAAGACGTCCACATAGGCCCAAAGCTGCGCTTGGCTGTCGAGCCCGCGATTGGTTAGCAGCAGTGCGCGCAGGCTTGCCGCTCGCGGCCCCGCGTGATGCAGCATCATCTGTGTCCGCAGGGTCAGCGTGCGCTGGAAAAGGTAATTCGCTCCAGAAAACCAATGAACCTGATCGTTCCGATGCGATTGGGCATGGCGCTGCGAAATCGTGTTGGCCGCGGAAATGCCGACACTGCCGCCCACATTGCGCAGAAAATTGAACATGCCGCTGCCGATGCCGGCCTGTTTTTTGGAAAGCGTGCCGAGGGCGACCTTGGAAAGCGGTACAAAGATCATCGACAACCCCACACCGCCCCAGGTCGTCGGCCAAAACAACGACCATTGCGAAATATCCAGGGTGACAAACCCAAGCCACAGCGTGGAAGCGGCCAGCACGGCAAAGCCGGCCGCGACGATCTTGCGCGGATCGAATTTGCTCGTCAGTGCGCCCACGGCGAGCGCGGCCACAAAGGATCCCAAACCACGCGGGCTCACCGCCAACCCGGATTTGAAAGCGTCGTAGCCAAGTAGATTTTGATAAAACACCGGCAAAATCGTCGTCAGCGCATACAGCCCAACGCCGAGAATAAAGACCAGCACGCAACCCAGCGCGAGGTTGCGGTCTCTGAACACGGTCATATCGACCAGCGGCTTGGGATGGACGCGCTCGTACACGATCCATGTAATTAGGCCGATTACCATGACGCCGATCGCCCAGCGGATCCGCATGTCGCCGAACCAATCCTGCTCCTGTCCTTTGTCGAGCGCGTATTGCATGCCGGCGATCCAAAGACCCAGCAACCCCAGACCGACGCCATCCAGCTTGCCGGGCTTGGCGTTCTTGTACTCGGGCGGATCTTCCAGAAACTTACCCTGCAGCAGCAGCGCCAGCAAACCGATAGGCACGTTAATGTAGAACGCCCATCGCCATGAAAGCGCCACGGTAAGGTAGCCGCCAAACGCCGGCCCGATCACCGGCGCCAGCACCACGCCCAAGGCGTACAGCCCCAAGGCCTGCCCCTGTTTTTCTGGGGGAAAACTTTCAAGCAGAATGGACTGCGACAGCGGTTGCAGGGCGCCGCCGGCCGCGCCCTGAATGATGCGCGCCATAAGAATAAAGCCAAGCGAGGGCGCTAAACCGCACAGAACCGAAGCCACGGTAAAGACCATGATCGACCCCATCAGGTACTTCTTGCGTCCAAAGCGCAGCGCGAAATAGTTGCTGGCCGGCAGCATCACGGCGTTCGCCACCAGATAGACCGTCAATACCCACTCGGCCTCATCGGTTGTCGATGCGGTCGAACCGGCAATGTACGGCACGGCAACAGAGGCGATGGAGGTGTCCATCACCTCCATAAAGGTCGCGATCATCACGGCAACCGCGATCCACCACGGATTTACCTTGGGCTTCGGCAATCAGTTCACCCACACCTTTGGCTCAACCGACATGCCCGGTGCAAGGCGCTCGGCCCCGGCCTGCCCCGGTTTGAAGCGGATGCGCACCGGCAAACGCTGCACCACCTTCACGTAGTTGCCGGTCGCATTTTCCGGCGGCAGCAGGCTATAGATGGCACCCGTGCCGCCGGGCAGCGCCTCCACATAGCCTTCAAAATCAAGCTTGAGCGCGTCGACATGGATTTTGACAGATTGCCCACGACGCATCTTCTGAATTTCAGTCTCCTTGAAGTTTGCTTCCACCCAGATATCGTTTGTTTGCGTAAGCGCGAACAGCTCCTGCCCCGGGGCCACCTGCGTGGAAAGCTCTACCGATTTGTCGCCGATGATGCCATCTTCGGGCGCATAAATGCGGGTGTACTCGAGATTCAACTCGGCCTGCGCTGCCTGCGCCTGGGCGGCCTGCGCACTCGCTTGGCGTTGGATGACCGTGGCTTTTTGCGCGGCAATCTGCCGCGGCAGGTTTTGTTTGGCCTGCTTGGCCTGCTCGCGCGCCTGGTCGAGCGAAGCCACCGCCTGCGTCACGGATTTCTGTGCGGCATCGGCGGTTTCACGTCGAGATGCGACCGCCGCGGCCTGGGCGCGTTCATCGGTGGCGCGCTGATCGTACAGCTCGCGCGACACCTCTTCTTTGGTCACCAGCGTGCGATACCGCTCCTCTTCGCGCATCGCGTTCGCTTCGTTCGCTTCGGCCTGGTGCAGGTCAGCGAGTGCGGAACGATAGCGCTCCTCGGTGGCCGTTACGTTGGCCTGCGCGCTCGCCACACCCAGATCCGCGTTAACGACCTGCGTTGCCTGATTGGTGGTGGTGATGCCGACATTGGGGTTCTCCGCCTGTACCGCTGCCTGCGCCTGCGACACCTGGGCCGCCGCATTCTCCTTGGCTACCTGGTAGTCGCGCGGGTCGAGTTGCACCAGCAGCTGCCCCTTCTTCACGCGGTACGTGTTTTCGACGTAAATGGCCGTGACATAGCCGTTGATGCGCGCGCTGATCGGGTCCGTGTGCCCTTCCACAAAGGCATCGTCGGTGCTTTCATAGCTGCCGAGATACCGGAACAGCAGAAGGGTGCCGATGATCAGCAAAACGGCAGCAAGAGCGATGCCGAGTGTGCCCAGCGGATGCGTGCGCACCCAGCCACGGGCCTTTTCCTTAGCGGGCGGCTGCTTGTCCTTGTCCTTGTCCTTCTCCTTGTCCTTCTCCTTGTCTTTGCCTTCGTCATCGCTTTTGCCCTTGTCGTCGCTTTTGCCCTTGTCGTCGCCCTCCTTTTCGTCCTTCGTGTCGCCGCCCTTTTCACTGCCGCCTTCTTTTTTGTCGTCGCTTTCTTTTTTATCGTCGCCTTCGCCACCCTGTTTTTCACTCTCTTTGGCGGCCTCATCCTGTTTCTGGCGCAAGGCGTCGAGCTCGGCGCGCAGCCGGGTTTGTTCGTCGTACAGCATGCGCAGCGCGAGCTCCTTGTGCGCTGCCGATTCGGGCGACAGAGCGGGCGTGGTCCCATGCGACGACGGCGTGGTTTCGGGCAGGGTTTCGGGCATCGGTTTCACTTTCTCAGCAGTTGCGGAAGCGTCTGTTCGGCGTTGCCCATGGCGCGCGCCAGCGAGACCTTCGCTAAGTTGTGCTCAAATACAGCGGTAATGTAATCGTTGTCGGCCTGCACCACCGCTTGTTCGGCTTGCACAAGCTCAACGGTATCGGCCACGCCCGCTGCAAAACGATCGCGCGATTGTTGCAGCGTGTCATGCGATAAACCGACATTGCTTTGCGCGACACCGACCTGATCGGCGGCCGAGTTCAGGTCAATGAAGGCCTGCCGCACATCCTGATCGATCTGCCCGCGCACATCTTCGAGCTCCGATTTGCGCTGTCGCAACGAAGCCGTCGCTTGGTCGATCTCGCCGTGAATGCGGCCGCCCTCATAAAGCGGAATGGTCAGCGTGCCGCTCACGGTGTACACGCCCGTGGAATGCCGCGAAGGTGTGGTGCCGGCCGCGCCGAAGTCTGCAGCGACCGCGAGGTTGGGAACGCGCTCTGCATGCGCGGCCTTCAGGGCCGCCTCCGCCGCGCGCACGCCCGCGGCCGCCGCTTGCAGGTCTGTGCGCCCTTGCGTAGCCCGTTGCAGGGCACTGTCGACGGTCACATCGGTCAGCGGTTGAAAGCGGTAATCCTCCGCAGCCGTGAACTGCTGCCCGAGCGGCAGGCCGATGATGCGCGCGAGCCGCAGCTTGCCGGTTTCCAAATCCGCCTGCAACGAGCGCAAGCGCTGCTGCTCGGTTTGCAGCTGTACCTGCGCGCGTTCGGCATCGACGCGCGCTGCCAGACCGGCCGCAAAACGGTCCGCCGCCTGCTTATAGATTGCCTGTGAGCTTTCCACCTGCGCCTTTGCGGAAACAATGCGCGCGTCGGTCGCAATCAGCTGCAGATACGATCCGCCCACCGCGAGCACTACCAGGTCGCGGGCATTGCGGGCAGCCTGCAGGCTCGCCTTGAGTGACTCGCTGGCGCTGCGAAGATTGTCGATCCGCACCAAATCGAAAACAGACTGGTTCAACCGCGCCGCCCTTGCGTCGAAATAGTTGAACTTCACCGATTCCGGAATGATGTTGAGCGAAATGCCTTCGGTGCGCAGATTGATGCGCTCGAACACTTCGCTGATCCCGGAGTTCAGCGAGGGCAGCAACGCGCTTCTGGCAACTTCACGCTGCCCTTGCGATTGCAGCACGCTGTTCGACTGCTCGATCGCGCCAAGGTTGTAGCGCAACCCCAGGGCCAGCGCATTGCCGAGCGTCAGCGGCATCACGCCGCCGGTGGCTTTGCCGGCGGGCGTGCTTCCGGTATACGGCGGCAGCACGGTGACGGAGCTGTTGATCGTGTTTACGGTGTTGCTGCCGCCCGAATTGGTCGTGCCCTGGGTCACCATCACGGAACCGCCCTGCGCCTGGCCGGAAAGCGGCACCGTCACAGCAGTGGTGGGCCCCGTCACCTGTTCTGAAGGGCTTTGCGCAGCGGCAGTTACCGCAATGGGCGAGATGCCGAGCAGTGCGGAAGCCAACAGCAACGGCCCCGGCAGCGCCTTCGCACGTCGCGCACGGAGCGCGGATGCGCATACGGGCAAGCGAAGCGTTTTACACGACCCCATATGCCCGTCACCAATCAGAACATCTGCCATACCGCCGCAACCTGCTTCCACCTTGCCCACACCTATTGCGCCCTTGCGTTTTTGGGGCACACTGCCCTCACGTCCAAAGGCCCGGAGCACAGCGGTTTCTGCGCAAACACGCACAGCTGCACTACATCGCCCTATCAATCGAACACGGGACCTTTGCGGTTTTGGATGCGGCAAAGACTGTTTACGCTGTTTTCTTTACCTGCCCGCATGTTCCGAAATCATCGCGCAACTATTGCCAGCCGCCGCCGAGCGCACTATACAGCTGCACCAGCGTCAACGCTTCGCTTTGCTGCGCGCTTGCCAGGTTGAGCTGCGCGGAAAAGAGATTCGTATCCGTCGTCAGTACCTCGAGATAAGCTGTGGCCCCGCCACGATAGCGGACCCGGGCCAGCCGTGTGGCATCTTGCGCCGCAGCCACAAGTTTTTCCTGCTCCACCCGTGCTGCACGCTGCTTGTTGACCGCGACCAGCGCGTTCGACACATCGTGAAACGCCGTCGCAATCGCCCGCCGGTAGTCAAGGATCATTTCTTCTTTCTGCCGCTCGGATAACTGCAGTTGCCCACGCAATCTTCCGCCCTCAAACAGCGGCTGTGCCAACGTACTGTAGCCGTAGACGGTCTGCCCCGAGGTGTTGAAGAGGTCGGCAAAGGTGCTGCCCCCCAACCCACCTGACGCGTTGATCGAGATCTGCGGAAAGAACTGCGCCCGCGCCACTCCCACCTGTGCGTTGGCCGCCCGCAACTGTGCCTCGGCCTGCTGAATGTCCGGCCGGCGCTCCAACAGCTGCGAAGGCAAACCGACGGGCAAATTTTCAGGCGGAGGCAGGAGCGCGTTGGGATCAGTATGCGCGACCGGCCCGGGATTCTGCCCTAGCAGCAGCTGTAGCGCGTTTTCATTCTGCTGAATCTGTTGTTCCAGCTGCGGGATCTGCGAGCTTGCCGTGTACAAGAGTTGTTCGGCTTGGCGCAAGTCAGAAAGCGGTGCGGCGCCGCCCTGCTCCAGGGTGCGCGTCAAGTCGACGGAGTCCTGACGCGTCTTCAAAGTCTGCTTCGCAATGGCGAGTTGATCGTCCAGTACGCGCAACTGAAAATACGTCGTCGCTACCTGCTGCACCAGGCTCAACCGCACGGCCCGCTGCGCCCAGGTTTGCGCAAGCAATTGATCGCGGGCGGCCTGCGTTTGTTTGCGGTAAATGCCCCAGAAATCAGGACTCCATGCCGCAGATACGTTGTAGCTGCCGAACTCGATCGGGCTCGCGATCGTGCTGCCGAGATTGCTCGGGAACTCCGCGCCAATCCCCGTGCCGCCTGCGTTGATCTGCGGAAACTCCTGCGCGCGCGTAATGCGCACCTGCGCTTCGGCCTCGAGCACACGCTCTGCCGCGACACGCAGGTCGAAGTTATTCTCAAGCGCGGTGCGGATCAGCCCCTGCAACTCCGGCGAGCGGAAGACCTGCGCCCACTGCTGATCGCCAAGCGAATTTTGCGGCGCACTCGAAACCGTGGCGTTGTCGGCGCCGCGAAACGCGGGCGGCACCGGCACCACGGGCCGCGTGTACTTCGGCCCGATATTGCAGCCCGCAAGCAGAAGAACGGCACCCGCGGGCAGGGCGAAGCTCATGAAATTCAGAAGCCGATGGGTGCGCCTCACGAATGACCTCCTGTCGCTGTGACCATCTGCTTTTCGGCTTCAGCGTCGGCGTCGGCCGCTTCAGGATCGTGCAGTGAATCCATGGATGTGCCTTTGCCGCCACGGCTGAAGCGATGCGAAAGGTACTCGACTACCGCAAACGTGACCGGCACCATGAGAATGCCAACCACACTGGCGAGCAGCATGCCGCCGATCACGACCGTACCGAGGATCTGTCGCGAAGCCGCGCCTGCGCCCGTCGCCGTCCACAGCGGCAGACAGCCGAAGATGAAGGCCAGCGCGGTCATGATGATGGGTCGGAAGCGCAACTTTGCCGCATTCAAAGCCGCTTCCGAGATCGATTGGCCGGCTTTGTAATTTGAAACGGCAAACTCCACGATCAAGATCGCGTTTTTCGCCGAAAGCCCAATCAGCATGACGAGACCGATGGTGGCGAAAATATCGTTTTCAAATGCTCGCATGCTGAGCGCTACATAGGCACCTAAGATCGCGACCGGCGTCGACAACAACACACTGAACGGCAGCGTCCAGCTCTCATACAAACCGGCAAGAATTAAGAAGACAAACAACAACGAAAGCCCGAACACCGCGGAGGCCGGTACACCTGCGGACGCCCGCTGCTCCTGGAAGGTGATGCCCGAATAGTCGTAGCCCATCCCGACCGGCATCGACTGCTTGTACACGTCTTCCAGCGCGGCCCGCACCTGGCCGGAGCTGAAGCCGGGCTTGCCCGCGATGTTGATCTGCGCCGCGGGGTACTCGTTGAAACGCGTGATGAACTCCGGCCCCGTGATCTGCTTGGTGTGCACCAGCGAGGCCAGCGGCACCTGCCCGCCGTTCGCGCTGCGTACATAGAATTGGTTGATGTTGGCGATGTTCGTCCGGGACGAGCCTTCCGCTTCGACGTAGGTTTGCCACTGGCGGCCGAAGCGGTTGAAGTAGTTCACCAGATACCCGCCCATAAAGGTCTGCATGGTCGTGTACACGTTGTTGAGATCGACCTGCTGCTGGCTTGCCTTCTCGCGGTCCACATCGGCGTAAATCTGCGGCACGGCGGGCAGGTACGAAGGAATCGCGGCCGCTATTTCGGGCCGCTTGGCGATTGCGCCGAGAAAGGCATAGATGTTCTGCGTCAGGAACTGCGGATCGTCCTTGCCGGACCGGTCTTCCAGAATCATCGTGACGCCGCCGGAGGTGCCGATGCCCGGAATTGCCGGCGGCGGAAAGCTGAACGCCAGACCATCGCTCATGCCACCCAGCTTGCCTTGCACGCTGTTCTGAATACTCGCGAGCTGCACGTCCGCAGTCTTGCGCTCATCCCACGGCTTCAAGGTGACGAAGAAGAACGCCGTGTTGGTGCTTTCCGTGAGGGTTAGCAAGCTGAAGCCGTTCACCTGCATCACACCGCTGATGCCGGGCGTGTCCAGCAGTGCTTTGGTCACCTTCAGGCCGGCGTTGTCGGTACGCTGCAGGCTGGCGGCATCCGGCAGTTGCAGCGCAACAAACATGTAGCCCTGGTCTTCGGTCGGAATAAATCCCGTCGGGAGCTTGGCTCCGAGAAAAACCGCCACCACCGCAATCAACGCGAGCACGGCCATGGTGATACCGGACTTATGAATCAGCACACCGGAGGTGGACACATACTTATCGGTGGTCCGGCCGAAGAATCGATTGAACCAGTCGAAGAAGCGTTGCAGCGGTCCCGGCTTGCGATTCTTGTCTTTGGGCTTGAGCAGCAGCGACGCGAGCGCCGGGCTTAGCGTTAATGCGTTGAAAGCCGAGATCAGCACGGAAACCGCGATGGTCACCGCAAACTGCTGATAAAGCCGTCCGGTGATGCCTGGGATGAACGCGGTCGGGATGAAGACAGCTGCCAGAATGAGCGCGATCGCGACCACCGGGCCACCCACCTCTTCTATGGCGCGCTCGGTTGCGGCGCGCGGCGTCATACCTTCATCGATGTGGTGTTCCACGGCTTCGACCACGATGATGGCATCGTCGACCACAAGACCGATTGCCAGCACCAGCCCAAACAGCGACAGCGTATTGATCGAAAAACCGAGTACCGGGAAAAGGATGAACGCGCCGATCAGCGAAACCGGGACGGCCAACAATGGAATCAGCGTCGCACGCCACCCTTGCAGAAATAGGTACGTGACCAGAATGACCAGCACCAGGGCAATCCCCAGCGTTACCGTGATGTCGTGAATGCCGGCCGTCACGGCCTTGGTCGTGTCCAGCGTTACGGAGTATTGCAGCCCGGCGGGAAAGCTTTTGTAAAGCTCCGCGAGCTGCGCACGCACGGCGGCTGCCGTTTGTACGGCGTTCGACCCCGGCAGTTGATACACGCCCATGATGCCCGCCGGCGCGCCGTTGTAGCGTGCATTCAGATCGTAGTTCTGCGATCCCAGTTGTACCCGCGCCACATCGCGCAAGTGCAGCACGGAACCATCGGGATTCGACCGCAGGATGATGTCTTCAAACTGCTTCTGTTCCACCAGACGGCCCTGCGTGCGCACCGTGTAGGTGAGCTGCTGGCCCGAGGGCACAGGCTCTCCGCCAATGCGGCCGGCTGGGTATACGTTGTTCTGCGTCGCGAGCGCGTTGATGACATCGGTAGACGAAACGCCGAGCTGCGCCAGCTTGTCGGGTTGCACCCAAACGCGCATCGCATACTGGCCGCCGAAGACCTGCACCTTGCCTACGCCCTTCACGCGGGTAAGCTGATCCTGGACGTTGATGATCGCGTAGTTGGTGAGAAACTCGGCATTGTACTTGTTGCTCGGCGAGTTGATCGTCACGATCATCATCGGTGAGGTTTGCGCCTTTTGCACCGTCACACCCGCCGTATTCACCAGCGGCGGCAGTTGCGACTGGGCCTGCGAAACACGCAATTGCGCCAGCACCTGGTCGATGTTCGGGTCTGTTTTCACATCGAAATCGACATACAACGTCGATTGGCCGTTGTTGGCGTTCTGCGAGTACATGTAGATCGCGTTATCGACGCCATTCATCTGCTCTTCGATGGGCGTCGCGACTGCCTGTTCCAACGTCTTGGCATCCGCGCCGGGGTAGGTGGCCTGCACCTGGATTTCGGGCGGCACGATGTCGGGGTATTGCGAGGTAGGCAAGGTGAATAGCGAAACCAGGCCGATGATGACCGTTAGAATGGCGATCACGATCGCGACAATGGGGCGGCGGATGAAGAACTTTGACATCGTTTACCGTCCTGTCGCGTCGGTGTTGGTGGAAGCCAATGTTTCGGTTGTTGCCGGGGCTGCCGGAGCCGCGTGCGGGCTCACCGGCGCGCCTTCCTGCAGCTTTTGCAGCTGGTCTGTGATGACCTGGGCGCCCGGTGCGAGCCCGCTTTTAATCACCCAGTTCGCCCCGGCCTGTGGCCCCAGCATCACGTTCACGACGTGAACTTTGTTGTCCGCGCCCACCGTGTAGACCTGCTCCGTTCCCTGCAGCTCCGTTACCGCGATCTGCGGCACCAGCAGCGCATTGTGCAGCACCTCGGTATTGGCCGCGACACGCCCAAACTGCCCCGGCCGCAGCACATTGCCCGGATTTGGAAAGGCCGCCGCGATGCGGATCGCGCCGGTCTGCTGATTGATCTGCCGGTCCACAAAAACAATGTGCCCCGTTTGCGGGTACGCGTCGCCGTTGGCTAGCGTGAGCGTCAACGGCAGATTCGCCGAACTGCGCAGCAGATCGCCTTTTCCGGCAGCGGCACGGCGCGTCAGCGCCAGGTATTCACTGTCGGAGATGGAAAAGTACACCTTGATCGGATTTAACTGCGATACCGCCGTCAAGACCGATTGCGGGCTTACAAGGTTGCCGACCTGCGTGGTCGCCTGCCCCGCCACGCCCGAAATTAACGACCGCACCTGCGTAAAGCCCAGATTCAGCCTAGCCGTTGCCACGTTGGCCTGTGCGGCGGCGATGGCTGCCTGTGCGGTGCGCACACCCGCCTGCGCGTTGAGCGCCTGCTGTTTGTCATTGTCCAGCTGGCTCTGCGCGATAGCGCGCTGCTCTGCCAGGGGCGCATCGCGATTGACATTGATCTGCGCCAAACCCTGCTGTGCCTGCGCCTGCTCGAGCAGCGCTTGGAACGGCCGCGGGTCGATCTGAAACAACACTTGGCCCTTGCTCACCGGTGAGCCTTCCCGGTACAGCTGGCGCACCAGGTACCCGCTGACCTGCGGCTGGATATTGGCATTCACAAAACCGTCCAGCGTGCCGACCCAGTCATTCTTCACGGGCACATCGGCGGTTGTTGCACGCACCACGGATACCGGCAACGGTCCCATAGCGGGCGGTGCGGCCGCGCCTGTTGCTTTACGGCAACCGGCCAGCGCCGCCAGGGTCAGGCCCAGCAGCCCCAGCCTGCCCAGCAGCATCCACCACTGTGCCGGTTCATTCAAGGCAGAAGGGCAACTATCTTGTTCTTTTTCAATCACGCAGCGGCTCCACGGGGATACATCAAAGGAAACATACACGGATGTATCTGAACGTGAGATTCTGAACGGAGGTGAACGACTCAGGAAAATCCGGAGGAGCCGCGTTTTACAGCCCAGCTCCGGGCACGCCGCCCCTTTGTACACCAGCTCAGGGCGTGCGGCGACAGGAGCGATCCCAGGCGACCCGCCGTGAACTGGTGCAGGCCGCTCGCGACATCTTCGCCCGCGATGGCTTCGAGGTCGCCCGCTTGGAAGACATCGCCGCGGCGGCAGGTAAAACCCGCGGTGCCTTTTATGCGCACTTTGACGACAAGGAAGACGTGTTCTTTGCGATCTTCGAGGACGACTTAGCCGAAGACGAGCAGCGCATTCAGCACGCGATGCGCAGCGAACAATCCCTGGGGGAGCGCATCGAGATCCTCACCGATCTGCTCGTCACGCTCGTTGGGAATCGCCGGCGTATGCTGCTTTCGATCGAATTCAAGCTGTATGCGATTCGACGGCCCCCCAGACAACAACGCCTCGTCACCATTCACGCCGGCATGAAGCTCCGTTGCGCCGAAACGCACATTGCGGAACTGCTGCCGGAGCTGGGCTTCAGCGACCCCACACGTCGCCGCGAGCACGCCGCGCGTTTCAGTTCGCTGCTTGATGGGCTGGCGTTGAATCTTCTCTTCGATCCGCAGGCGATGAGCGACGATCTGTTGCGGTCGCTGATCAAAGCCGCGGTGCAACATGCCGCAGAACCGCGGAGTATCTGACGGCGGCTCATGGATTGCCTGCAGAGAGACGAATCTTGCAGGTTGCGTGTTCCTCATCCTGTCATCCTGACGGCGTTGTGGTGCAGCTTCAGGAAGGGTCGGCTAAAAGCGAACGCCGCCAAAACTGGCGACGTTCGTATCATTGACGGTCATCTCGAAACAGCTAGTACGGTGCATAGTACCGCGGGTGGTACACCGGCGGTCCATAGCTCGCATAACCGTAACCATATGGCGACACAACAGCAGGCGGGGGTGGCGGCGGCGGTACATAGCCATACAACACCGGCGCGGAAACAAAAACAGCCTGCGGGGCCGGCGCGTATGGGTACACCACGGGTTGGGGCGGCGGTGCGTATGGATACGCGGGCTGCTGCGGAACGGGAGCATAGGACTGCTGCGGCGGTGGCGGGTAAGCCGGCTGTTGCAACGGCTCCTGGTAGGGTGCCCGCGAGACCAGGGCGGGCCTTTCCTGCTGCGCCAGTTCTTCACGGCTCGGGATGACCAAATCATCCATGACCTTCAGCGTGAGCCGGGTTTCAGCCTTCAGCGTGGGCCGGGGACCGCGGCGCGGCAGGTTGAGCAGGTCGATCGGCCAAAGCACCGGAATGGCCCACTCAATGGCGTCGCGTACCGGGTGGCCGGTGCCATGGATGCGGCCTTCTTTATCAACCGGGTATTTGGGCACGTACACCACCTTGGCCGCAACCGGCACCACGGTATTGCCTACAATCAGGCGGTCGAACTTGAGTTCCATCCACCCCTTGCCGACAAAGTGGCCGGGGTCCTTGTAATCCTCAAACCGGCCTTCCATGTAGCTGCCGTAGGGGAAAACGGATCGTCCGTAAAGCTCCACATGGCTGACCTGGCAGAGCACCGGGTCGCCGATGGATTCGGTTTTGGAAGAAAGTTTCGGCTCGGCGACGGTGCACTGAATCAGCGAACCGCCGGGCACCAACTGCTCGGCTGCGTAGCCTGGCAGCGGCGCGGCCAGAAGCAGAAGAGAAAGAAAGAGTTTGCTCTTCAAAAGAGCCTCCTGTACGTGCGTGCTAGGCCCGCGGGGGAGCCGTTAAGGGTGCACATGTCCATCGGAACGCTCAGAAAGCAGCAAAGCAGCCTTGCAGAACCTGCAAAGTATCGGTCTTTCTATGAAGACCTGTGGTCGAGATGACTCATCATCACCTTTGCTTCGCTAGATCGTCAAGCACGGTTTGCGCTGAAGCCCTTCCTTTGTAGCAAAACGAAGCAAAAAGCCGGTTTTCCTTGGTAAGGTTGGGGAGTGTACCGGCCCGGCCCCCAAATCCAATTACCACCTCTGGGGTATGGACGTCCCACGGCGGTACCGCACACACTGAAAACCGGATGCGCATGACTGAAACCATCATCGTTACGGGGGGCGCCGGTTTTATCGGCGGCAACTTCGTGCTGCACTGGCTCGGCGAACACCTTGGGCCGGTCGTGAACCTCGATAAGCTAACCTATGCGGGCAATCCGCAAACGCTCGCCGCCGTGGAAGATCGCACGGATTACACCTTTGTCCATGGGGACATCGACGATCCGGCGCTGATCGCCGAGTTGCTGGCCAGCCACAAGCCTCGCGCCATCGTGCATTTCGCGGCGGAAAGCCACGTGGACCGCTCGATTCTCGGTCCCGAGGTCTTTTTGCAGACCAACGTCCACGGCACCTTTACGCTGCTCGAGGGTGCACGGGCTTACCTGAAAAACCTCAGCGAAGACGAGCAGAAGAAATTCCGCTTCCTTCATGTCTCGACCGACGAGGTTTACGGCACGCTGGAACCCGAAGACCCTGCCTTTTCGGAGACCACACCCTATGCGCCCAACAGCCCCTACGCGGCCTCCAAAGCAGCATCGGATTTTCTGGCGCGCGCCTGGGTGCACACCTACAAGCTGCCCGTTCTGGTCACAAACTGCTCCAATAACTACGGCCCATACCAGTTTCCTGAAAAGCTGATTCCGCTGGTCATCAATAACGCGCTTGGCGGCAAGCCGCTGCCCCTCTACGGCGATGGCCTGCAGGTGCGCGACTGGCTGTTTGTGGAAGACCATTGCCGCGCTATCGCAGCGGTGCTTGCCAAGGGCACGGTGGGTGAGACCTACAACGTCGGCGGCTGCAACCAGCGTACAAATCGCGATGTCGTACACACCATCTGCGCGCTGCTGGATGAGTTGGTGCCAAACTCGCCGTTCAAGCCGCACGCGCAGCTGATTACCTCGGTGAAAGACCGGCCCGGCCATGACCGCCGCTACGCCATCGATGCGACGAAGATCGAGCGCGAGATCGGCTGGCAGCCCGCGGAAAGCTTCGAAACCGGACTGCGCAAGACGGTCCAATGGTACCTCGACAACAAGGCCTGGGTGGAAGGCGTCACCAGCGGCAGCTATCAGCAGTGGGTTTCAGCCAATTACGCCGACCGGACACCTGCCGCGGCGGATGCCGTCACGCACTAGGACTTTCGGGCGCCAAGGCCAAAAGAAAGGGTTTGAAGTGAAGGGCATCATTCTCGCCGGCGGTTCGGGCACACGGTTGCATCCGGTCACGCAGTGTATTTCCAAGCAGCTCTTGCCGGTCTACGACAAACCGATGATTTACTATCCGCTGTCGGTGCTGATGCTGGCGGGCATTACGGAAATCCTGCTGATCTCCACACCGCAGGACACGCCCCGCTTCGAAGCGCTTCTGGGCGATGGCGAAAAGTGGGGCTTGAAGCTGCAATATGCGGTCCAGCCCTCGCCTGACGGCCTGGCGCAGGCTTTCCTGATCGGCAAAACCTTTCTCGGCGATGACAGCTGCTGCCTCGCGCTCGGGGACAATATCTTCTACGGCCATGACCTTGCCAAATCGCTCCGCAGTGCCGCGGACACGGAACGCGGGGCGACCATCTTCGCTTACCCCGTGCAGGATCCGGAGCGCTACGGCGTGGTCGAGTTTGCCCCCGACCGGCGTGTGCTTTCGCTCGAAGAAAAGCCAGCTCAGCCGAAGTCGCGCTACGCGGTGACGGGCATTTACTTCTACGACAATCAGGTGGTTTCCGTGGCTGAAGGCATCAAGCCCTCGCCGCGCGGTGAGCTCGAAATCACCGACGTCAACCGCTGGTATCTGGAGCACGGCCAGTTGCACACGGAAGTGCTGGGCCGTGGTACAGCCTGGCTCGACACCGGCACGCATGAGTCGCTGCTGGAGGCTGCCAATTTCATCCAGACGATCGAGCATCGCCAGGGTCTCAAAGTTGCCTGCCCGGAAGAGATTGCGTTCCGCCTCGGCTACATCACGCGGGAACAGCTCGAAGAACTGGCAGCCAAAATCGGCAAAAGCACCTACGGCAGCTATCTCAAGCGCATGCTCACGGAGACGGTGTACTAGTGGCCGCCTCCTCCTCAGTACAAACGGCCGGCCCCATCCTGCTGACCGGGGTCAACGGGCAGGTCGGCGGCGCGTTGCTGCCGTTACTGCAATCGCTCGGCGAGGTGGTTGCGCCCACCCGGGCTGAGCTTGACCTTGCCGATGCTGAAGCCATTCGTGCGTTTGTACGCGAGCTAAAGCCACGCTGGATCGTGAACCCCGCCGCCTACACGGCCGTCGATAAAGCCGAAACCGATGTCGCCGCGGCCTTTGCCCTTAACCACGACGCCCCACGCGTGCTAGGCGAAGAAGCCGTCCGGACCGGCGCAGCGGTGCTGCATTTTTCCACGGATTACGTCTTCTCCGGGGATGGCACGAAGCCTTGGCGTGAGGACGATCCGCCCGCGCCGCTGGGTGTGTACGGAGCGTCTAAGCTTGCCGGGGAACAGGCCCTTGCCGCTTCCGGCGCCGCGCACATGATCTTCCGGACCAGCTGGGTCTTCGGTCCGCGCGGCAAAAACTTTCTTCTGACCATTTTGCGCTTCGCCCGCGAGCGTCCGGAGTTGAAGGTCGTCGCCGACCAGCACGGCGCGCCCACCTCTGCGTCCGATCTTGCACGTTTGGTTGAACACACGATCCGCCGATGTGAAGCGCAGGCAGCTCAAAATAGTTCACAAAGCGGTGCAAGCCTCGCTGACACTGTACGAGAACGCGGGGGCATCTTTCATGCCTGTAACGCCGGCGAAACGACTTGGTTTGGCTTCGCGGAGGAGTTTGTCCGGTTGGCCCAACAAGCTAAGCCGCAACAAACTTTTGCGAGACTCACCCCCATCACCACCGCAGACTACCCTACGCCTGCCAAGCGCCCCGCCAACTCGCGCATGGACGGCAGCAAGCTTGAACGGGTGCTCGGCTACACGATGCCGACGTGGCAACAGGCCACGGCCGAGGTCATGCAGGAGGTGCTCAGAGCAAATTACTCTTAGTTGAAATGGAGAGCATATGGAACTTGGGCTCTTTACGCCCGTCTTTAACGGCCTCGATTTTGATCAGCTGCTGGTTGCCCTGAAACGATTTCCAGCTATCCGCAGCCTGGAACTGGGCGCGGGCGGCTGGCCCGGGAGCCGGCATTTGGACGTGGACGGCTTGCTGGGAAGTGGCGATCGACGGCGCGAGTTCCGCATGCGGCTTGCGGATGCCGGCCTCAGCCTCAGCGCACTTGCCTGCCATGGCAACCCCGTACACCCGCAACCGGCGCTCGCCCACCGCGACGATGCCGTCTTCGACCGCACGCTGCAGTTGGCCGGACTGCTGGAAGTGCCCACGGTCGTTACCTTTTCCGGCTGCCCCGGCGGCGGTCCGGACGATCGCACGCCCAATTGGATCACCACGGCCTGGCCGCCGGAGTACACCGAAGCGCTCGCGTGGCAGTGGAGCGAGCGGCTGATCCCCTACTGGCACGGCGCGAACCGCCGGGCCACGGCTGCCGGCGTGCGCATCGCGCTGGAGGCGCATCCGGGTTTTTGCGTCTACAACCCCGAAACCCTGCTGCGCCTGCGGGCGGAAGCCGGCGATGCCATCGGCATCAACCTCGACCCCAGCCACCTGTGGTGGCAGGGTATCGACATCCCGTCCGCCATCACCGCTCTCGGCGACGCGATCTTCCACGTGCATGCCAAGGATGTGGCCATGCAGCCGGCAAACCGCGACCGCAACGGTGTGCTCGATACCCGCAGCTACCGGCACATGGCGGAACGCTCCTGGCTGTTTCGCACTGTGGGTTGGGGACACAGCGAATCGGAATGGAAGGCCATCGTTTCCGCGCTGCGGCTGAATGGGTACGATGGCGTGCTGAGTATCGAGCATGAGGATGCACTGGCCTCAGTGAATGAGGGTTTATCGTCGGCTGTTGCGTTTCTTTCCCGCGTGCTGCTGCGCGAACCGCCAGTGGACCCGTGGTGGACGTAGGGCGTACCGATGTATCGGTATGCTTTGCCGAAGGCGTTTCGGTATGCCTTCATGAAACATATCGGTGTGCGTTCTGAAAGGCGGCCCAGTCTCTGTGCGGCCGGTTTCTATGCGGCGCGTCTACGCGATCCAGTCGGTACGTCGAGACACCCTAGGCGCAAGCGCCCAACCTGGTCCCCGAGATGGCCGTCGCTATGGTTGTACCCGCCCTCAGCCTTTCTTCGTTCTGAAGGTACACAGAGGTTCCCCGGTTCCTGTAACGTGGGGTGCGCAAGGGTTTGCACTTCCAGTAGAGAAAGAGCCAAGTTTGGATTCCCATAAACGATCGTTTCTAGCCGAGTGTTTCGTGTTGAGCTCGCTGTTGTTCTTCGCGTCGCTGAGCGCTTCCCTTCGTGCCCAAACTAGCTCCCAGACGAGTTCCCAAACGAGCCCTCAAATGAGTCCCCAGACGAGTGCGCCCATCCCGCAAACCGATACCAGCCTTATCGCACCGGACGGCACCGCGCACGTCACCCGCGTGGTTCCCGTGCCTACCACCGTGAGCCCCGAAGCGCAGCGCGTGCTGGCCCATGCGTGGCCCGATGATCCGACCGTTGACTCGCTCAGCAAACGCCGCAGCGATACGGACGCCTGGCAGGCCCGGGCCGGTGCGGGTTTCCGAGCGCAATATCCCGTAGACGTGCAGCCGGGCACGATCGCCGGCGTGCCGGTCCGGCTCGTCACGCCGCCGTCCATCCCGGCGGCGCATCGCGACCGCGTGCTGATCAACCTCCATGGCGGCGGCTTCAACGTCGATTCCGGCTCCCTGACCGAGTCGGTTCCCATGGCCGCGCTTACGCAAACCAAAACAGTTGCCGTGCTTTACCGTCTCGCGCCGGAGCACCCCTTTCCCGCCGCCGTGGACGATGCCGTCGCGGTGTATCGCGAACTCTTAAAAACGCACAAGCCCGGCGACATGGCCATCTATGGCAGTTCTGCCGGCGCCATCCTCACCGCGGAGGTCGCCGTGAAGCTGAAGCAGTTGGGCCTGCCCCTGCCCGGTGCGCTGGGCATCTTTTCCGGCATGGGCGACTACAGCCAGCGCGGCGACTCCGAAGCATTCTTCGGCCTGCGCGGGCTTGCCGGGCACCTGAACGTGCCGCAGCCGCGTGTGCCGGGTCAGGACGAGTACGCCACGACGACAGACCTGAAAGATCCCGTCCTATCGCCCGTCTATGCCGACCTCCACGGCATGCCGCCGACGCTGTTTCTCACCAGCACGCGCGATCTTTTGCTGAGCGGCACGGTCACGCTGCATCGTGC
>CAXTNA010000006.1:0-1670 GCA_964245535.1 uncultured Acidobacteriaceae bacterium | reverse complement strand
TCGTGCGTTTCTACGTGCGGCCACCGATCCGCAGAACGCCCAACTGGTCGTTTTTGAAGGCTTGCTGCATACCTTCTGGAATGATCAGCAGCTGCCCGAGACCAAAGAAGCCCATGCGATGATGGCCAACTTCTTCAACACACATTTGGGGCGTTAGGAACTCCCCAATCTGGTACATGTGTCATCTCGACCGAAGCGCCACGGCTTCGTCGCGCGTAGTGGCAAGACCTGCAGGTTCCCCCGGCAGGACCGATGACGGAGCTCGCCTGCAGGTCTCCCCCACTGCAGCTTGCAGCCTCCGGTCGAGATGACACTGTACCAGCAAGCAGCAGCACTTCGAGGAGAACGATCGACAGCATGGAACCGACCCGGCGCACCTTTCTGAAAAGCAGCTTGATCGCCGGAGCCAGCCTCGCTCTGCCGCGCGTCGTGCACGCGGACACCCCGTCTCCGAGCGCCGCGATCGCTTCACGAGATCCATCCTCGGCCCTGGACGTCCCGCAAACACCCGAAGCCGCCACCGCCTTCACCCGCGGCGTCGGCATCTATCCCGGAGCGCCCGCCGAGTACGCCGGCCCCACACTCGTGCCCGATACCAGCGGTGCCTACCGCAACCTCGCCCTGCTGCGGCCGGCCTTCCATTCCAGCAGCTACGACTACAACCTCACCGCGCAGCTCCTCACGGACGGCATCCTCGACACGCAATTGCCGCAATGGATCACCACCGTCGTGAACGGCCGCGTCCTGCCCAAACCAGATCGCGAGATGCTGGTCAATCACGCGCCGGAGGTGCCGCTGGCGCTCGCGGGCAGTGCGCCGTATGTCGAAATCCATCTCGGCGGCGGTGTAACCGTCCCGGCCATCGACCGCCTCGGCCTGTTCGTCGTCGTACCGGATGTCGTGGACACGGGTTCATTGCGGTTCACGGCCTCGGTCTCCGACGACGGCCGCACTTGGCGGCCCGTAGCCGGCGTTGCAGGAGGCAAACCGCTTGACCCTTCGACTTACTCGCCGGAACTGGTGAGCGGCGCGCTTCTGCTCGCCCCATCTTTGCCGTTCGCACAAGCGGTTGAGAGCCGCTTTTACCGTATAGATTTTTCCCAAACCGCCGGCTCCGGGGTGGATGTCGCTACGGTCGGCCTCGGTTGGCAACTCGGCCAGGTGGAGTTTTACCGCGGGCCCGAGCGCATCCATCTTGGCGGCCCCTACAGCTTTACCAGCGCATGGAAGAGTGCCGGGCTCGATGAGGAGTGGGTCTATGTCGACCTGGGCGGCCGCTTCACCTTCGACCGGGTCGCGCTGCACTGGATCGCGCGGCCCGCCGAGGGCAGGCTCCAGGTTTCCGAGAACGCCCTCACCTGGCGCGACCTGCAACCGCTGCCCGCTCCGTCAACTCATGATCCGGTGGACGACCTGCGACTCGCGCCTCCCGGTCAGGGCCGGTACGTGCGCGTGCTGATGACCCGGCCGGCAACGGAGCACGGCTACATCCTGAGCGAACTGGAAATCTTTGGGCGGGGCGGCTTCACCGTCCAGCCCAAATCCGCCCCAGCCCCGCGCACCGAAGGCCGGCTCGACCTCAGCGGCGGCCGCTGGCGCCTGTTCCGCGCTGAAACCGCCCCCCAACCCGGGCCGTCGCAAGCGTGGCCGCCGGCACGGGAGCCCCGCGC
>CAXTNA010000005.1:34044-35383 GCA_964245535.1 uncultured Acidobacteriaceae bacterium | reverse complement strand
CGCTGGTCACGAGTTTTCGCGCCACGCTCGAAGAGGTGGAACGGGCGGAGCTGTTGGTGCATGTGCGGGATGCGGCCAGCCCCACGCTGGCCGAGCAGAAAGGGCAGGTGGAAGCGGTACTGTCGGAATTAGAGGTGGGTGACACCCCGACGCTCCAGGTGCTGAACAAAGCTGACCTTCTGCCGCTGGACACCGCGACCGCTCCTGGGGAACTGCTGGTTTCCGCCCGCACAGGCGTCGGACTGGAAGCGCTCCTCGCCGCCATGGACGCTGCGCTGATCGCCGATCCGCTGATCGAGACCGAGTTCCGCATTCCCCAATCGGAGGGCCGGGTTTTGGCAGCGCTGGAACGGGGAGCGACGCTTTCCAGGCAGCGATTTGCAGGCAATTTATTGTATCTACATGCAGTCGGACCGACCTCCTTGCTGAACCGGTACCGTCGTTACCACCTGCGTGCGGCCAACGGCATGGAGGGAAATGCGACGCCCAAACCAGCCGCCCCATAGCATCTTCTGCATGGCGCAGCCGCAAATAAAACAGGCCGCCTGAGAGGGAGCGGGGCTACGTCCCTTCTCACGCGGCCTGCGCGACCCGGACGGGTCTTAGGCGGTAACGAAAGTGTACTCTTCTGTGTAGGTGGCGTTGAGGAAAAGCTGAAGAAAATTTTCCAGCACGGGAGACTACGGGTCCGGATTCGGTGACGTCGCGTAAAGTTCGATGTGATTCGGTCTTTCTCGCGATCTTCCTTTGACGCCTGCATCTTCGCTTTGCTACAAAGGTAGAAGACAAGCGCGTCCTTCCATCCCTGTGCGTGCTGGACTCAGCGGAAACATGTGGACCGGCAGCAGCTTTGGGTCCCCACCCGCATCCAAGCCTAGTAGGTTCATGCAAATATTCCATCAGTTGGGTTCGTTGATCCTCGGCTCTGTGCCGACGATGATCCTTTTCGTCCTGCTTTTGATCGCATACAGCCTGTTGGTGCGCAGGCCGTTGGAGCGCACGCTGGCCGAACGCCGCCTGCGCACAACAGGTGCGGTGGAGCAGGCGCGCGGGGCCATTGCTGCCGCTGAAGCAGAAACCGCGGTATACGAGGACAAGCTCCGTTCGGCACGGCAAGAGATACTCGCCGCGCGGGAGGTCAGGTTGCGCGAGCGTCAGGCCGAGCGCGACCGGGCGCTGGTCACGGCCCGGGAACAGGCCGGTGAACGGATTCGTTTGGCGAAGGAAGAGATTGACACCTCGGCCGAGGCCGCCCGCCGGCAGATCGAAGGCGCCGTCGCCGAGCTTGGGGATCGCATCGTTCGCACGCTCCTGCCAAACGCCTTGGGTAGCGGTGGTG
>CAXTNA010000005.1:33503-34034 GCA_964245535.1 uncultured Acidobacteriaceae bacterium | reverse complement strand
GTGCGGCAGTGAGGCCTTTTCCTCGTTTCCGCAATACTCACAAGCTATGCCTTTGGGCGCTTCTGTTTGTGTTCGGTTTGGGTAGCCGGGGGCTGCTCGGCCAGGCGACCGCACAGCAAGCCGGCCCTGGGATGGGTGAGCGCTCGACTCCGATGAGTGCCGTTCCCGAGAAACGCGAACAGGAGCAGGACGAAACCTATGCGTACCGGCACTCGAAATCCGTTGTGAAATTCGGGTCGCTGCTGGGTCTCAGCCCGGATCAGGCAGCGACCAGCTTTGAACTGCTCAATTTTTTTGTACTCGCTGCAGGGATAGGCTATCTTGCGTTGAAGACGCTGCCCAAGAAGTTTCGTGAACGCAACTCTTCCATCCAGCGGCACCTTGTGGACGCACGTACGGCGACCGAAGAGGCCAACACGCGTTTGAATGCCGTCGAGGGCCGTTTGGCCAGACTCGACGCGGAGATCGCCGGTATGCGGACGCAGATTGAAGCGGAAACCGCTCGCGAAGAACATCGAATCAAAGCCACCG
>CAXTNA010000005.1:32627-33493 GCA_964245535.1 uncultured Acidobacteriaceae bacterium | reverse complement strand
GAAATCCAGGCGGCAACCACCGCCGCGCGGCGCGAACTGCAGCGCCATGCGGCGGAACTCGCGATCCAGCATGCAGCGCAGCGCCTCGTGGTTTCTGCCGAAACAGACCGTCTGTTGGTACAAGGCTTTGCGCAGCGACTGATGGGCGAAAAGGGAGGGCAGAACTGATGGCCATCGTTGACCTTCGGTACGCCCGCGCCCTGGATGAGGTCGTCGTTGCACAACAGCTGCCGCGTGAAGCCATAAAAGCGCAGTTGTCGGATTTCCTCCTCGCCTTTGAGACCAGCCCACAGTTGCGCGAAGTGCTTGAGAATCCTTCCATTCCGGAAGATCAGAAGCTGCGCCTGCTGGATGCTTTGGCGCAACGTTTGACGCTCAGCCCAACGGTGCGGAATTTTCTAGCGGTCATGATTCATAATCTGCGGTTGGAGGAGTTGCGGCAGATCATCGCAGCCTACCTGGAACGTGCCGACTCGGATACCGGCATCGCCGAAGCTGAAATTACCAGTGCCCATCCGCTGGATGCAGCAGGCAGGCATTCGCTCGAACAGAGCATTGTACAGTTGGCAGGCAGCACCTCCGTCCGTGCAACTTATCGCGAAGATCCGTCTTTGCTGGGCGGCGCGGTCATCCGGTTGGGTTCTACCGTGTACGATGGATCGGTTCGCGGGCAGCTGGAGCAAATGAAGCGGCAGATGGTAACCGCCGCCCTTTGACTGCAAGGGCCGTAACGGGATCACGAAAACAACGGAACACGAAGTACTTGGATAACGAAATACCGGAAAGAGACAAAGATGCCGACCATTGGGGCAAACGAGATTACCGAGCTGCTGCGGCAGCAGATTGAGAACTACGAAGATCGCGTC
>CAXTNA010000005.1:0-32617 GCA_964245535.1 uncultured Acidobacteriaceae bacterium | reverse complement strand
GGGCACCATCATCTCCCTTGGGGATGGCATCGCGCGCGTGCATGGACTTGATCGTGTCATGGCCGGCGAACTGATTGATTTTCCGCACGGCGTGGCAGGCCTGGCCATGAATCTCGACGAGGATCAGGTCGGCGCCGTTTTGCTGGGCGACTACACGGAGTTGCGTGAAGGCGACCAGGTCAAGCGCTCGGGCAAGATTATGTCCGTCCCCGTCGGCGATGCGCTGATCGGGCGTGTGGTCAACGCCATCGGCCAGCCTATCGACGACAAGGGACCGATCAACACCACGCAAACCTTACCCGTCGAGCGCATTGCCCCCGGCGTGATCGATCGCCAATCGGTGACGGAGCCGATGGCGACCGGCATCAAGGCGATCGATACGATGATCCCCATCGGCCGTGGTCAACGCGAGTTGCTGATCGGCGATCGTCAGACCGGCAAGACCGCGGTTGCCCTCGATACGATCATCAACTCCGCCAAAAACGATCTGATTTGCATCTACTGCGCGATTGGACAGAAGCGGTCTTCCGTAGCGCAGGTCGTGCAGACGCTTGAAGAGTACGGCGCGATGGCCTACACGATTGTTGTTGCGGCCACCGCCTCCGAGCCTGCGCCGATGCAGTATCTTGCCCCATTCGCCGCAACCGCGATGGGTGAGTACTTTCGCGACAACGGCAAGCACGCCCTGATCATCTATGACGATCTGTCCAAGCATGCGGCGAGCTACCGCGAAATCTCGCTGCTGCTGCGCCGTCCGCCTGGGCGCGAGGCATACCCGGGCGATGTATTTTATCTGCATTCCCGCTTGCTGGAGCGTTCGTCCAAAATGTCCAAGGCCAAGGGTGGCGGCTCGCTCACTGCGTTGCCAATCATTGAAACGCAGGCCGGCGATGTGTCCGCGTACATTCCGACAAATGTGATCTCCATTACCGATGGGCAGATCTTTTTTGAAACCGATCTATTCAACTCGGGCGTGCGTCCGGCGGTAAACGTCGGTTTGTCGGTTTCCCGCGTAGGTTTTGCCGCGGCGATCAAGGCGACGAAGCAGGTCGGCTCAACACTGAAGCTGGACCTCGCCCAATATCGTGAACTCGCGGCTTTCTCCCAGTTCGGTTCGGACCTCGACAAGGTTACGCAGCAGCAGCTCAATCGAGGACAGCGATTGACGGAACTGCTGAAGCAGCCGCAATTTCAGCCCTTGACAGCAGCGCAGCAGGTCGCCATCCTCTTTGCCGGCACACAGGGTTTGCTGGACGATGTGGAGGTCGGCGACATCAAGGCATTTGAGGCCGGGTACTACCCGTTCCTCGACTCCGCACATCCGGACATCCTGACCGACATCAGCACCATGAAGGCACTGGACGACGATTTGCGCAACCGGCTCAAAAGCGCGATCGAAGAATACAAGCGCGACTTTCTTTCGCAGCACAAAAAGGCAGCAGAGGTTGCAGCAGGCATCGGGCGATAATCAGGTAAGGGATCACCATGCCACAAACTCAATTGCTGCTTGCTGTCCTCATTCCGACGCTGACAGTGCTCGTTGGTATCTTGCTGAATCGCACCGATTACGCGAAGCTGGAAAGCGCGGATGGGCGCTATGGAAGGCCGGCTGGACAGTCGAATGACAGCTCTGGAATCTCGCTTCCATGCCGATATGCTGATGGTGATTGGGAAATTAACCGAACTCGAGGTGCGTGTCGCCCGCCTCGAAGGAGAACGGAAGTAATAACGAAGCATGGCAAATGTACTCGATCTACGGCGGCGCATCCGCAGCGTAAAGAACACGCGGCAGATCACCAAAGCCATGAAAATGGTTTCGGCAGCGAAGTTGCGTCGTGCCCAGGAACGCGCCATGCAGGCGCGGCCCTATGCGCAGATGCTGACCAATGTACTGGAGTCTCTCGTGCGTCGCACCGATTTGCTTGATGATTCGACTGGCGACGTGATGCACCCACTCCTGGTGGAGCGGGAAGAGAAGAACATTCTGGTCGTCGTCATCGCCGGCGACAAGGGTTTTGCCGGCGGTTTCAACTCCAACATCGGTAAAGCCGCGCAGCGATTGATCGACGAGCGCCGTGGCCTGGGACAGAACATCGATTTGGAGCCGATCGGCAAAAAGGCAATCGGGCTATATAAGCGACGTTATCCCGCGGCACGGTACGAGCACAAGGAAGAGCTTTACGATAACGATCTCGCCAAGCACATCGAGGATATTCGGCATCGGCAGGCGCCGGTTGAGGTCGCAGCGGAGCATGCGGATCTGCTGGTCCGCGCCAACATCGAAGACATCTCCGCCATGGCCGCCTCGATCATCAGCCGCTACGAGCGTTCCGAGATCGATGCCGTATACCTGGTGTACAACGAGTTCAAGTCGGTCATCCAGCAACGGGTAGTGGTCGAAAAGCTTCTGCCCATTCGCAAGCTGGGCGAGCATGAAATCACTGCGGCTGAAGAGATGAGCGAGGAGCAAAAAGAAATGGCAGCCCGTGCCGCCGAAGCTGCCGGCATTTCCATCAACGCTCCGGAAGAGGCGGAAATCGATGCCGAAGCCAAGAAGTTCGGTACGGCGGAGGTTGACTACATCTATGACCAGCCGCCGGATCGCCTGTTCCGCCACTTGATGCCGCGGTACGTAACGACACAGATTTTGCATGCGGTGTTGGAATCGAGCGCGGCCGAGCATGCAGCGCGCATGACCGCCACCGACGCAGCCACGAAGAACGCAGGCGACCTGATCGACCGGTTGTCGCTGACCATGAACCGTGTTCGCCAGGCGGCGATCACCAAAGAGATTATTGAGATTGTGAGCGGAGCCGCTTCGGTTTAGGGCGTTACCCCTGTTGTGGAAAGAGTTATGGCAGACAAAGGAAATATCGGAACGGTCATTGCGATCAGCGGTCCGGCTGTGGACGTGCAGTTCGACGAGGCGAAGATGCCTCCCATCTTTGAGGCATTGACGATCAGCAGTGAGGGCTTCAATGTGCCTTCGCCCATCAATGTCACGGTAGAAGTGCAGCAGCACCTGGGCGAAGGTCGCGTGCGCTGCATCGCCCTGAAGGCATGGTACGCGGCATGAAAGCCACCGACACCGGCGCGGGCATTACCGTGCCCGTGGGCCGGCCGACGCTGGGCCGCGTGCTGAATGTGCTCGGTAAACCGGTGGATGAACTCGGCCCTGTGAACGCGACAGAATACCGGCCCATTCATCGGCAAGCGCCCGCTTTTGATGAGCAGTCCACCTCGGAAGAGATGTTTGAGACAGGCGTTAAGGTCATTGATTTGATTCAACCTTTCTTAAAGGGCGGCAAGATCGGCCTCTTCGGTGGTGCCGGCGTTGGCAAAACCGTGGTGATTCAAGAGTTGATCAATAACGTGGCGACAAAGCACGGTGGGTTCTCTGTTTTTGCCGGCGTGGGGGAGCGTACCCGTGAGGGAAACGACCTTTGGCATGAGTTCCAGGAATCCGGCGTGATCGATTTGAAGGATCTGCCGAAGTCGAAAGCCTCGTTAATCTACGGCCAGATGACCGAGCCGCCGGGGGCGCGCTTGCGTGTGGCGCTGACCGGGCTCACGGTCGCCGAATATTTTCGCGATGAGGAGCATGCGGACACACTACTGTTTATCGACAACATTTTTCGGTTCACACAAGCCGGTTCTGAGGTTTCCACGCTGTTAGGCCGTATGCCATCCGCCGTTGGGTACCAGCCGAACCTGGCCACGGAAATGGGTGAACTGCAGGAGCGCATCACGTCGACCAAGGCGGGATCCGTCACTTCGGTGCAGGCGGTTTATGTCCCGGCGGATGATTTGACCGACCCGGCGCCTGCAACGACCTTTGCCCATCTGGATGCGACAACGGTGCTTTCCCGTCCGCTATCGGAGCTGGGGATCTACCCGGCTGTCGATCCGCTGGCGTCCACCTCGCGCATTTTGTCGCCGCGTGTTGTTGGGCAGGAGCACTACGATGTGGCGCAGGGTGTGAAACGCATCTTGCAGCGCTACAAGGATCTGCAGGACATCATTGCGATTCTCGGCATCGATGAGCTTTCAGAAGAAGATAAGCTCACGGTTGCGCGGGCGCGTAAAGTGCAGCGCTTTCTTTCGCAGCCCTTCCATGTGGCCGAGATCTTTACCGGCATCCCTGGTGCTTATGTGAAGGTTGCCGATACGGTGCGTTCCTTCAAAGAGATTATTGAAGGCAAGCATGACAGCATTCCCGAGCAGGCTTTTTACCTGAAAGGTGGCATCGAGGATGTACTGGCGGCGGCCGAGAAGATGAAGGCAGCGGCGTAAAGGAATAGCTTCTCGCTCTTAGCCTCTAGGTAAAGGCTAAGAGCTTGGAGCCAGGGGCTAAGAAGTAAGGCGGAAGCATGGCGGAAGATACGAACAACTCGGGGTTGCTCACGGTGCGACTGGTCACGCCGGAGCGCGTGCTGCTGGATGCAACCGCCACGGCGGTAGAGCTACCGGCGATGACGGGTTACCTTGAGGCGCTGTATGGTGCTGCGCCGTTGCTCGCCGAGTTGGGTGCCGGCGAGTTGCGTCTTCATGGCGGTTCCGCAGGGGAGCAAACCTTCTTTGTCGCCTGGGGATTCGTAGAAGTGCTACCCGAGAGGGTAACGATCCTTGCAGAGCAGGCGCTCAAGCCAACGGAAATCGACCCAGCACAGGCCCAAGCAGAGCAAACACACGCCCAGGAACTGTGGAATCAGGCCGGCGATGACGGGGACAAGTATGACGCCGCGAATGCTGTGTCAAGGGTTGCTGAGGAGAAATTGGCAGCATCCAAGAAGTAAGTCTCGATTGGAGCCGAAGGCTCAAGGGAGTTCTGATGGCAACAGTCCCGAACGCGCAGGAACTTGCGAAGCGCAAAGCTGTCCAGGCTGAGCTTCTTCAAGCAGGGTCAATCCAGCCCAGGATATTTTGGAACCCTCGGCCTGTTCGTGGTCAGTTGGATTATGACTGGAATTATGACTCCATTGTGGTGCATTACACGGGGCATGAAAGCTACATCACAATGCGCGCCATTCAAGACCTCGATATGGAGCATAGAAGTTGGCAGGACATTGCTTATCCCTACGGCATCACCAAAGAGGGACAGATTATCGAAGGACGGGAGATCTTGTACAAAGGATCGGATGTTCTCAGTCAGAACACCGGCAAAATCGGCATAGTGTGCATGGGCGATTTTGATAGCAGTGTTAGGAATCTACTTCTGGGTAAAACTTATGCAGGCGAAGCTGTACCGGTCGCGATGCTTCTTTCGCTCAAGCGGCTTAGCCTACTTTTACGCCAGAATTTTCCTATTCAGTTTTTTGGCGGTCATATTGAGTACGGTAGGACGGAGACTTGTCCCGGCAGAAACCTGCTACCAGCTGTGCAACAGATGCGGACAGAGCTGCGATTAAAAGCGCCTGTATACCGAGACTTGCAATAACGTGCGCCCCTTAGTCATCCTCTCCATAGCCGCCGCTCTGTTGCTCGGCGTAATCCGGATGTGCACAGGCTTGGACTACGGTGGTGTGGACGCACCGCTGACCTATCTTGTACTCAAGGCACCAGGGTGGACCTTTCAGCGCGAAGAGAGGTCCCTAAACCCGAACCGGCACAAGCTCATTCTCGATGAAGAAGAACCAACTTTGAGCTATGAACCGGCGTACTTGATGCTTATGCGAACTGCGCCTGCGGTCGTCGGCCTTCTTCTTTGTATCTCAGGAATTGGTCTTTGGACCCTACGGCGACGTTCGGAGCTTTCCAGAAGGCTTTGAAGACATACATAGGAAGCGCAACTGTCTCGCGAGTAAGAGAATAAAGATCGCGCCATTCAAAGAAGAGCGGCCAAGCCGCAGCGACTTGGGAGATGCCTTGCTGTCGCATGGCGAGTGTGGCGCGAGCAACGTGAAACCATTGAGTTACAACGAGCACATGATAGAGCGGCGGTCGTAGACGTGCTGTGTTGACAGCTGTTGCCGCTGTGTTCTGACCCTCGGCATCTTGAAGCAGTGCAGAAGGCACGCCATGAGCCTCAAGGTAAGCGGCCATGATGGCTGGTTCGGAATGTGTTTCAGGTCCGGGCTCCACACCGCCACTGACCAAGATGCGCCCTACTAGACCGGCCCTGTACATCGTGAGCGCCTCATCCAAACGAGCCTTGAGTCTGGGCGACGGCGCACCTTCCGCGGTGACAGCATTGCCAAAGACAACGGCCAGATCACTTGGGCGCGGCTTGAGAATCAATGGAGTTGCAATGATCGAGATAAGGTCTGCCCCGAACAAAGAGAGTAGCAATTTCGCAAAAAGAGGTATGCGAGGCACAAGGATAGCGTATGCCAAAGCTGAGGCGGAGCAAAATGGCTTTGGCTGAGGCGAAGTGGGCAGCAGTTTATGGCCGTATACTTACCTTATGTCGATTCTGGGCAATGCAGCCGCCATCGCGAAGGGTATGGGCATCACGCTCCGCGAAACCTTTCAGCCGACCGAAGTGGAAAACTACCCCGATGGCAAAGGACCGCTGCGTGGTGCGGTATTTCAAGAGCGTTTTCGCGGCAAACACCAGTTGCAGCGCGATGAAAACGGGCTGGAAAAGTGTGTGGCCTGTTATCTTTGCGCGGCCGCCTGCCCGGCGAATTGCATTTATATCGAAGCGGAAGAAAACACCTCGGAGAAGCGGTTCAGTTCTGCAGAGCGGTATGCCAAGGTGTACAACATCGATTACAACCGGTGCATTTTCTGCGGGTACTGTGTTGAGGCGTGCCCAACCGATGCCATTACGCATGGTCACGGCTTTGAGTTGGCGAGTTTAAATGCAACCAACATGGTGATGCGCAAGGAAGACCTACTGGTACCCGTGCCCAGCGCGCTGCCCGGGACGGCCAACGAAGAGGTCGAGGTTCTGCGGTAGCCCGCGCCGGTCTGAGGATTGTGAGCCCGTCGGCGATGCGTCTGATTGCAGAACGTCGTTCCGCCTCAGGTGCCCAGCGTGTCTGGCGGATGTAAGGTGCAGATCATGGCTTTAGCGGAACACCCTTTACGACAAATACTGAACAAGCGCATCGCCATCATCGACGGCGCGATGGGTACGACCATTCGCACCTACAACATGAGCGAAGCCGATATGCGACGCGGCCGTTTTGAGGATGCTCCGAAGGACCTGCTGAACAACGGCGACCTGTTTTCATTAACGCAACCGGAGATGATTTGCGATATCCATCGCCGCTTCCTTGAGGCGGGAGCTGACATCATTGAGACCAACACCTTTGGCGCGACAAGCATTGCGCAGAGTGAGTTCTTCGTCGAAGACCCCCGTGAGCGCGGCGGCCGCAAGGATCCGGAGTTCTACCAAAAGATCATCGAAGACGCATCGCTCAACGAGCTCGCCTGGGATATCAATGAAAAATCTGCGCAGCAGTGCCGCATCTGGGCCGATCGCGTAGGGAACGCAACGGGACGGCAGCGGTTTGTTGCCGGAGCGATTGGGCCGCTGACCGTTTCGTTGTCGAACTCGCCTGATGCGGATGATCCGGGCTTTCGGGTGGTGACCTTCGATCAGGTGAAAGACGCGTATGTGCACCAGGTCAGGGCGCTGATGGCGGGCGGGTCAGACCTGCTGCTAGTGGAGACGATCTTCGATTCGCTCAATGCCAAGGCGGCACTCGTGGCCATTCGCGAGGTGTTCGATGCGGAGCGGAAAGAATTGCCAATCATGATCTCGGCAGCGGTCGGGCGCGGTGGAGAGACCATGATTTCCGCGCAGACGATTGAGGCGTTTTGGAATGCGGTGCAGCATGTGAAGCCGTTCGCAGTAGGGCTGAACTGTTCTCTCGGGCCGGACCTGATGTATCCATTCTTGGCGGAGCTTTCACAGAAGGCGGAAACGGCAATTTCTTGCTATCCGAACGCCGGGTTGCCGAATCCGCTTTCGCCGACCGGCTTTGACCTGACGCCGGAAGATATGGCGCGGTACTTGGGTGAGTTTGGTGAGGGTGGCTTGATTAATATTGCCGGGGGCTGTTGTGGCAACACGCCGGATCATATTGCGGCGATTGCCAAGGCGCTGGAGGGCAAAGCGCCGCGGGCGCTTGCAGCGTGATCCTGAAGCTTTCGTGGCTCCGAGCAGAACTGCAGATCTCTCCACTGCGTGGACGCTGAAGCTGTCCACTTCAGTCGAGATGACACTCGAAACAGAGTACGGCCAAGTGGTGGAACATGGTGAAGGAGTGGGGGACGGCAGGTTCCCTTCGGGAATGACAGAAAGAGAAACAGAAAGAAAGACAAGCACGCAGGGCGATTTCATAACTGCGCCGAAGCCGCTGCGGCTTTCGGGGTCGCAGCCGTTCACGCAGCAGCCGGGCGTGTATATCATGCTGGGCGAGCGGACCAACGTCGCCGGTTCGCCGAAGTTTGCGAAGCTGATCAAGGACGGCAAGTACGAAGAAGCGGTCAGCATTGCGCGGCAGCAGGTGGAAAATGGGGCCAATGTTCTCGACATCTGCATGGACGAGGGCATGATCGATGGCGTGGCGGCGATGACGCGCTACCTGCAACTGCTTGCCAGCGAGCCTGAAGTGGCCAAGGTGCCCTTCATGGTCGACTCCTCGAAGTGGGAGGTCATCGAAGCCGGGCTGAAGTGCCTGCAGGGCAAGGGCATCGTGAACTCTATCTCGCTGAAAGAGGGCAAGGAGAAGTTCAAGCAAAACGCGGCGACGGTGCGGAAGTATGGCGCGGCCGCGGTTGTGATGGCCTTTGACGAGCAAGGCCAAGCCGCGACCTTTGAGGACAAGATCCGCATTTGCGAACGCGCGTATCGCATGCTGGTCGATGAGGTTGGTTTTCCGCCTGAAGACATCATCTTCGATCCCAACATCCTGACCGTCGCCACAGGTATGGAGGAGCATAACAACTACGCGGTCGACTTCATCAACGCGACGCGCTGGATCAAGCAGAACCTTCCGCATGCGAAGGTGAGCGGCGGTGTATCAAATATCTCCTTCAGCTTCCGCGGTAACAACAAGGTGCGCGAGGCGATGCACTCTGCTTTTCTTTACCACGCGATCGGCGCGGGTATGGACATGGGCATCGTGAATGCCGGCATGCTGGAGGTGTATGAGGAGATCGAGCCGGAACTGAAGGTGCTCGTCGAAGACGTGCTGCTAAACCGACGCCCGGATGCAACTGAGCGACTGGTGGAGCATGGCGAGGCGCTGAAGGCGGCGGAAACGCAGATCCCCTTCGGGGATGACAACCAGAAAGGCAAGAAGGCGGAAGAGTGGCGTCTCGGCACGGTGGAGGAGCGGCTTTCGCACGCATTGGTGAAGGGCATTGATGCCTATATCGACACCGATACGGAGGAAGCGCGCGCGAAGCTTGGCCGCCCGCTGCTGGTGATCGAAGGCCCACTGATGTCCGGCATGAGCGTGGTGGGCGATCTGTTTGGCGCGGGCAAGATGTTTCTGCCGCAGGTGGTGAAGTCGGCGCGCGTGATGAAGAAGGCTGTGGCGTATCTGACGCCCTACATGGAGGCTGAAAAGGCCGAGATGGCCGCGGCCGGCCAGGAGGTGCGGGCGCAGGGCAAGATCGTGCTCGCTACGGTGAAGGGCGATGTGCACGACATCGGCAAGAACATTGTGGGCGTGGTGCTGGCATGCAACAACTACGAAGTGATCGATATGGGGGTGATGGTCCCTGCGGAAAAGATTCTGGAGCGCGCGAAGGCGGAACATGCGGACATGATCGGCTTGAGCGGACTGATTACGCCTTCGCTCGATGAGATGGTGCATGTAGCGCGCGAAATGGAACGGCAACACTTCACGGTGCCGCTGCTTATCGGCGGTGCGACCACAAGCCGCGCGCATACGGCGATCAAGATCGCGCCACACTATCGGCAGCCGGTAATCCATGTCACCGATGCAAGCCGCGCCGTACCGGTGACGACGAGTTTGTTGAGCGAAGACAGCCGCGCGCTCTTTGTGGAGCAACATGAAGCGGAGTACGAGGCGCTACGCAGGGCGCACACGGCGCCGAAGCAGATCGCGGTGCCGCTGGAGCAAGCGAGGGCGCGCCGATCGCCGATTCAGTGGCATGCCGAAGACATTCCGACGCCGGACTTCACCGGCGTACGCGTGCTGAGGGACTTCCCGCTGGCGACGCTGCGGGAGTTCATCGACTGGTCACCGTTTTTTCACACATGGGGACTCAAGGGGTTATACCCCCGCATCTTTGACGATGCGCGGCAGGGTGCTGAGGCGCGTGAGTTGTTTGAAAACGGCAATGCGCTCCTGGATCGCATCATCGCGGAGGGCCTGTTTACCGCGCGTGGCGTTTACGGCCTGTTTCCGGCAAATGCTGTTGGCGACGATGTAGAGCTTTACGCAGACGATACGCGCGATGTGGTGCGCGCACGATTTCACTTTCTGCGGCAACAAGTGAATCGGGAAGGGAATGAGCCGTGCCGGTCCTTGGCAGACTACATCGCCCCGCAAGAAACAGGGCTGCCGGACCACCTTGGAGCGTTCGCCGTGACGACCGGCCTCGGTCTGAAAGAGCTGAGCAACGCCTTCAAGGCGAAGCATGACGATTACAGCGCCATTATGGCTGAAGCGTTGGCAGATCGGTTGGCTGAGGCGTTTGCGGAATGCCTGCATAAACAGGTGCGTGAAGAGTGGGGTTACGGCCGCGATGAGCGTTTTACGACCATGGAGCTGATTCAGGAAAAATACCGGGGTATCCGGCCCGCGCCGGGGTATCCGGCGTGCCCTGACCATACGGAAAAAGGCACCATCTGGCGCCTCTTGGATGTGCAGGCCAACACGGGCATGGAGATTACGGAAAGCTTCGCCATCTGGCCGGGATCGAGTGTGAGTGGGCTGTACTTTGCCCATCCGCAGTCGCGCTTTTTCAGCCTTGGCAAGATCGGCCGCGATCAGGCTGTCGATTACCAGACGAGAAAAGGATGGCAACTGGCAGAGGTGGAACGCTGGCTTGGGCCCAACCTGAACTATGATCCCGAAGAGAAGCAGCAAACGGCAAACAGAAACTAGCTCGTGCACGTATCACGCGGAAGTAGCTTGTGTGCTGCGCGATATTTCTGTGGGGCACCGAGGCTCGATGCGATAGATTCATTTGCAACCGATATTGCAAGGACAAAGCCATGGCCACCAAGAAAGCTGCTGCGAAGAAAACATCTGCGACGACCGAGAAACCTGCGGCAACGAAAACGGCCGCGAAAACTTCCACAAAGAAAGCAGCGGTGAAAGCTTCCGCTGCCAAGAGAGCTCCCGCAAAGAAGCAGGCAGCCAAAGCCAGCACGAAAAAGAAGAGTGAAGAGAATTACACCGATCCCGAGCTGCGCGAAAAGATCAAAGAAGAGGTGATGGCCGGCGACAAAGGCGGTCGTCCCGGCCAGTGGAGTGCGCGCAAAGCGCAAATGGTCGCGCATGAATATGTCGCCGAGGGTGGAGGCTACAAGCACCCGCGCAACGAAGCGCAGGAACATTTGAAAGAGTGGGGCGACGAAAAATGGCACACCGCCGATGGCAAGCCGGCCATTCGCGACGATGGTCAAGGCCAGCAAGAGACACATCGCTATCTGCCCGATCAGGCATGGGCGGAGCTTTCGCCCGAGGAAAAGAAGGCTACGGACGCGAAGAAGGTGAAGGGTTCGCGGGCAGGCAAGCAGTTTGTTGCCAATACGGAAAAAGCGAAGCAAGCCCGCAAGCATGCAGAGAAGTAGGTGCAACGAGATGCAGCTTGCGCTGCATCTATCCCCGTGTTACAAGAGAACCAATCCACCCGTGATGAGCGGGTCGAGTTTCATGCAGAGTGGTTGAGGGACGAGCCCTACGACGCCACGACAACCGGACAGACCACAGTACCGGTGTCAACTCTCGCCTGGCAACAGGACACATGAGATTCGGTGGAGCAGTGCCAAAGCCCGACCGCGCTGCATTGCCGTCTACTTCTGTATCTGTTTCCAAGTTTGAGCGGCAACGCAGCCAGCAGGACCCTTCAACCATCGGAGCGAACGATGGAGTATTCCTGTACGGCCTATGAGTTGCGATGCAACGAGTGCGGTAAAAGTTTTGGCAATCGGCCGCAATCAGCCTGCGAGGACTGCCTTGCGCCTTTGGAGGTGCACTATGACCTCAACCGCCTGCAAGGGCACTTGTCTCGCGAAAGCATAGCCGCCGGCCCGCATAGCATTTGGCGTTACAAGGAACTTCTTCCGATTCCTTCAGGTTTTGAATCGGACCTGCCCGTCGGGCTGACACCTTTGGTGCGGGCCAAAGCACTGGGCAAACGTATCGGTGCCGACCATCTTTTTGTGAAAAACGATGCCGTCTGTTTTCCGACTTTAAGTTTTAAAGACCGTGTCGTTGCAGTGGCGCTGGCCAACGCACAGGCCTTTGGCTTTGATGTCGTGGGCTGCTCCTCCACGGGCAACCTGGCGAACTCTGTTGCCGCCCAAGCTGCGCGTCTGGGATTAAAGGCTTGCATCCTCATTCCCGCGGACCTGGAACCGGCAAAGGTGTTGAACACGCAGGTGTATGGGGCGCGCCTGGTGCGCATCGACGGCAACTATGACCATGTGAACCGTCTTTGCACCCAGATTGCCGATGAGTATAACTGGGGTTTTGTGAATGTGAACTTACGCCCCTACTACGCCGAAGGATCGAAAACAGTGGGCTACGAGATCGCCGAACAGCTTGGCTGGCGGTTGCCCGACAATGTTGTCGTGCCTATGGCCGGCGGCTCGCTGATTCGCAAAATCCGGAAAGCCTTCAAAGAACTTGCGACGCTTGGCCTTGTAGACGATAAGCCGGTACGCTTCTTCGGTGCCCAGGCCACCGGCTGTTCGCCCATTGCGCATGCGGTGAAGCAAGGTTGGGACTATATCGAACCGCAGCGACCGAACACCATCGCCCGTTCACTTGCCATCGGCAACCCGGCAGATGGCCCGATGGCTGCCAAAATGATTGCGGACTCCGGTGGGTTCGCCGAAGATGTTTCGGATGTGGAGATTGTCTCCGGCATCCAGGAGCTCGCAGAAACTGAAGGAATCTTCACAGAAACAGCCGGCGGTGTGACCACGGCGGTCACTGCCCGGCTTTATGCGCAGGGCCGCATCGCACGCGAGGACACAACGGTACTTTGCATCACTGGCAACGGCCTGAAGACGACCGATGCTCTTGTGGGGCGGTTCGAGGTTGCACATCCGGTACGGCCCAGATTGGCGGATTTCGACACCTATCTTCGTTCTGTGGATCGCGCTTTGCTGGGCGCTGCCAGCGAGGAACTCGAGTTGGCCGGAGGTGTGCGTTGAGCGTAAAGGTCGTTCTGCCGACGGCGCTGGCGCGGCATACAGAAGGGCAGAAAAGCTTTGCCTCGGAGGCGCGGGACTTGCCAGGTCTGCTGGATGACCTGGACAGGCGTTTTCCTGCACTGGCAGAAAACGTGAAGGATGCTTCAGGAAAACTGCGGCGCTTCATCAATGTATATGTCAATGACGAAGACATCCGCTTTCTTGGTGGCGACAGCCATCCATTTAAGGATGGGGATGAGGTGATGCTGATTCCATCGATCGCTGGTGGACGCTAGAGTCGCTTGCTTGCGCGAACGAATGCCGCCTGCATGGCCGTTCTGTTCATGCAGGCTGGTAATTTGCGAGACGGGCGCAGGCATCAACCAGGTCTTCGTGCCTTTTTGCATAACAGAAACGCAAAAGGTGATTGCCGGGGTTGTGACCATCGGGGTCCGTGGAAAAGAAGGCAGAGCCCGACACGGCGGCGATGCCTGTATCCTTCAGCAGCTGACGAGCCTTCGCTTTTGCATCCGCGCCGGGGATGCGCGTTGCATCGGCGAGCACGTAGTAAGCGCCGGCAGGTACGGAAGGCGTTAAACCGGCCTTTCGCAAGGCATCGCAGATCATGCCGCGCTTCGTCTCGTAATCGGCAGCAAGCTCGGTGTAGAAACTCGAAGGTAACTGGAGCAGGCCGGCTGCGGCTCCGTGCTGCAGCGGTGCCGGCGCACATACATACGTAAGGTCGTGAAAGTAGCTGATAGCGGGCAGCCAACTTTCATCCGCGGTCAGATAACCAAGACGCCAACCGGTGACGGAAAAGGTCTTCGAAAAGCCGGAGATGGTGATCGTGCGCTCGGCCATGCCGGGCAGTGTAGCGATCGAGCGATGTTTCGTTTCGCCATACACAAAGTACTCATAAATCTCGTCAGTGAACACGAACAGATCGTGCCGTATTGCGAACTCGGCGAGAGCGCTTAACTGCTGCTCTGAAAGTACAGCGCCACTTGGATTGGCGGGTGTGTTCACGATCATGGCACGGGTGCGCGGCGTTATTTTGACAGTTTCGTCTGTTATCTCGAAGCCATTGCGTACGACCACCGGCTTGAGCCGTAAAGAATGCAATGTGCTGACGTGATAGCCGTAAAACGGCTCGAAAACCAGACACTCATCGCCTGGATTGAGCAAGGCCATGAGCGCGGCATGCAAGCCGCCGGTCGCGCCGGAGGTGATTAACACCTGCGTCTCCGGATCAACGATCATGCGGTTGTAACTCGCATATTTTTGTGCAACGGCTTCGCGCAGCGGGGTGATGCCGTCCAGTCGCGTATAGATGTTATGCCCGTCGTGAATCGCCTTGATCGCGGCCTCCGCTACGGGATGCGGCAACTCGGTATCGCAGACGCCCTGTGCCATATTGATCCCGTTGGCCAGGGAGCAGGCTAACGACATCGCACGAATTTCAGACTGCACGTTGCCTGGCGCAAGATCACTCAGGCGAAGACGATCAAGAAGGGGTTCAGCAAGGATAGGCATAGCTGAGACCAGCATAAAAGAAGTGGTGTGCTGCGGGAGCACACCGCTATTTTGGCCGCGTAATGCTGCCTCGGATCAAGCGAGATGCATTGCAAAACCTAGATGACCTTCAGCAAAAGCAGAATGACCACGATGAGAATGATCGTGCCCAAGGTACCGCTGGGAGCATAGCCCCAGCTACGCGAGTAGGGGTATGCAGGAAAGGACCCGAAAAGCAGCACGAGCAGAACGATAATGAGAATCAGTGTCAAAGCAGCCTCCGTAGACTTCCGAAATAGATGCGCCTCAGGAAAAATTTGTTACCCACCGCCGGCACCCAGCCGTGGGCAAACAAATCTTTGCGACCGTGTTCCGGTAAGCAACGGGTACATGACGCGGACGCTCCAATGGCTGAATGTGCTCGCGTTGCGACGAGCGCGTTTGCCTGTTGCAATTCAGATCGAAGGATTTTATGTTGCTTGCTTTGGCTATCCTGCTCGCGATCATCTACGTGATTTCACTGGTGCTGGTACACACAGTACCTTTTCTGCTGCATCTGCTTATCATCTTCGCGGTGATCTCTCTTGTCTTTCACCTGATCCGGGGTAGGCGCATTTAGAAAAGAAAGAGTCCGGAAGGCAAAAAGCCCGGCTTGCACCGGGCTTTCTTGCTTTCATTGCGGCTGCTTACTGCCTTGCAACGATGTGCGCAGCCGCGTCTGCTGAGGACGGCGGCGGCATATCCGCGAGCGCTTCGGGAGTTTCTTCTTCCAATTTCGGCAACTTGCCTGCGAGTGCAATCTCAAGTACCTGATCCATGTTTTCAACAAAGTTCAGCTTCATCGAGTTCTTAATCAGGTCAGGCAATTCGGCTAAATCTTTGCGGTTCTCCATCGGCAGCACTGCTTCAAAGATACCCGCGCGATGTGCAGCGAGCAGCTTTTCTTTCAAGCCACCGATCGGTAGCACCTTGCCGCGCAACGTGATCTCGCCGGTCATGGCAATGTCACGCCGAACTTCGATTTTGGTAAGCGCAGACGCAAGCGCCGTGGCGAGGGTGATCCCTGCGGACGGGCCATCCTTTGGAATGGCTCCCTCAGGCACGTGGATGTGGATGTCGATATTGCGATAAAAATCTTTTGCTAATCCAAGATGGTGCGAGCGCGAACGGATGTACGTGAGCGCAGCCTGCGCTGACTCCTGCATTACATCTCCGAGTTGCCCTGTGGCCGTCATCTTACCCTTACCATCGAGCACCTGCACTTCGGTCTGCAGAATCGAACCACCCATCTCCGTCCAGGCCAGACCCGTCACGAGACCTATTTCGTTTTGCTCATGCACTTGAGAATCGCGGAACTTCGCCACGCCAAGCAGATCGGAAAGAGTGGCGCCGGTAATGGCTTCTTTGTGCTCGGAGTTGGAAACGACCTTGCGAGCAACCTTGCGGTAAACATTGCCGATCTCGCGTTCAAGGTTGCGCACGCCGGACTCACGCGTGTAGTTGCGAATGATCCCGCGCAGCGCGTCGTCATCGAGCGAAACTTGCTCGGCGGTAAGGCCCGTGCCTTCAAGCTGCTTTTTCACCAGATATTGCTTGGCAATTTCCAGCTTTTCGAGTTCGGTATAGCCGGAAAGCCGCAAAATCTCCATGCGATCCTGCAGCGGACCGGGAATGGTGTGCAGAACATTTGCGGTCGCGACGAAGAGAACCTGGCTGAGATCGTATTCGACATCCAGATAGTGATCCTGGAAGGTGTTGTTTTGCTCGGGGTCTAGCACCTCAAGCAGTGCCGATGCTGGATCGCCGCGGAAGTCCGAGGCCATCTTATCGATCTCATCGAGCATGATGACCGGGTTTTTTGTGCCGGCTTTCTTCATCGATTGGATGATTTGGCCGGGTAGCGCGCCGATGTAGGTCCGGCGATGACCCCGGATCTCAGCCTCATCCCGTACGCCGCCGAGCGACATGCGCACGAACTTGCGGCCGGTTGCTTTGGCAATAGACATGCCAAGCGAGGTTTTGCCCACGCCTGGAGGCCCAACAAAGCAGAGGATCGATCCTTTGGGATTCTTGACCAACTGACGCACGGCGAGAAACTCAAGGATGCGCTCCTTGATTTTTTCAAGTCCATAATGGTCTTCGTTGAGAACCTGCTCTGCATTTTCAATCGAGCGAATCTCTTTGCTACGCTTGCGCCATGGCACCGCAAGCAGCCAATCGAGGTAATTGCGGCTGACGGTCGATTCAGCGGACATCGGCGGCATGGCTTCGAGCTTCTTCAGCTCCTGCATGGCCTTATCCTGCACGTCTTTGGGCATGCCGGCATCGTCGATCTTCTTCTTAAGCTCGTCGAATTCGCTTTTCTCTCCGCGTCCGAGCTCCTTTTGAATGGCCTTGATCTTCTCGTTCAGGTAATACTCTTTTTGCGCACGCTCCATTTGCCGCTTCACGCGTGACTGGATGGTGCGGTCCACGTTCAATTTCTCGATGGCGATGTCGAGCGTGTCGGCTACACGCGCCAACCGCATCTCCGGATCGAAAACTTCGAGTAATTGCTGTTTTTCTTCAATCGAAAGCGGCAGGTTGGCGCCAATCAGATCAGCCAGCTTGGCAGGCTCGTCGGTGCGCAGCGCAGCCGCCGCTTCCTGATTCAACGATTGCTGCAGCTTGCTGTACTGCTCGTAAAGCTGATGCACGCGCGCGACCAGCTGGTCAGTTTGCGTGGTGGGCTGCAGTTCATTGCGCGAGGTCCGCACCGTGGCGACAAAAAAGCCATCGTCATCGTTGACTTCCGTAGCGCGCGCGCGCTCCACACCTTCAACCAGCACACGGATGTTGCCATCCGACAAACGCACTGACTGCACGATGTTGCCGATTGTGCCTACGCTGTAAATGTCATCCGCGGTAGGCTCGTCTACGGATGCGTCATGCTGCGTTGCGAGAAAGATCTTGCGGTCGCCGTTGAGCGCCTCTTCCAGCGCGCGAACAGAAGACTCACGACCCACAACAAAGGGGGCCATCATCTGCGGAAAGATCACCATCTCGCGGATGGGCATCATCGGGAGTTTTCGCTGCGTTCCGTTATTTAAATCGCGGTCATCGTTCTTCATAGGTCTCCCGATTAGACGTGCTGTCCCCGGCCTTCGATGCAGCATCCGGCTTGGAGCAAATTGTACGCGTTGTGCAGACGTGGCAGTGGATTCTGCCGATCCCTTGATCGCATCCAAACCGCTCCGCAAGAGAGGTCTGTCATCTTGAACGCAGCCGAGGCCCTCCGTACTCGCGTGGAGCGTGAAACGGCTCTAAGCAGAATACTGAGGTCCTTCGCTGCGCTCAGAATGATAAAAAAGAACGGACGTGCAATCAGCCGGCTTTTTCCAGAATGACAGGCAGGGTGATATCGCGGCTCTTTACCATCTCTTCCGTGATCACAAGCTCTTTAATCTTCTTGTTTCCTGGAATGTGGTACATCAAGTCGAGCATGAGCTCTTCGAGGATCATACGCAGGCCGCGAGCGCCAACCTTACGCTGCAGGGCTTCACGAGCGATCTCGCGTGTGGCATCCTCGGTCCACGTTACCTTCACGCCTTCATAATCAAACAGGCGGGCATATTGCTTCAGCAGAGCGTTGCGTGGACGGGTAAGAATGTCAATCAGAGCGGGCTCGTCGAGCTCATCGAGAATGCCTAAAACAGGTAAACGGCCGACAAACTCTGGAATCAGACCGTATTTGAGCAGGTCTTGCGGCTCAGCCTGACGCAGCATTTCGGTGTCGCGCTGTGCACGAATCGGCGTGACGCCCAGCATCTTTTCATCTGCCTCGGCGATGGCTTTGAAGCCGAGCGCCTTCTTGCCGATACGGCGTGCGATGATTTTTTCCAAGCCGACAAAGGCACCGCCGCAGATGAACAGGATATTCGTCGTATCGACGATGGTGAACTCCTGGTGGGGGTGCTTGCGGCCGCCTTGCGGCGGCACATTTGCAATCGTGCCTTCGAGCAATTTCAGCAGGGCCTGCTGCACCCCTTCGCCGGAAACGTCACGCGTGATGGAGGGGTTTTCGTCCTTGCGGCCGATCTTGTCGATTTCGTCAATGTAGATGATGCCGGCCTGCGCGCGCGCCACGTCATTATCGGCAGCCTGGAGCAACTTCAGAATGATGTTTTCGACATCTTCACCGACATAACCTGCCTCGGTCAGCGTGGTTGCATCAACGATAGCGAAGGGCACATCCAGCATCTTGGCCAGGGTTTGCGCCATCAGGGTTTTGCCGGAACCGGTCGGCCCCACCAGCAGAATGTTGGACTTCGCGAGCTCCACATCATTACCGCGCATGCGGTTCATCTGAATGCGCTTGTAGTGGTTATAAACCGCGACCGCCAGCTTCTTTTTTGTGCTGTCCTGGCCGATGATGTACTCATCCAAGAACGATTTCACTTCAGCCGGCTTGGGAAGGTGCTGGGGTGCGGCACCTGCCTGTGGCTCTGCGCCCTTGTCATCTTCAAGAATGGAATTGCAAACCGCAACACACTCATCGCAGATATAGGCCCGTGGGTAGTCGGAAGGGGAAGAGATGAGCTTGGCCACGGCATCTTGCGATTTGTGGCAGAACGAGCAGCGCAGCGACTCTTCCAGGCCCCGAGTGGTCTTCATAAAGGGTTTGCGACTCCTTCGATCGGCGAAGACGATGCACGTCGCTCGCGTGGGAACATCTAAGTTTACACCTTGACCCACCCGGCCACGGGGAAGGGTACACAAGGTTTCTGACAAAGGGTGTACACCTTTGTAACGTGCAAGACAAAGGCGGCATCGACACAAATGCCGCCTTTGCGGTACCGCGGTTTAGGTGCGCGGACGAGTGATGATGTCGTCGATCAAACCGTATTCCTTGGCCTGTTGTGAACCCATTGAGAAATCACGATCCGTATCACGCTCAATCTGTTCGAAGGTTTGACCGCTGTGCTCTGCCATGATGCGATTCATGCGCTCGCGCAAGCGCAGGATTTCCCGTGCGTGGATGTCGATTTCGGTGGCCTGACCTTGAATGCCGCCGCCCATGATCAGCGGCTGGTGAATCAAAATACGTGCATTTGGCAAGGCAAACCGTTTGCTCTTTTTGCCGGCCATCAGGAGAAACGCGCCCATGGACGCTGCCTGCCCGATGCAGAGAGTTTGTACATCATTTTTGATGTATTGCATGGTGTCATAGATGGCGAGACCCGCGGAAACGGAGCCGCCAGGCGAATTGATATAAAGCTGGATGTCCTTTTCCGGGTCTTCGCCGGAGAGAAACAGCAGCTGCGCGATGATTAGATTGGCGACGTTGTCGTCAATGGGGGTGCCGAGGAAGATGATGTTATCGCGCAGCAGACGGCTGTAGATGTCGTAGGAGCGTTCGCCCCGGCTCGTCTGCTCGAGCACCATCGGTATGAGTCCCATAGCTCTCTCTTTCTTGTTGCGGTTCGGTGCCGGGTTTGAGCCGGGTCTTCAGGCAGCCTGCCCGGTGGTGGCGGGCAGGCGTTGACTGATAAAGTGTTCGTTCGCTTACGCGGCAAGTTTTTCGTACAGCGCCGTGCCGGTTTTTTCGCGACGCATTTGTTCGCGAATGCGCTCAAGAGAACCGTCCTCGGTGAGGCGCTTGCGCAGTGTTTCAAGCGGTTCGCGTGCTTGGATCGAAGCCATCAACAGCTCACGTTCCATCTCGTCATCGGCGATGTCCACGTGTTCACGTTCGGCGATCCGGTCGAGGATCAGCGATGCTTTTACCTCGGCAATTGCCTGATCGCGCTGTGCAGCGCGAAGCCGACCGAAGTCGAGTTGGCGCATGGCTTCGTTTGTCATGCCTTGCTGTGCCAAGGCACGCAGGCCCCGGTCGAGCCGCGCATCAATCTGCTGCTGCACAAAGGTTTCCGGAACAGGGAACTGAAAGCGTGCAATCAGCTCTTCCAGCATGCGATCACGTGCTTCTGTTTCGAGTGTGTCTTTTTTGCGCTCGGCAATCCGCTCACGCAGCTTGCCTTCGAACTCTTCCCAACTCTCGTATTCGCCAAGCTGCTTCGCAAATTCCGCATCGCGGTCGGGATACGTCTTGCGCTTGATCGCCTTGACTGTGAGATCGTAGCGAACTGTTTTGCCGGCCAGTCGCGCATCACCAAACTCGGCGGGGTAGTCGACCTCGAACTGCAGCTCCTGCCCGGTGTTGGCGCCGCGTAACGCATCTGAAAAAGCCGGCAAGGTATTCTTACCGCCAACTTCCAGCAGAACGTCGTCACCCTTGATTTCGGGCTGCTGTGGTGGGGCTACAGAGGCTTCAGGGCTCGCTTCGCTTTCCCGTGTTGCAGCGTCCTGCAGTTGACCTTTGAAGGAAATCTCCGCCCAATCGCCGTCTGCCAGCGAGCGCTCTTCCTCGACAGGTTCCACCGTCGCATGATGATCCAACACGGCTTGCAACTCGGCTTCGTATTCTTCGTCGCTCACCGTGACATCCGGCCGTTGCACAGCGACGCTGTCGTACCCATCGATGTTGATCTCGGGCGCAACTTCAAAGGTCGCCTTGAAGCGCAATGGCTGACCCTCAAACAGCTGTAGCTCAGAAACCTGCGGCTGTGAGACAGGGTTCATCGAACCCTGCTCCAGGGCAGTCCGAAAGCGCTCGGAGACAAGGGAATCAAGTACCTCCTGTCGCACATCCTTGGCAAAACGCGAGCGGATCAGCGATTCAGGCACCTTGCCGGCGCGAAAACCGGGAATACGCGCCATCTTGGCGTAGCGGCGCAGGATCTGGCGAAATGCCTTGTCAACATCGCTCGCCGGCGCCTCGACTTCGATCGTGCGGGTCAGTTCCGGATTCAACGTGGGTGCGGGCTGGTGATGAGGATGCTCGTGATCGTGCGTGAGCGCTTCGGTTTGCTGTGTCTGCGCGTCTTGCACCTGCACGTCTTGCACGGGAGCATCTTGCACCTGCACGTCTTGCACGGGAGTGTCTGACGAAACGGCTTGGCTTGCAAACCCTGGCGTGTTGGCCATTTCTTCTTGCGTATCGGTAGCGGTCAATGGAGTCTCTTCTGATCTGGACTGGATGAGCACGGGAGCTCTGAACCTGAGAGGGTTTCAAGCACGCCCCCTGCGAAGGCACCGCGATCTCTCAAGCATCAGGATACGAGTCGTATGGAAAGGGGTCAAACGGCGCGGCCGGGTTGTACCGCTTTGAAACAGTGCACGACGAAATCGCAAGCGTCGGGCGTGCTTGTGGCGTGCTTTTACGGTGTCGGCAGGCGATCCCCACTGGCAAAGGTGAACACCTCGACGCGCACCTTCCATTGCAAGGTGTCTCCCGGTTGGAGTGTGGTGATGCCGGAGCCTTCTCGTGTCTGCCATTGCGGCCCGAGCGCATCGTCGAAGTTAGTTTCCGGGCCGATCGCGACCCATGATTTGTCCGGCGGTGCGATGATACGCAGCCCGCGGATGTTGGCTGTCAAAGGAGAGATCCGAACGCCGTACCCGTAAGCGGTGTCGCGCAACTCGACAACAGGGCCGCTGGTCAGAACGGCTGCCGCCGGGTGGACAAATGTATCGTTGATTGCTGTAGAGCCCAGCCGGGTCCCGCGCGCACTGGTGAAATCGAGCGGCGTTCCAGCGATGGACACCATTCGCCCAGTGGGCATGCCGGTGCTTCGATCCAGCTCGAGACGCGTGCTGGAAGGGATCGTCAAGGTCGCGCTCGCACGGTTGTGACTTGGGAGATTGAAGAACGGCAACCAGCCGATGCCGACCGGCATGGGCGTATTGCCGGTATTCTGCACCGAAACCCCAAGATCCAGCACATGCTCCGACATTTCCGCGGTGATGTGGACAGAGCCGGTTGAGGGCCAGTTACCGGAAAAGGTGCCAGGGTGAAAGGTCGCTTCCACGGACTGGCCGTCCGGGACCACATCATTGTGGGTGGAGTCGGCGCCGCGATTGAGCAGAAGACCCTGGGTGGAATACAGACTACCCGGTGTTTCCGAAGGAAAGGTGAGTCGCTGCCCGATCCATAGGGTCTCCAGAACACCCGGGTTCTGAGAGGGCTTACCGGCAAGCTGGCCGGCCCACGGTACCAGAAAGGCACCGCCCATCGTCGAACTGAGAGCCCCATTAAGGTCGGGCCCTGTGCCCGTGAGCATACCCGTGGCCTCGTCCAAGGGGGGCGACATCAGCAGCGGCACTTCACCGCGCCCGGGGATTAACGCGGTGAGTTGTAAAAGATTCAACCCTCGGCCTGGAAGAAAAATGGCAGAGGTAAACTCCGGCTCACCGTCCATCGCGTTCGGGGTGCGTCGGAGGTGAATAGCGTCCTGCCCGCCGGGCCCGGTTGGCCGCGCATCCGGCGTTCTTTCCGGCATCACCGCCGTGGTGAGCCGGTGAAAATTCCCTCGGCCCCGTTCCCACGCAACCGCGAGCAGCACCGCGCACAACAGGGCGATGAGAGTGGGGGTAAAGTGGCCGGACGAGACAAACGGCGCGCGTTTGGGGCGCGGCAGTGGCCCGGAACGGCGAGGCATTCCATGCATCGAAAGAACTCTCCACAAAGCTGGTCGTGAACACCATACTACGTGCCTACACCGGAGCTCACAGGCATCGCGGCAGGCGTGCTGCTGAGTAATTCAAGGCAACCCGCTGATTTTCATCGCCGGGGAAGGCCGACCATTGGGGCACCAAACAACAAAGGCTCCGCGGCAAGCGGAGCCTCCTGTTGTTCGCTGTTGTTACACCGTGCTCAAAGCAAGCCCGATTGCCGGCTCCTCGCTGGTACCGTCCGGAGACACTGGACGGTAGAACAGCTGATCGCCATCGAGGTAAACTTCCAGGAAAGCCGGCCGCTCGGCGATCTGCCCAGCGATCAGTGCCTCGGAGAGCGGATCTTCGATGTACCGTTGTAGCGCACGACGCAGAGGGCGGGCGCCGTAGCTGCGATCCGTCAAGGTTTTCTGCATAATCCAGCGCTTCGCCTCGTCCTGCACGGAAATGGTGATCGCCTTGTGCACGAGATTCGTGTTGATTTGCTGAATTAACAGCTCGATGATCTGCAACAGGTCCGGATCAGTCAGCGCCGTGAAGACGATGACCTCATCGAGACGGTTAATGAATTCGGGGTTGAAGGTGCGCTTTACTTCGCCCATCACCAACTCTTGCATCTTCGAAAAGACAACCTCATCCTTCGAGGATTGGAAGCCGAGCCCTTCACGCTTCATCAGGTGTTTGGCCCCGATGTTTGAGGTCATGATGATGATCGTGTTTTTAAAGTCAACTGTGTTTCCCAAGCCGTCCGTGAGCTGGCCGTCCTCAAAGACCTGCAGCAGCAAGTTGAAAACATCCGGATGCGCTTTTTCGACCTCGTCGAGCAGAACGACCGAGTACGGATTGCGCTTCACGCGCTCCGTCAGCTGACCGCCCTCCTCGTACCCGACATAGCCCGGAGGCGAGCCGATGAGCTTGGAAACCGAGTGCTTTTCCATAAACTCCGACATATCGAAGCGAACGAGTGCTTTTTCCGAACCAAAGAGGAACTGCGCCAAGGTGCGCGCAACCTCGGTCTTACCCACGCCCGTGGGCCCAAGGAACAGGAACGAACCAATCGGACGCGCAGGGTTTTTGAGGCCTGCACGGGAGCGGCGGATCGCGCGCGCCAGGGCATTGATCGCCTTGTCCTGCGAGATGACGCGCTTGTGCAGTTCTTCTTCCACCCGCAGCAGCTTTTGTGTTTCTTCTTCCTTGATTGAGGTGATCGGGACGCCTGTCCAACGCGACACCACGTCCTCAATATCCTCACGGGTGACGATGCCCGAGCTGGATTCATTGAGGTGGTATTTATCACGCAGGGCCCGCAGGTTTTCGCGTTCCTTCCGTTCCTCGTCGGAGTAGAAGCGCGCCTTTTCGAACTCGTGGTTCGCGATGGCGTTTTCCATGCGGTGCACGATGAACTTGATACGTTTCTGGACTTCGGTCAACTCTTCGGGCAGTGTGGTTTGGCGCAGTTTAACGCGCGCGCCGGCTTCATCGATCAGATCGATCGCTTTGTCAGGCAGGAAGCGATCCGGAATATACCGGTGGGAATGGGTTACAGAGAAGGAAATCGCGTCGTCGGTGTAGGAAACGGCATGAAACTTCTCATACTTTTCCTTGATGCCCATGATGATCTTGATCGCGTCCTCTTCGTTCGGAGGCGGGACTTTGACGGCTTGGAAACGGCGTTCGAGTGAGCGATCTTTCTCAATGGACTTGCGAAACTCGGCCGGAGTGGTGGCCCCGATACACTGAATCTCGCCGCGGCTGAGCGCCGGCTTCAGAATGTTGGCGGCATCGAGAGAGCCTTCTGCCGAGCCTGCTCCGACTAAGGTGTGCAACTCGTCAATGAAGACGATGGAATTTTGATTTTCCATCAACTCCTTCATGATCGTTTTGAGACGTTCTTCAAATTGTCCACGGTACTTCGTGCCGGCCACGATCAGGCTCAGGTCCAGCGAAAGCACACGTTTCTCGGCCAGAAAGGAGGGGACTTCGCCGTCGGCGATTTTTTGCGCTAGCCCTTCAACAATGGCCGTTTTTCCGACACCCGGCTCGCCGATCAGGACAGGGTTGTTTTTTGTGCGGCGGCAGAGAATCTGAATAACACGATCGACTTCGGTATCGCGGCCGACGAGGGGATCAAGGCTTTGGTCCTGCGCGGCCTGGGTAAGATCGCGCGAAAACTCCGCCAGCATGGACTGCTCCTGCTGTTGCCCACGGCCTTTGGACGAACCACCGGAAGACGAGCCGCTTTGCGGCTTTTCTTGTGTTGAGCGCTGCAATTCTTCGCGAATGGCAGGCAAACGCAGCCCGCGTTCCGTCAGGATCTCTGCGGCGAAGCACTTTTCTTCGCGTAAAAGCCCGAGCAGCAGATGTTCCGTCCCGATGTGCTTGTGGCTCAGCCGCTCTGCTTCCTCGGCGGCGTAGGCTAGCACACGCTTGCATTCATTGGAAAGCGGCAGGTCGACCGAAGTCGAAACCTTTTCGCGCACCGTGGTGTGTTGTTCAATCTGCTTGCGAATGGATTCAACCGAGGCGTGTGAGCGAAGAAAGCGATTTGTGAGTGCCTTATCTTCGCGCAGCAGGCCCAGCAGGAGGTGTTCGGTTTCAATGTAGGGCGAACCGAACTGGCTCGCCTCGTAGCGCGCAAAAAAGATGACGCGCCGCGCCTTTTCTGTATAGCGTTCGAACATGCTCCCCCTTCGACCATCGCCCCCGCCCAAACAGCGCAAAGGCGTGATCTGCGATGCAAAACCGTGGCCGCCGCGCTCCGTCTGCGGCGGGAAGGACTGATTGCCAGCAAGCGGCAGCCAGAGAGATGGCACCAGTGTATCTGCGCCCGGCACGATTGCGAAGAGCAGACGGCAAGGTGGTTACCAAGGATTGGACGGTTTCGTGCAGAATCGGTCGCATTTGGGAAAATCGGCCTTGCATAGCATGGAAGCCCGCCACAGGATGGTCACGGGTTCCAAAATGGAACCGCCGAGCTCGTTGCACGCGAAACGCGCCGTCGGCTAGTCTGCCGCTGCCAACAGACGGCCCTCGCTTAAGTGCAGCACGCGATCGCAGCGCCCGGCCAGGTCGCGATTGTGGGTGACGATAACGGCAGCCAGCCCAGCCTCGCTGCAAAGCCGCTGCAGCAGATCGAACAGGTGGGTGGCGGTGCGATCGTCAAGATCGCCCGTGGGTTCATCGGCAAGCAGCACCTGCGGTTCTGTCACCAGGGCGCGGGCGATAGCGATTCGCTGCTGTTCACCGCCGGAAAGCTCACCGGTGCGGTGCTCGGCCCGATCGCCTAGCTCGACGCGCTCCAGCCAGCTTTTTGCAGCGTCGAGCGCCTGTCGGCGGCCTGTGCCGCGCGCCAGCAAAGGCAGGGCGATGTTTTCCAGAGCCGTAAATTCAGGCAGCAGGTAGTGAAACTGCCAGACGTACCCCAAAGCACGGTTGCGGATATGCGCAGCTGCTTCCGAGTCGAGGCGCGTCACTTCGGTTGAGCCCAGCCACACCGAACCTTCGGTAGGCCGATCGAGCCCGGCAAGCAGGTGCAGCAACGAACTTTTACCGGTACCGCTCCGCCCGACGACCGCTACGCGTTCGCCGGAGAACACTTCCAGGGAAAGATTGCGGAAGAGCTCTAGCCCAGGCTGGGAGGAGCTTGGCGCAGGGTAGGTTTTCGTCAGCCCCACCGCGCGCAGCACCGGGGTTGCGCGCGGGGGCAGATTCGGCAGATCTGGCAGATTGATCGCGATGACTGCTCCCGTTCGGCTCAACTATGGACCACCTTGCGGCTATCCTCGTGCATTTCTTCGGCTGACAGCTCTGCAGCTGGGGCGGGGGTACGCCGGTTCGTGGACGACGCGGGGAGCGCAGACGGCGGCCCGCTCTGATCGCGTTTGGCGTTCCAAGTAGCACCGAAAGCAATAGATAACCGATTCCACGCGTTGACGCTGGCAATGGCGAGTGTGAGATCGACAAGATCCTTTTCATGAAAAAACCGGGAAACCGCGGCGTAGTCGGCATCGCTTGCTCCGGAGTTTTGGATGTTGGTGATGGCGTCCGTCCAAGCCAGCGCTGCGCGTTCGCGTGCGGTGAAGGCGTCCGAGGTCGCCCAGTTCCGCAGCGCTTCGATACGTGTTGCGGGTTCGTTGTGCTTGTGCAACTCGGCGGTGTGGTGGCCGGTGCAGAAAGCGCAGCCGTTCACGAGAGAAGACCGCAGCCGGACCAATTCCAACAGCACAGGAGGCAGTGCGGTCGAAGCGTTTAGGTAATGTTCAACGGCACGGAGCGGCGCTATGCCCTCAGGGGCAAATTCAGGGTAGCGGAGACGGGAGGCCATACGAAATTCAGTGTAGCGATGGGAAACGATTACCGCGGACTGTGCGACCTACTGGTGGTGAGCAATGTCCTTCGATTCGAGCCTGCTTAATCGTTGCTGGATGGCGCTTAGATCGATCAACTGCCGGAAAGACGACATCACCTCATCGTGCCGTCGGTCCGCTCGCCGCTCGGCCTCTTCGAAGCGTTTTTCGATAGCGACGAGCCGATGATCAAGGCCAACAATCTGCTTTTCGATGTCGTTCATCCTCGCGTCGCTGCGATCAAAGCGGCTTCCCAGAGCGTCGAACTGCTCGCCAACTTTAGCGAACTGCTGGTCGACTTTGGCAAACTGCTGGTCAACATTGCCAAATTGCTTGTCAACAGCGCTGAAACGCTCCTCAAACCGCTGTTCCAAAACATCCAGCCGCACGGAAATCGCCCGCAACTCGGGGGCGAGAAAGTCCTGCAAAACCTTCCGTGTATCTTCGATCACACCCACGCGCTTCTTCTCCTCTGAACTTAACTATAAGCCTAAAGCTGTGAAAGCTTACTCATATCGTAGCGCCTCGGCGGGTAGAACTGCCGCCGCGGACCGCGATGGATAAAGCGTCGCCAGCAGCGCAATCCCGAGGGAAACTGCCGCCACGAGCAGGGCATCGCTCGCCCGGGGCGCGAAGGGCAGGTGGTCGATCGAGTACACGCCTGGGTCGAGTTGGATAAAGCGGTAATGCGCGCCGAGCAGGCTCCCCGTGTAGCCCAGCACGAGGCCGATCGCCGTCCCGATGCTCGAGATGAGCATGCCTTGCAACAGAAAAATGCGGCGTACCTGGCCGGCTGTAACGCCGAAGCTCATCATCACGGCGATGTCGCGAGTTTTCTCCATCACCATCATCGTGAGCGCGCTAAGTATGTTGAGCGCCGCGACGACCACGATAAGCGCAAGCACGATAAAGGTGACCGTCTGTTCCAGCTTCAACGCCCGAAAAAGCTCACGGTTCTGGTCCTGCCAGGTTGTCGCCTGGTAGCCCGGTCCAGCAGCGCTTTCCAGAGCACGGGCAACGGAGGGAGCACGGTTCAGATCGTCGAGCCGAAAGCTGAGCACGCTGATGAGGTCCGGTTCGGAAAACAGCCGCTGCGCATCCGCCAGGCGCATGAAGGCATAGGCGGAGTCGTACTGGTAGAACCCGGAAGAAAAGATGCCCGCTACCGCGAATCGCTGATAGCGCGGGATCAATCCCAGAGGGGTGAGCTCGCCCTGTGGGCTGGTGAGCAGCAGCGTGTCACCGACGGTGGCACCGAGGGTCGTGGCGAGCTCGTGGCCGATGACCAACGGCGGGGTAGCAACCTCAGTTACTGATTCTGCTGAGGCGCCGGCGTCGCTTGCAGCCTGGGCTCGGGTGAGTGGTGCATAGGAGCCCTGATTCACGGTTTGCAGTAGATTGCCGACCTGGAGTTCGTCTGCAGGCTCGATGCCCTTGATGAGCGCTCCGCCCGAGCGTGGACCCCTCGAGATAAGTACCTGGCCATACAGCCCCGGCGCGACCGCGGCCACATGCGGCACTTGGGCCAGCTGCAACAGCAGGGATCGCCAATGCACAATGCCATCGCCGCTGACGCGCAGCAACTGCACCTGTGCGGTGGCGCCGACCAAGCGGTCCTGCAGGTCGCGGCGCATGCCGTTTGTGATCGCCAGCGCCACGATAAGCGCCGCTACCCCGGCGGCCACACCCAACACGGAGATGCCGGTGATGAGCCCGACCACGGCCTGCCGACGCCGCGCTCGCAGATAGCGGATGGCAATAAAAAGCTCAAAGCGCACGTTCACCATCGTAAAGCGGCGGCGGGGGTGAGTGGCGATGGGAACCGAATGGCCCCGTCCGTCGTCTATAAGAAGGGTTCCCGGGCACCCCATATTCCCGTGCGGTCCGGATGGAGTTTTGTTCATGAAAACGGGTCTACACCTTGCGATGGCCGCTTTGGCAGTCCTGCTGACCGGCACAATGGTCGCGCAGCAGACACCGGCACCGAAGCCGACAGAGAAACCGCCCGCCACGAGCGATGATAGCGGGCCGGCCACGGACAACAGCGGCATCGTTCTGCCGAAAAAGAAGGACGAGCCTGCTCCGCCGCCCGCTCCCGCGGCAGAAAAAATCAACAATCCGAATGGCGCAATTTATTCCATGCGGGTGGATGTGCCAATCGTCAATCTCGATGTCGGCGTGCTGCTCGATAAAACGCACCAGTTTGTCCCTGGGTTGAAACCTGACAACTTCCTTGTGGTGGAAGACGGCGTGGAACAACGGGTGCAGGATGTCCGGCTGACAAAGACGCCGATCACCGCTGTAATGTTGCTGGAGTTTGCAGCGAACTCGTACTACCTCATCAACGATATGCAGAACGCCTCGGTAGCCTTCTTCCGGACGCTGCAGCCGAACGACTATGTCGCCGTTGAAACATACGACATCCGCACGCATATCCTGTGCGACTTCACCAACAACAAAGATACGATTGCGCAGTCGATCCGCAGCTTGGTGATTCCCACCTGGCATGAGACAAACGAGTTCGATGCCCTATATGAGACGCTTGACCGCCTGAGCCGGGTGGACGGCCAGAAGTACATCATCCTTATCTCCAGCGGCCTCGACACGATGTCTCGGCTCACGCTCGACCAGATGCTGACGAAGGTCAAGGCCAGTCAGAACACCACAATTTTCACGATCAGCACCGGCGGCTTTGTGCGTGAGATGAGCAATGGCTCTGGTCCGCGGCACATGGACTATCTGCAAGCCGACAACGAGATGCGTACGTTTGCCCAGATGACGGGAGGGCTAAGCTTCCAGCCGGTCTTTCAGGGTGAACTGCCGGACATCTTCTCGCGGATCAACGAATCCATTCGTAACAAATATGTGCTGACGTATCGACCGACGAATCCCAAGAATGATGGGAGCTACCGCAAGGTGAAGGTGTATCTGGTCGACAACGAAGGCAAACCGCTGAAGATGCAGGATGAAAAAGGGAAGTCATTGAAGTACTCGATTGTGGCACGCGATGGGTATCGGGCGAAGCTGCCTGTGGAATAGGTGATAACCACGAAAAAGCAGATCCCTTCGCTTCGCTACGGGATGACAAAAGTAGGGCTTTTGCAGTGCTTTTTGTTGTCATCCCGTAGCATGGCAAAGGGATCTGCTTTGCTGTTTCTCTTTAGTAGAGGGCACCTAAGCGAATCGATCAGCCGTGTCGCGGCCCTGTACCGGCGCAAGGCAGAGCAGCAGCAAGCCTTCCAGTAACACCACGCCTTCCACTCGCTCGGACAACCGGTGCAGGCGCTCGAAATGTATCCGGGCGGGCGTGTCGACGGGGGCGGTGTCGACCTCGCCACCGAGGGTCAAGCGGTCTGTTTCCATGTGGGGCAAAACGGATTGCTGAAGATACAACGTGAGCGCCATCATGGCAACAACCAAAACGATCTCGATCGCACGTGCAGGATGGGAGTCATGCTGTGCGGCTAATAACGCCAGCGTGAAGAACAGGTAAAGCACGCCGGCGAGCAGCCCAAGACGGTGCAACGATAAAAGGCTGCCCCGCACGATGGCGCCGGCCTGATGCGCGTTGGGCATCACCTTAAAAGCAACCTGCGCAACCAGAACGAAAAAGACGATCGCTCCCACCCAGATGGAAAGCGGGATCAGGCGAAGGATGCGGAAAGCCGTTCTCATGCCTTGTTTGAGCCGGTGAGCGCGGGTTCTGCGTTCCGGTCCGCTCCCTCGTGCTTCGGTGTGGGAGCGATGGCACCTTGTGGCGTCGGCTGTTCCCCGATCTGCTCCGGAACGTAAGGTTGGCGGCCCGCCGCACGATCCAGCGCGCGGCTGAGGATGAGTTCCACGGCAGCACGAGCTTCACGATACTCCGTTTCGGGAATGCGGCGCTGTAGGCGCTCGGTTTCCAGCGTGAACAGCTCATCACGTAAAGCGCCAAGCAGACCGTCATGGGGGTGAACGGGATGCAGAGCGGGCGCTGGAACTGCCAGTGATCCGCCCTGCGTCGGAGGCCATGGGCCGCCTGTTGCAGGCGGTGTTATCGGCGACGGTGCAGCCGTGCCCGCGGGTTTGCGCAGCAAAACACCGGCAGCTCCAGCGAGGAGCAAGGCCAAACCCGCAAGAATCCACCATTTGTACTTGGCCCAAGGATCGCGATCGCCATTTTCATCGAGCGGGTTGTTGAGCCCACGGCCGCCGGCCAGGTCGGAATTGCTTACGTTCGGCGCAGCCGCGTCGCGGTTGCTGCCGCTATTGGCCGTGTTGCTGTTTGGGCCTGCTCCCTGGCCGGCTCCGGTGCTATCGTTACCCGCGGGCTCGGGCAGCGTGCCCGTTCCGCTAACCGTGAACTCCGCAGGCTGACCGGCACCGAGATTTTGTGCCAAAAAGGTTTGGGTTCCGGGTTTCGTTCCCTGGGCGCTCAGCTGTGTTCCTGTCCCTGGCACAAGGGTCATGCTGGTCGGCAGCAAAACCGCAAAGGTTCCTACAGGGCTCGAGATTTGCGGGGTGAAGGTGTATTTGCCGGTGTAGGGCAGCGTGTAGGCAATGCCGAACTGCGTTTCGCCGGGCCGAATCGGAAACAAAAAGGTGAAATGGCCGGGATCGCCCAGCGGCACCGCAGGGGTTTGCACCGGCATGCCGCCCTGGGTGATAGCGCCGGTACGACCGAGCAGAGCGCCTTTGGGCAGGTAAAATTCATAGCCCTTCGGACCGAACTGCGTGCGTTGCGGGCTGGAGTCGTTCTTTACCTGCAGCACTTCCACAACGTGCAACTCCGTTGCACTGGCTTCAACGTGAAGCTCTTCCACCCCGGTATGCACCCCGTCGACGCTGGCCGCGGCATCGTACACCGGCACTTCGACCGCATGCTCATCTGGCTGCACCGGTTGAAAATAGTTCGCCTTCTGGTGCG
>CAXTNA010000004.1:0-37487 GCA_964245535.1 uncultured Acidobacteriaceae bacterium | reverse complement strand
CCTCGATCATAAATCTACTGGGTCATGGGATGTCTGGCGATTCGGTAGCGTCGGATGTAGGAATTGCCGTGCGCGTGGCGGAGCCGCTCAACTGGGCTAGCTCATGTGCCGCGCGCCGAGGGGCAGCGTATTGGCGGTACACGCTGATGTGGAAGCAGGCCTGATGGAACTCTTCTTCGACATCGATCTTACCGGCCTGCATAAGCGGCAACAGATAAGCACGCATCCACGCAAGTTGGGCAGAACTCATGCCGCGCTTGGCAAGGTCGATGGCCTGGCCGGTGAGATGGGGCGAGGCCAGATCACCGTCTGTCGCCGCGGCGTTGCCGTTCACGCGCTGTAGCCGTGTCTGGTAAGTGACCGTGCGAACGGCAGAGGTCAGGTAAATCGGTTCATGGAAGCGGCCAAAAAAATCGCGGCCGATGTCGGTAGCGAAGAGCACAGTCCAGGGGCGCGCACAACGCCGGTTGTAGGGCAGGTCTTCGTTGATGTGAAGGCTTTGGCTCGCCGGGAAATTGACCAGCAGACGCGCGGTACGCAAGCGGTCGAGATCCGTGTCATCCTGCAGGCGCTCCAGACCGTCGCTATTGGCCATGGTGTTTTGGTGCAGCAATACCTCGCGCGATCCTTTGAGCGGCGCGGGCATCACCAAACGGCCATTGCGGTCGTAAAGCTCAGGTAAAACGGCGGGGCTCACCGCAGCCTCGGTGATTGCATCGCGCTCTTCAAGCGATACGGGAGGCGCGGCTTCAGCCAGTGCCGAAGCACCGATGGGATGATTGCGCCGACGGGTGCCCCCGGGGCGACTGTCGGTGTGGTCCCCGGCACGATCAGGAGTGTTTGCAGGGGCCACGGCGAGCTCGCCCCCGAAGCCGGAAACAATTTGCGGCTGCGAGGGGGCGCTCGTGGAATGGGGGCGTATGACGGGTGCAGCCATTACCTCGGCTGTGCCGATCGCAACAGCCGGGGAAAGTGCCTGATGCGGCAAGCGTTCGTCGTCGTCCGGGTGCGCGACGCCTTCGGCATAGGTCTCGCCCGCGGTGGATGTTTTACCGGCAGATCTGGCGGCGATCTCCGTGCGCATGCCATCGTCCGTTTCTCGCGAGGAGCGGTGCGTCGGGGCGTAGGGGTGGTCGCGACTTGAATGGTTATGCGCCCCAGACAAGGATGCGGCAACAGCAAAATCCTGATTGCCATGCACGCCACGGTGCACACGAACCGGCAGGTCATTCCCATGCGGGGTGTTCATCGCAGAAAACCGGTCGTGACGCGGGATATGGGAGCGTTCATGGCGCCCAGTGCGCAGCATGGGAACGAGGTCGTCCGGCTCCGGCTCATGAATGCGACCGCGGCGGTTTTTGCCGGGCTTTCCACTGTGCGTTGCCTCACCATGGCGCTGGCCCGCCGTGCCGGTGGCGGCTTTGGCGGAATGGGGTGTCGCTGCATGCGTACCGGCTTTGCGGTGCTTGGCTATATGGCTGTTGCTGCTCGCCACAAAGCTTGCCGGTGGCAGGGCTGTGACGGCGCTACGGTGGGTATGCGAGCGCGTCGCCGCGACAACGGGTTTCGCAAGGCACAGGACAAGCGATGCCCACACCGCCCAGAGCAAGGGCGCCAAGGCGCGCAGCGGGCGAGAGGGGGCGCGCAGCGGGCGAGAGAAGGCGCGCAGCGAGCTACGGAGGGCGCAGAGCAGGCGGCGCTGGCATGGGCGCTCGCAGTGGCGCTGACGATCGGTCATGGATATGTTTGGAGGCCGCAAAGCCACCAGAGCCCCCTCAGAGTACTGAACCCAAACGGGAAACAGAAGTGGCGCACGGGGTTCACCGACGCTTTGTTGGGCCGGACTGTTTGGTTTGTGGTCTGAGGGACTCTGCTTTTAGCGATTTGCCAGATTGTCGGGTGGCATCACGGCCCCGGCGCGCACCCATTGTTCGACCGTGGCGATATCGGCATCGGAAAGCTTGTTCTTCGGCGGCATGGGCATGGGATCATCCGCGGGGCCTTCGTGCCGGATGAGCTTGATCAGCAGCGACTGCTCGGGATGACCGGGCACGAGTGCCGGGCCATGGTGGCCGCCGTGCAGCAAGCCTGCCTGCGTGTCCATTTGCAGGCCGCCGCGATGATTCAGGCCTGCATGGCATCGATTGCAGTTGGCTTGAAAGATGGGCTGAACGCGAGCGGTGTAAAACTCAGGGGTATTTGGGGCCGGTGCCCCTTGCGGAGCCGCGAGCACAGGCTTTTTGGCTGCGGGCGCCACCAGCAGAAGAACGAGAGCGGTGCTTCCAAAAGCCAAGCCTGCAAGCCGGGAACGTGCGGACGCCATCGCGTACTCTCCCTCGCTATTTTATCGTAGGGAGAAGCAGGGAAGATGGTTCGTTTGCAGGCCTTCGTTGGTCCTGTGAAGGCCTGCGGCGATTCCTTTGCATTTGCGCGGAGGGTTGAATCCTGCGCAGGGCGATCGTTTAATACGCGCGTTGGTACATGCGGCTCATGCGGTCATGCCATCCCATGCGGTCGTCGTCCATCCACACCCAGGCAAGCCCGAGCCCAAGCGGGCAGGTCGCCAGCAACGTGGAAAAGATGCGACGGCGCATCGCGCGGCGGCTGGGGTTGCCGTCGCCGAACGTGCATAGCCCGATGCGCGCCCAACGCATGCCCGGTGTGCTTTCGGAAAGCGAAAAGAACAGCACCTGGAAGAGCACAGCGCACAAGCCCAGCGAGGCGAGTGCGGAGCCTCCTAGCATCGGCAAGGAAAGCGAGCGCAGGGCAGGGCCGCAGATTTCGGCCACCACGCCCAGGGCGCAGAACCAGCCCGCAACAATCAGCGAGGCATCGACCGTCGCCGACATGAAGCGGCGCTCGAGCGGCGCGGTCTGTGGCGGAACGGTAATCTGCAATTGCGCCTGCACCGGGGGCAGTACCTCTTCGACCGTGGCGCTTTCCAGCATCATGCTTTGCCATTCGGGGACAATCTGCACATCGATGGCTTCCGGCTCCGGATCGTCCTGGAGCGCATCGACCTCAAAGATGCGCAGTTGCGGCTCGCCTTCCCCACGCAGGGGGCCTTCGGCCAAACGCGGCCGGGCACGGCGGGGTGCGACCAGCTCGCGGGGAAATTCAAGCAAATTGCCCGGAATACCACGCGTTTCGACAGCGACCGTCTCCGGAAAGTCGGGGTCGCGGCGGAAGTCGATTTCTTGCTCGAGGGCATGGAGCGTGTCAGCCACTTCGGCGTCGGCAAAGTCGATAAAGCGTGCCGAGCTGCCGGTCTGGGTGCCATGGTGGGCGCCATGGTGAGCGTTGAGTTCGGTGAGGCGCGGCGGAGCCGTCGGCATGTCCTCAAAGAGACGAACGGTGAGACCGCCGGACGAGACTTCACGCAGGGCCGCTTCCGGCTCCGGGAGCGGATAGGACGCCTCCGGTGGAGCGGCGCTTTCGACCACCCGCAGCGACGGCTCGGCCATGAGCTCCTTGGCGCCGAGGACGATGTCGGCTAGCGCATGAGCCAACTCGCCACGCGCCTCCGCCGCCATGTGCGCAAAGGCGACCTCGCGCGGGCCGGGGTCAGGCCGGTTCAGCTGTTCCAGCTCTTCGAGCAGCTGCATCTGCGCTTCGGTCACGGCGCGGGCGCTCCTGGCTGCGACGTCGGCTTCGGCCTGCGCCTGTTCGATGGCGCGCTCGGCCTCAGCGGCCAGGAACTCGCGGTAGCTTTCGCGGCGTTCATAGCGGGCTTTCACAGTGTCGCGCACGGCGGAAGCGCCGCGGCGCTGGTCGTCGCGCTGGGCCTGGCGCGCGGCTTCGCGCAGCTGCCGGCTGCGGGTTTCCTGCTCCGCTTCCCGGGCAGCCACAGACGCGCGACGGTGGCGGTGCGCCGCCAGCCGCTCGGCCGCGACCTGCTTCAGGTTCGCTGCACCGTCGGTTCCGGTCGCCTGCCAGGCGACTGTTTCCTGCTCTTCCATCTCCACGGCAACACTCATGCTCACCCAACACTCCTTTGCGTACCGCTGCTGCAGTCTCCCAGCCGGCAACCCGGCGGAAGTGCTCCGCAGGTCTGCTTCGTCTAAGCTTGCATCTGTGCTTAGATTCTTGAACGGCGGCGTACCCATCTACTCAAACCTGCGAAGGGATTTCCCCTGCAAGCGGCCGCCGTCCAGCACCCGTCCGATTCGTCTGAGTCAATTGACCCGACGAATCCGATTTCTCCTGTGGTTCATAAGTACCATCCCCATTCTCGCAACGCATCCACCACTAGTTGCACAGGGAGTAACGACGCCGACACCCCCGCCGCTCACAGGCGGAGCTCCGTCCCAGAATTTCGGCGAGAAACATAGTGCGTTTCCTGATTTAAGCACCGTTCCCTTTGCCGTTCCACTTCCCCCACCCAACGCCGAACACATTTCCGAGGATAGCGATCTTCTTTCGCAGCATGGGTCGCTGGATTTGCTCTCCGGCGACGTCGAGATCCATTTTCGCAACCACGAAATCCGTGCCGATTCCATGGAGCTGAATCGGGAAACGCAGGAGGTAACCGCGACCGGCCATCTGCGCTTGACCGGCGGGGACAATGACGAATATATCGAAGCCTCACACGGAACCTATAACCTGCGTACCGGCACCGGACGCTTCTTCGACGCCACTGGCTCCGTGGGATTGCACAATGCGCAAAGTGGGGCGGCGGGGACAGGAGCTGCGCGCATGGGTCTTGAAAGCAGCAATCCGTTCCTGTTTGCGGGACGCATTGTGGAAAAGACCGGCCCGAGCCAGTACACAATCGTCGATGGAACGGTGACCTCGTGCCTGTTGCCGCGACCCGACTGGCTATTTACCTCCCAACGGTTGGCTGTAGATAACGGCCGCGTGCATGCGACTTACTCGACCTTTCGCCTGCTGGGAGCGCCCGTTCTGTTTCTGCCCTACCTGACCGCACCGGTAACGGCCGGGCAACGCGAGTCCGGTCTGTTGATTCCGGTGCTGGGCGATTCGAGCACAAAGGGCATCACGATCGGCGAGCAGGCCTATTTTGCACTGGGCCGGTCGGCGGACCTGGCAGCCGGGCTGATTTATTACTCGCTTCGCGGCTATTCGGAATCCGGCACGTTTCGCTATCGCGGGGCTGGGCTGGATTTCATCACGGGGCATATATCTGCGCTGCAGGACCGCGGCTACACAGCCAATAACGGCGTTTATGTCAACCAGGGTGGTGAAGACCTTTCGGCGGCCTTTCGCCGGCAGCTTACACCCAACACGCGTCTGGTGGGCGATGGGGAGTATCTGAGCTCCTACGCCTTTCGCGAAGCTTTTACGGAGAACTTCAACCAGGCCGTGTCGTCGGATATTACCTCCCTCGCCTTCATCACGCACCAAAGCGACGGCTGGTCGGCGGATGGCCGCGTGGACCGCTACCAGGGGCTGAAACGGGTGGCGATCAACGCCACTCCCGGGCAGCAGGTGCACATTCTGCATGTACCCTCGCTGGACCTCGACGGCGTGGATCGGCCGTTGGCCGGCACGCCCTTCCGTTGGACGCTGAACGCTTCCGCCGCGGGGTTGAAGCGGGCGCAGCCGAACTTCACGAGCTCCGGCATCACAGAGCGCTTCGATTTGCGGCCCGAGCTCAGCCTGCCGCTGCACTTTGACGGCTGGAGTCTGCGCGCGAGCATCGCCGCGCGGGAAACGGTGTATTCGCGGTCGCGCAGCGTGCAGGCAATTCCAGGAACGCCCCCTACCGAACTGTCGCAATCGTTGAACCGCGCGGATGTTGAGCTGGAAGCGGCGATCCGGCCCCCGGCGCTTCAGCGCAGTTTCGCCGTGCCGGCGCGGCTACAGGCTTTGTTCGGCACCGAGGTGCGCCACACGATCGAGCCCGAAATGACCTACCGCGAAGTACGCGGGGTCAATAACTTCCTCAATGTCCTCCGGTTCGACGAGAACGATCTGGTAAGCGATACGGATCAGCTGGAATATGGGTTGACACAGCATTTGTATTTCCGGCCAAAGCCCTCGAAACCGGCGCTTATTCCACTGGGATGCCCCACGGTTGAGCAAAGAGCGGGCACGCAGGGTGCTGAACCGGAAGGCGTTGGGCCGACCGTCGCCGGTGGTGCCACGGAAAGTGCCGCTACAGCGGCGGAGGAGCCCGTGCCCGATGTCCTCACTCCCGGGCCGGCCGACTCCACTGACGCGAATGGCATCCCGCTAGCCTCAGCCGCTGCGCCGGATACCCCGTTGCAAACGCATGCACGCCACGCCCAGCGCTGCACCTCCGCCACGCCCACGGCACAGCAGCCCTTGCTGAGCTGGCGGCTGACCCAGCGGTACTTCTTCGATCCAACCTTCGGCCACGCCGTGCTGACCGGTCGTCGCAACCTCTTCGAATCGACGCTGTCGCTTTCGGGCATTGCCTTCCTTACCGAGCCGCGCAACATCTCGCCGCTGATCTCTCGCCTGCGGGTGCGCACCTCCGGGCACACGGATGTGGAATGGGACTTCGATCTTGATACGGGTGCAGGGAAGTTCACCAGTTCCAATGTGTTTTTGGACGCGCATGAGGGACCGATCTTCGGCGGCTTGTCTTACGCGCGGCTGAACGCCCCGGGGCGCTTCGCGACCGAGGTGCTGGATACCAACGCGAATGCCTCGCTGGTCACCTCGCCGGTGTCGAACTTCTCGCAGCTACGCGTGCTGCTCGGGTATGGTGTGCCCTCGCGTCCCGGGCTTTCGACGGCGGCGAATGTGGGACTCGATGCCCTGCAGGGAACGGTGCAGTATGGGGCGCTGCAGACCAGCTACAACTGGAACTGCTGCGGGCTGGCGGTGGAATACCGCAAATTCAATCTCGGCACCGTGCGTAACGAGAACTCCTACCGCTTCAATTTCACGCTGGCCAACATCGGCAGCGCGGGAAACATCCGGCGGGCGGAACGGCTGTTTTGATGGAGCTGTCGAGATGCATGTTTGCAGGGACAGCAAACCGCTTTCAGATTTTTACAATGCAGCAATCACTGTCAAACCCGGAACGCGCTGAAAATGTCGAAGATTGAAAGTGAGCAGATGATACCCAAGGTGCAAAGCCGTTGTGCCGATGATGAGGTCCTCGAACGGGATCACATTACCTACTGCAGCCTGCTCGCCTTCGATGCGGCCTGCGATCTGAGCTATCTCAAATGTAAGGGGATGCACGATCAGGCTGCGAAATACAGCTTTCGTAAAGAACTCTCGCCTGGCACGATCAACATCAGATCGGGCTCGATAGACGCCGTGCGTGAGCTCGGTGACGCTAACGGCTGAGAGAGCAATATCTACTACCCCATAGTAGTAAACGGGTGCGGCGCAACAGATCCTCAACCGCTTCACCCCTACGCTCGCTCGTGATCAATACAGAGGTGTCGACAATGAAATCCAAGGACTAGTCCCAGGCCGAAACGCGAGGTTTGCGACTTTTGAGGACTTCTTCCAGATCTGCGGCAAACTCGGTATCCATAACGGGCGAATAACCCAACTCGCGGGAGTAAGCTTCGGCTCGCGCAATCGAGTCCTCGATCGATCGCCGCGGCAGTTCGGCTGACCGCACCACAACAGCTGCTGCATTGTTGTGATCGATCACAATCTCCTCGCCGGCGCGAACACGGGCTAGAACCCCAGCAAAGTCACGAACAGCTTCCGCCTCGGAAATGTGTACGTTGGCCATACCATGCAATCATAGCCTGAGTTTGCAGCGGACAACATCCGGCCAATGTGTGGCTCTGCGATATGTGGCTCTGCGATAATAGCTCTGTGGTTTTCACGCGTTTTGCCTCGCTCATTCTCCTCGCCTCCGCTCTCACGCCGTTCGGTTGCCATGCACAGCAGCCCGCGCCCGGTACCGGATCAGCCGCTGCTGTTGCAGTGCCGACGGGAACACCGCTTTCCCCGGAACTCGCGCGACGCGTTGAGGTGACATTGCGGCAAAAGGCGAACCTGCCGCCGGAGTCGGCCGTCAATGTCGGCGGGCGCACGCCCTCGGAGTTTGCCGGCTATGACACCGTTACCGTAACGGTGGTCAACGAGGGCCGCACCTCGCGGCCGATCCTGTTTCTGCTTTCGCGCGACGGCAAAACATTGGCACAGCTGAGCAAGTTTGACATCTCCGCCGACCCCAAAACGCTGGTTTCCGGTGCCGGTCGTCCCGCGCGCGGCGGACCGGAAACCGCACCCGTGGAGATTGTCGGCTTCGATGATCTGGAGTGCCCCTACTGCGCTCGTTTGCATGCGGCTGTTTTTCCGGCGCTGACCGAGCGCTATGGCGACAAGGTCCGCTTTGTGTATAAAGACTATCCGCTTGAAGAGATCCATCCCTGGGCGCTGCGCGCGGCGGTGGATGTGAATTGCTTGGGCGCGCAGTCCGCTCCTGCTTACTGGTCTGCGGTGGATTACGTGCACGCGCATGCCGGGGAGATCGGAGCCGATCCGAAGGATGCCAAGGCCGAGAAGACCCTCGCCCGTGCCAGCGAGCAACTTGATGCGATTACCCGCGATCAGGCGCAAGGGCGCAAGATCGATATGACGCAGTTGAACGCTTGCCTTGCAAAGCAGGATGCGACGGCCGTGAAAGCGTCGCGCGAGCAGGCCTCCAAGCTCGAACTGACTTCAACGCCGGTGTTGTTCATCAATGGCGACAAGATCGACGGTGCGGTTTCGCCTGCCTTCCTGTTTGGCATTATCGATCAGGCATTGAAGGTAGCCGGCGTGCAGCCGCCCCCGCCCTATGTGGCGCCTGTGCCGGTGGCGGCGCCGGCCGCAAACTCTGGCGGGTCTGGCGGACGTTAAAGCAGACTGGGTGTAGGGTGCTCGTTGCCGGGGCGAGAAGCTCCGCTCTTCTGCGATCCTGCGGCAAAGGCCGTTTTGCTATAAGCAAAACGGGTATCGTCCGCCTTGGGCGCGGAACTCACCGGCAACATCAAGACCTATATGGAAGAACGACCCGAACTGCAAGGCGACGACCCCTTCGTACTTTTTCAACGCTGGATGAACGAAGCCGAACATAGCGAGCCCAACGATCCGAACGCAGCCGCACTGGCGACCGCAACTCCAGGGGGCATCCCCAGTGTGCGCATGGTGCTGGTGAAGGGCGTGGATGCGCACGGCTTCCGCTTCTTCACGAATGCGGAAAGCCGGAAAGGGAACGATCTGGGCGAGAACCCGCATGCGGCGCTTTGCATGCATTGGAAGTCGCTGCGGCGGCAGGTGCGGGTGTCCGGTCCGGTGAGTGAATTGCGGGGTGAAGAGACCAACACCTACTTCCATAGCCGGTCGCGCCGGAGCCAGATCGGGGCCGCGGTTTCTGCGCAAAGCCGGCCCTTGGCGAGCCGTGAGGTGCTTGAAAGCGAGGTTGCCGCCTTCACTGCCGAGCACCCGGAAGGCGAGGTGCCACGCCCATCCTTTTGGCGGGGGTACCTGTTGCATGTTCAGGAGATCGAGTTCTGGATTGATGGGCCCGACCGCTTGCACGACCGCTTCGTTTTCACCTGCGAAGAAAGCGGCTGGCATAAGCAACGGCTATACCCCTAAGCATGAACGGGGAAAAGACAGCGCCTGAAGCTACAGGAAGCACCTGCGGCTACACTGAATGTCCGCATGCTTGCGCCTGGAGTTCGCTGTGAAGATCGTCCTTGCTGAGAAAGTCTCGCCCGCCACGCTCGCCCTTCTAAAGGGGGAGCCTGGATGGGAGGTCGTCACAGCCGACCAAATACCCATGGGCGGTTTGCCCGCAGCGTTGGCCGATGCCGATGCGCTTATCGTGCGATCCGCCGTGCAGGCCGATGCCGCATTGCTGGCACAGGCTCCGAAGCTTCGGCTGATCGGCCGTGCCGGTGTTGGCGTGGACAACATCGATACGGTGGAAGCAACGCGGCGCGGCATCGTCGTGATGAACACGCCCGGCGCAAACGCCGTCGCTGTGGCCGAGTTGACGCTTGGGCTGATGATTGCCATGGCACGGGCCATCCCGCGTGCAAATGCCGGCATGCACGAAGGCAAGTGGGATAAAAAGACCCTGCAGGGTACGGAGTTGCGCGGCAAAACGCTGGGCATTGTGGGCCTAGGACGCATTGGGCTCGAGGTTGCACGGCGTGCTCGGGCCTTTGGCATGACGCTGCTTGGGTATGACCCTTTTGTCGCCCCAATGATTGCGCGCGAAAACGATGTGACCCTGGTGCCCATTGAAGAAATTTTCGGCGAAAGTGATTATCTTTCCCTGCATGTGGGCCTGACGCCGCAGACCGAGGGCTTGATCAATCGCATGTCGCTCGCCATCATGAAGCCCGGTATGCGCATTGTGAATTGTGCGCGGGGAGAGTTGATTGTCGATGAAGCGCTGGTAGAGGCGCTCAAAAGCGGCCAGGTTGCAGGGGCTGCGCTAGATGTATTTCGTGAAGAGCCGCTGAAGAACTCGCCATATTTTGAGATCCCCAATGTTTTGCTGAGCCCGCACGTGGCCGGATCGACCGATGAGGCGCAGGAGGCGATCGGCATCCAGCTGGCTCATCAGGTGCGCGATTATTTGAAGCTGGGTGTGGTGCAAAATGCGGTCAATGTTGCTTCGTTGAGCGAAGAAGAATATGCCGAGGTGTCGCCGTATATCGAAATGGCGGCGCGGCTGGGGCAGTTTCTCGCGCATGCGATGGGCACCGAAGGATTAGGCAATGTCGAAAGCTTGACGCTGAATTTCAACGGGCGTCTGGCGCAGTTGAAGACCGACCTGGTGCGCAACGCCGCCATTGCCGGGCTGCTGGCGGGGTCGGAGGGCGTAAACCGTATCAACGCCGCGGCCGTTGCGAGCGAACGCGGCATCCGGCTGCATGAGAACAAACGCGAACATGTGCCTGGGGGCACCGGCGCTACCCTGCGCCTGATCGCGCACACGGCCGCGGGGGATTCGGCCGTTACAGGCACGGTGATGCACGGCAGTTCGCCGCGCCTGATGCGGTATGACGGCATCGACATCGAGGCTGAGCTGGCGGGCACGTTGGTGGTGGTGCGCAATAACGATGTGCCCGGTGTGATTGGGCGTGTCGGCACGCTGCTGGGTGAAGCGGGACTGAACATCGCCAACTTTGCGCTGGGGCGCAAACCTACTGCCGAAAACGCGAAAGGAAGCAGGCAGGGTATGCGGGCGGTGGCCGTGGTGCAGGTGGATGGGGTCGCCAGTGCCTCGCAGGCCGCACTGGCGGATGCACTCGCGCAGTTGCGTGCGGTGGACGCGATCACGTCGGTGCGCGTGGTGGAGTTGGGGGCATTGGCATAGGGCTGAAGCCAGCGCATTCTCCGACGCCTGCTGCCAAACCACCACTACTTTGCGTACACCGGCTAGAGGCGGTTACTCAAGATGCAGTTGAATAGTCGGATTCCGGTCCACCGGTTCGGCGTCAGGCAGCGGTCCGAGTTTGAAAATTTGAATGGCCAGCAAGCCACTCCACAAAAAAGCAGCGCCGAGCAGGAACCGCTGCGTGCTCGGAACAAACAGAGCGACCGCGGTGATAAGGAACAGACCGACGGAGAAAAGCTTGAGGCTTAGGTTGGTCGAGAACCAGTTGACGTTTGCGAGTGGGTTGCGCATTGCGATAGCCTAGCATCGCTCAGGATGGCGCGAAAAGATTCATAACGCAATAAATACAATCGCAAGCCAGCGACCGTCGCCGACGTTCTTGCCATAGGGTGGCTCTCTAAAAACTTTCTTCATCCCGTCGCACCCGTCCGCATCCCATCTCCAAATGTCCGCACAAGCGAATGCCGCGTCCGTCGACGGCGCCAAGGTGTTCTCAAAGATCGCCTGGCGGCTGATCCCATATATCTTCCTCCTGTATATCCTCGCGTACCTTGATCGCGTCAACGTGGGCTTTGCGGCATTGGAGATGAAACGGGACCTCCATCTTAGCGACACGGTGTATGGCCTGGGCGCGGGGCTGTTCTTTCTCGGCTCGTCGTCGTTCGATCTACCAAGCAATCTGGCACTGACGAAGTTCGGTCCACGGCATTGGATTGCGCGCATCATGATCTCGTGGGGTCTGATTGCGACGGCGATGATGTTTGTGCGCGGCGGGCACTCGTTTGAGGTGATGCGCTTTTTGCTCGGCGTTGCGGAGGCCGGCTTTTTCCCGGGCATGATCCTGTACCTGACGTATTGGTTTCCGTCCCGCGAACGGGCCCGCGCCGTGGCGAAGTTTATGACCGCCACCTCCATTGCGGGCGTGGTGGGCGCGCCCATCTCCAGTGCACTCTTGAAGCTTGAAGGCCGCAGCGGTTTGCATGGCTGGCAATGGCTGTTCCTAGTGGAAGGAATTCCTACCTTCCTGATGGGCATTTCCGTGCTCTTTGTGCTCAAAGACAAGCCGGATGATGCCGCTTGGCTGACAGCCGACGAGAAGGTGTGGCTGGATGCGGAGCTTGAGAAGGACCGCAAGGCCGGTGGCGCGACGGAGCGGCATTCGCTCGGCGACGCCTTTCGCACACCGATGGTGTGGGTCTTGGCGGGCATCTTCTTTCTCGATCAGATTGGGGTGTATACGGTCAATCTGTGGATGCCGCTGATTCTCCATAGCGTGCAGGGAACTGGGGCCGGGGCGGCCGGCACTGCGATGGCGGCGGGCGCTGCCAGCCAGATCGCGCGCTACGCGACGCTGCCGTATGTGGCGGCGGCATGCTTCACGGTACTGATCGGCTGGTCGAGCGACCGCACCGGGGAGCGACGCGGGCACATCGCGGGTTGTCTGATCTTGAGCGCAATCGGGTTTACCTGGGCAGGCCTCACGCACAGCTTCGGGATGTCGCTCGCGGCTTTGTCGCTGGCCGCCATGGGGTATTGGAGCATCATGGGTCCGTTCTGGACGTTGCCGACCCGGGTGCTGGGCGGTCAGGCAGCTGCCGGTGGTGTCGCGATCATTACCATGGTGGGCGGAATCGGCGGCTTTCTCGGCCCATTTCTCACGGGCCGGTTGCGCGACCTCACCCATGGCTTTGCAGGCGGGTTATATACCATTGCGGCCCTGGCGCTGGTGGGGGCGGGATTGTGCTTTCTGCTGCAGGCGCCGGGGCAAGCGAAAGCAGCTGATGCCTGACCTTTCAGGTTTGCCCGCCGCGTGGATGCCAGGCGCGACCAGCGGACTCTGCGGCCCGCGGCAGTTTTCGTTAGACTAAAGATTGAAAGTGCGTGCGCAAATGTGCGCAGCTCACGGATCACGTCTGGACATGCCGAGTACCGCCAAGCTCGATTCAAAGCATCACCTCAGGGATTACTCCATGCGCAAGTCCGTTTTCGTACCCGCTCTTTTGCTCAGTAGCACGCTGGTGCTTGCCGGCTGCCAAAAGACTGCGCAAAGCGGCGTGCTCGCGACGGTGAACGGCAAAGCCATTGCGCAGGCCGAGGTGGACAAGGGCTATGCCGCACAGTTGCAGAGTAATCCGCAGGGTCAGCCGACGGTGGAACAGTCGCGCTCGTTAAAGCTGAACATCCTGCGCGAATTGATTGACGAAGAGATCGCTGAACAGCGCGCCGCCAAGCTGGGCTTGACTGCGACCGATGCCGAGGTGGATGCCAAGCTGCAGGAGATGAAGGCGCCGTTCACGGAAGAACAGTTCAACGCGCGACTAAAAGCCTCCAACCACACGCTTGAGGATGTGCGCCATGACCTGCGGCGTTCGCTCACGTTTAACAAGCTGCTAAACAAGGAGATCAACTCCAAAATCACGGTAACCGACGCCGATGTGAGCGCGTATTACAACGCCCACAAAGCCGAGTTCAACCTGCCGGAGACCCGCTATAGCCTGGGCCAGATTGTGGTGACGACCAGCCCGGGACCGAGCGCCGGCAACCTGCAGAACTCCAAGGCTGCCTCGGACGCGGACGCGCGCAAGAAGATTCAGGCACTGAAGAACCGACTGGATGCGGGGGACGACTTCGGCACCGTGGCCATGAATTATTCGGAAAACCCGCAAACGGCTTCGAATGGCGGTGACATGGGTTCGATTGCAGAGTCGCAGCTGCGGTCGAACACGGCTTTGTTTGCGGCCATCTCCACGTTAAAGGTGGGTGGCGATACGGACATCATCCCCTTTCCTGACCCGACGGATCCTAAGAAAATCGGCGGCTACGCTATCTTTCGGCTGCTCGAAAAGGCGCAGGCAGGGCAGCGTGATCTGAATGATCCGCGCGTGCAACAGGCCATCCGCCAGCAAATCCACGATAGCCGGTCGCAGCTGCTGAAGAGCGCCTACTTCGAAATTCTGCGCGATCAGGCCAAGGTGCAAAATTTCCTTGCCGAACAAACCTTTAAGGACGCGGCGAAGTGAGGAGGCTTGACCGTTTCCCTGCGTTGTGCGGCCTTGCGTCCCTTATGCTGCTCGCCGGCTGCCATCATCTTGCGCCGCCCACGCCGATTGGCGAGTTAAACGCCCAGCAAAGCGAGGGTCATGCGGTGTTCCAGGCGCGCTGTGCTGTTTGCCACTATGAGCGAGTCGATCAAGCGAAGAACGGCCCGGCACTGGTGGGCGTATTTCAAAAGCCCTACCTGCCTTCAGGCGCGCCGGCCAATGACGAGCGCGTCACGGCGACCATCCTGCACGGCCGCGGGCTGATGCCGGCACAGGGCAATATCGATCCGGAAAGCCTGGCGGCGCTGCTGGCCTACCTGCATACGGTGTAGGAGCCGTCTGCAGGGTTGAGATGGCGCGGTCCACTACATGACACAATGCGGCGTCCGTGCGGAAGGAAGATATGACGGAAGAATCGAACAATCCGAGTCGCTTCGTGGATCCAAATGCTGCCCCCGCGACGGATACCGCATTTGGCGTCCGTCGACTGCCGGGGGTGCCGGCGGGGGAAGCCCGCGGCATGCTGCCCGGCATGGCGATGATCGGGATGTATCTTCTGCTCCTGGCGCTGATGAATGTCTTTGCCGCCCTGCGCAATACCTTCGGCGCGGGTCCGGCCAAGTATTCCATCCTGGGTATCTGCACGCTGATGACCTTTGGTGTCTTCGGCCTTTTGCGCTTGCGCCGCTGGGGTTGGGCAGTCGCTACGGCCGGCTGTCTGCTGATGGCGGCAGGATATTTCTACGGCTTTCATCGTGTGCACCATGCACCCTATGTCATTCAGGGGCTTTTCGCGCTATGCTTTTTTCTGTATCTCAGCCGGCCCGAGGTGAGGGAGCGGCTCCGGTGAGGCTTTCGAGATAAAGCTACAATGGAAGCCATGGCGCCGCTTGTCACTGAGCCTCTCGTGCAGATCGACCTTTCTCCGCGCAAGCCGGTCGCAAAACCGGCATGGCTAAAGGCGCGGGCACCGGGAGGCGAGACCTTCCATGCGCTGAAAAAGCTTGCGCGCGATCTGAAATTGCATACAGTGTGCGAAAGTGCGCACTGCCCCAATATCGGCGAGTGCTGGAACGGCAAAACCGCGACTTTCATGATGCTTGGCAATTTGTGCACGCGGCGTTGCGGATTTTGCGCCGTGCCCAAAGGCCGACCGGAGCCCATCGACCATGGTGAGCCCGGGCGTGTGGCTTTTGCGGTCGCTTCATTAGGGCTGAAGCATGCCGTGATTACCAGTGTGAATCGCGATGACGACAATCTGGGGGCGGCGGCTGCTTTTGTGAATGTGATCCGCGAGATACGCCGTCAGGCGCCCGGATGCCAGGTGGAGGTATTGACGCCGGATTTTCAGGGTGTGGATGCGGCACGAAGGATGGTGGTGGACGCGCGGCCGGAAATCCTGAACCACAATATCGAAACCGTGCCGCGCCTGTACCGGGTGGCGAAATCCGGTGGGCGGTACGAGCGTTCGTTGCGCTTTCTCGAAGCCGCAAAGGAAGATTCAGCGACGCATGCGCAGGGGCCGCTGGTGACGAAGACTGGCATCATCGTCGGCATGGGCGAGGAGATGCATGAGCTGCTCGGGGTTTTTCGCGATTTGGCCGATCGCAAAGTCGACATCCTGACCATAGGACAATACCTGAGGCCTTCGCGGGATCATCTGCCGATGTCGCGGTTCTACACACCGGAGGAGTTTGCGTTCTTGAAGCATGAAGCGCTGGCGAGGGGTTTCCGGCATGTGGAGTCCGGGCCGCTGGTGCGGTCGAGCTACCACGCGCAGGAGCAGGCACAGTCGACGGGCTTGGCGTAGGTGTGGCCTGAACAACTTCGGGTGTAGGCAAGGCCCCTGAGGGTGCACGATAGTACCGTTGACTTTCAGTGGCGGTTCGCACAAGCTTAAGTCATGTATAGGTGAACCGGTCACCTGTGCATACGTTAAAGCCCCTGCACGGTGGCGACCGCGCAGAGGCCTTGTGGTTAGCTGGATTTTATAGAGCGGCACCAAATGCAGCAGCACCTCACAAGCCTTCATTAGCAGGAAGAGAATGACTTCTCCTGGTACCTGCAATGAAAACCGCTTGTAGCGAACCCACAAGGGTCGCATCAAGCCTCACCTCCTTCACGTCGAGATCACCTCGGGGCCTGTAACCCCGAGGTGTTTTCGCTTTTGTGGGCGAAAACTTGGTTCCTGCGAAGATTGCCCATGGGCGCGCCAGCTCTTCGTGAAGGCAAGAGGGCTTCTCATGCGAAGCTTGGGTATGACGATTCCGCAAAAGACGCAGACTCCCCGGGAAGACCAGGAGGCCGCCCGCGGCGAGCGCCTGCAGAAAATTCTCGCGCAAGCAGGGATTGCGAGCCGCCGTGCTGCTGAGGCGATCATCACTGAAGGCCGGGTTCAGGTGAACGGCGAGGTGGTAACTGAGTTGGGCACGCGCGCCGACCCCCATCGCGATTACATCCGCGTGGATGGCAAGCTGCTGCCGGGCCCGGAGCCGCAGCGGTATTACATGCTGAACAAACCGCGCGGCTACGTAACCACGCTTGACGATCCCGAAGGCCGGCCGACGGTATCGCAGCTGCTCGGGCAGGAGTCGCAGAAAAAAGTCACGGGCGAGCACAAGCGCTTGCCGCGGCTTTATCCCGTTGGTCGTCTTGATTATCTAAGCGAAGGTTTGCTACTGATGACCAATGATGGGGAGCTTGCCAACCGGCTTTCGAAGGCGAGTGCCGGGGTAGAAAAGACGTATTTGGTGAAGGTCGCGGGCAAGCCCACAGACGAAGCCCTCGATCAGTTGCGGCGCGGGGTAATGATCGACCGTGGCAGGCTGGACGAGGTGAGGTCCGGCCGCCGTGATCGCATCCTGACGCAGCCGGCAAAGGTGGAGCAGGTGCGCGGTGGTGACAATCCATGGTTTGAATTAACGCTCACGGAAGGCCGCAACCGCCAGCTGCGAAAGATGTTCGAGGAAATAGGTCATCATGTCGAGAAAATCCGGCGCATCGCTTATGGAGCGCTTACGCTGGACGTGCCGCCGGGGGCGTTTCGTGAGCTGACCACCGGTGAGGTGCAGGCGCTGAGTCGGGCAGCGGCCGGCAAAAAGGTGGAACGCAAGCGGGAACGGCCGGAGGCGGCACAGCTGAAAAAACCGGTGCCGCCAAAGCGCACTCGACGGTCACAAGCCAGCCGGTCACGAGCGTAATGACCCATTTGTGGCAGGGAAGGATACGCAACTTTCAGACAAAAACCGCCTTCATAGCAGATGAGGTGTTCACAATGCATATTGGCTCGTTGAAGAAAGTTCTTTTTGGGGGAGTGGCTACTGTCGGGTTTATGTTGGCTGCGCCGGTTCATGCAAAGGCGCAGGTCACGTTTGGGGTGAACATCGGGGGCCCAGCGCCGGTATGCCCTTACGGTTACTACGGCTACGCCCCCTACAATTGCGCGCCCTATGGCTACTATGGCCCGCAATGGTTCACCAATGGCATCTTTATCGGAGCAGGTCCCTGGTACCACGGCGGCCGTGGCTACTATGGTCCGGTAAACCACGACTACGACCCACGCTATGGCTATCACGGCGACTATCCGGGGCATGGCGGTTACCGTGAGCCGGCCGACCATTTTCAGAACTTCCATGGGAATGACTTCCACGGACCCTATGGTGAAGGTCACCACGAAGGGTTCCATGGTGGATATGAAGCTTCCCATGGCGACCACGATCACCAGAGGTAAGCTAGCCGGTCGCCTCGGTGTGAACGCGTATGCGGAAGGTTGGTCTCTGGGAGAGCCGGAACCTACCGCATACGCAAGCCTTTAGGATAGGGAAATGAAGATTTCCCTTGAAGGGAAGGTAGCACTGGTGACAGGCGGTTCGCGCGGTATTGGCGCAGCGACTGTTCGTCTTCTGCGCGAAGCGGGAGCCCGTGTGGTGTTCAGCTATAAGTCTGCTGCCGGCCGGGCGCACGCATTGGTCGACGAATGCGGGGGAGCGGCATTTTGTCAGGCTATCCCGCAGGATCTGTGCTCTGCCGCGCAAGGAGAGATGCTGATTGCAGCGGCGGTCGCGGTATTTGGGCAGCTGGACATTCTGATCGTCAACCATGGTATCTGGCCGCCGCATGACCAACCGGTTGCCACAATGAGCGATACCCAATGGGACGAAACGGTAGGGGTCAATCTCCACAGTGTCTTCGGCCTGGTGCGCGCCGGCGTACGGCACATGCTCCGGAGTAAGGGAGGCACGGCTGAACCCACCTCTGGTCGCCGGGAAGGTGAGACCGGCGAGCGAGTGGCGCCAAAACCGAGGCAGATCAAGGGGCACATCGTGCTGATTGCTTCAACGGCGGCCCAGCGAGGAGAGGCCTTCCATGCAGACTATGCCGCCAGCAAGGGGGCGTTGCTCAGCCTGACGAAGAGCCTATCGAGTGAACTCGGGCCGCAGGGCATCCTGTGCAACTGTATCGCCCCGGGGTGGGTCCGTACCGAGATGGCTGAAAGTACGCTGGCAGACCCGCTCGCGTCTAAGAAAGCGTTGAGCCTGATTCCGCTGGGTCGCGCCGCAGAGCCGGAAGAGATTGCCGGGCCCATTGTCTTTCTTTGCTCGCCCTGGGCAGGGTTTGTTTCCGGCGAGATTTGGAATGTAAATGGCGGCGCGGTGTTGGTTGGGTAGGTGCGAAAGGCTTTGCATAAGCGCAAAAGGCTGGGGTAGATTCCCGCGGCAATAAGGAAAGAATGAATGAGGAAGGCGCCATGGCGAGAGCCCCATGGCATTGCGAAACGATCAGCGTGGAACCGAAGTGGAATTGAAGATGAGCGTGAGATGACGAAGAGCAGCGAAGTTGGACGGGTCGGACGATGGAGCGCAGTGTGGCTTACCGTTGCCATGGCTCTGGGTGCCGCGCCAAAGCTGGAAGCCCAAGCCTCGGCTCTGCCCAGCGCGCAAACAGCCCCGCCCGGCGATGAAACGGCGCGCGGCCGCAAGTTGATGGATGCGATGGTAGCTGCACTGGGGGGCGACGCCTGGTTAGCCCGTGACACGGAGCGGCTGGAAGGCCGGGGAGCGACGTTCTACAAGGGATTACCGAATCCGTACGAGTCGCAGTTCGAAGAGTATCTGCGGCTGGAGCCCTTTGGAGAGCGCGTGGTGATTGTCTCCAAACAGGGCGTGTTCATCCCCACAACGAAGCGTGATGTCGCGGAAGTGTGGACGCCGGAGAACGGCTATGAGGTGAATTATCACGGGCGCAAGGAATTGCCGAAGATCGACGTGGAAGACTTCGAGCGTCGTCGCCGGCACTCGCTGGATGTTGTGGTGCGCGATTGGATGAAGCGGCCGGGAACGCTGGTCACGTATGAGGGAACGGAGATGGACGACCGTCACCTGGTCGATAAGGTAAGCATCCTAACGGCGGACAATGACGGGATCACGCTGGGCCTCGATCAAACATCGCACCTACCGCGGAGCCGTACGTTCCAATGGCGGAATCCGCTCTATAAGGATCTAGACCTTGATGTGGAACGCTACGATGATTGGCAGAGAGTGGAAGGCGTGATGACCGCACTAACCATCACGCGGTATCGGAATGGCGATATGGTGGGCCAGCGTTTTCTAACCAAGGTGCAATACCACTTGCCGATGGCCGCGGATCTTTTTGATCCGGACCGGCCTTTGACAAAGAAGTAACAACACTGAGCCTAGAGGGCTAAAGAGCGGCGAAAGTAACGGACATCGGCGGAGTTTCTCTTCGATCAGGCGATCCGAAACGCTTGGCTGCCTGGTATGCCGAGCACCTGGACGTAAGCCTGAATCCATAGAAAGGCGTCAAATTTTCGTGGAAGGACGACATACATGCGAGTACAGGCGTAACGGCGTGGACAGTCCTTCCGAATGACAGTGACTATTGCGGCGATCGGGCTCAGAAGGTGATGAGAACCGCGTTGGATTGTAGGAGCCACCTGACGTAAGGGCCGATGCGTGAAGAGTACGCCGGCGACCACCGGACTGCGGTGGTATTCTAGGCGACGCTATGAATGACACTGCAAGCGGCGCCACAATCGAGACGCCCCCCGTCGCCGAAACCGCCGCGATGACAAAACAGACGCTGAATATTACAGAGATCATGGCGATTCTGCCGCACCGCTATCCGTTTCTGCTGATTGACCGTGTGTTGGAGATGGAGCCGAAAAAGCGGATTGTCGCCATCAAGAATGTCACGGCGAACGAACCCCAGTTTACCGGTCATTTTCCTGATTACCCGATCATGCCGGGCGTGATGACGATTGAAGCGATGGCGCAAGCAGGCGGTGCGTTGCTGCTGACCGAGGTGCCCGATCGTGAAAACAAGCTGATGGTCTTCACCGGGATCGATAAGGCAAGTTTTCGGCGGCAGATTGTGCCGGGCGATCAGCTGCGCATCGAAGTTCAAGTGTTGAACTGGCGCTCGCGGGTCGTGAAGATGCAAGGGGTGTGCACGGTCGAAGGTGAGATCGCTGCTGAGGCGGTGATTACCTGCATGCTGGTACCGCGGCCGCGCAAAGCGGGGCAGGGCAATGCTGCTTCACCGAGCACAGCGGCAGGGCAGTGACGAGGCTTGCGGAAAAGCATGGAGAACACACCAAGTGCAGCCGTCGGTCCATCAGATAGACCAGATCGTCAGATTCATCCCTTGGCAATGATTGCGGAAGGCGCAGTGGTACCGGCCAGTTGCCGCATCGGCCCATTTTGCACGGTAGGGCCCCATGTGGTGCTGGAAGAAAGATGTTCGCTGATTTCCCATGTGGTGCTGGACGGGCATCTGCGGCTGGGCGCAGGGGTCGTGGTGCATCCGTTCGCGGCGTTGGGCATCAGCCCGCAAGACCTGAAGTATGGGGGCGAGCCGACCGGCTGCGAGATCGGCGCGGGCACCGTGATTCGCGAGGCGGTGACGGTATCGCGAGGAACGGTGGGGGGTGGCGGCGTGACGCGCATCGGCCGCGATTGCCTGCTGATGGCGTACACACACATCGGCCATGACTCGCAGATCGGCGACGGCGTGATTCTTGCGAACGGCGCGACGTTGGCAGGGCATGTCACGGTGGAGGACTATGCCGTGGTCGGCGCGCTCAATCCAGTACACCAGCATTGCACCATTGGACGTTATGCCTATATCGGCGGCGGCACAACGATCACGCAGGACGTGCTGCCGTATTCATTGACCAGTGTGCGGCGGGAGAATCGCGCTTTTGGATTGAACAAGGTGGGGTTGGAGCGCAGGGGATTTACACCCGCGGAGTTACAGCAGTTGCGCGCGGCGTACCGTCTGCTACAGGTGTCGCACCTGAACACAACGCAGGCGCTGGAAGCGATCCGGGCCAAGGTGGCGAGCGGTGAGTTCGGGGATCGAGTGGCGTATTTGGCGGAGTTTCTTGCGAAAAGCGAGCGGGGCGTGATTAAGTAATGCCGACTGCACTTCGGGTTGGACCGTACCGATTTTTCTTTTACGCAGATGAGAGACAAGAACCTCCCCATATTCACATCATTGCGGCCGAAAACGAAGCGAAGTTTTGGTTGGAGCCGATTGCGCTTGTTTGGAACGAGGAGTTCCGTTCGGGTGAGTTGAAAGAGATTGAACGCTTAGTCGTTCTTCACCTAGACTTGCTGCTGGAGACGTGGCATGCATTCTTCGAAGGTCGTTAACGATCTGATTCCTATAGAGGTAAGAGTTGACGAGCACGTGATCAACGTGCGGTTCAGCGGAGGGCTTGAGATTGCAACTCCCGTGAACCTTTTTCCGCGATTAGCTGAAGCGGCTCCGGCACTGCGCGAGCGGTGGCAAGTGAACGGCCGTGGCTACGGTATTCATTGGCCGGATGTGGATGAGGACATCACGGTGAACGGCCTGATTCGGCTGGCCACAAAAACATCACCTGCAGACCTTTCCGAAGTTGCTTAACACCCTCGGTCTTATCGCCGGCAATGGCCGATTTCCCTTCCTCGTGCTTGAGGCCGCACGGGCGCAGGATCTGCGGGTGGTTGTTGCCGCGATCGAAGAAGAAACGGACCTGGAAATGAACGAACGTGCGCGACGTGATCCGGACGGCGTGCGCGTGTACTGGCTTTCGCTCGGCGAGCTTTCGCGGCTGATTGAGACCTTCCATCGCGAAGGTGTGTCTGAGGCCGTGATGGCCGGGCAGGTGCGGCACAAGCAGATCTTTTCGAGCATCCGGCCCGATTGGCGGCTTGCCAAACTGCTGCTCAACCTGCGCACGCGCAATACGGACATGCTGCTTGGTGCGGTGGCCAAAGTGCTCGAAGATGAGGGCATCACATTGCTTTCCTCAACGGCGTTTCTGGAGCCCATGCTTGCGCCGGCGGGCGTGCTCACCGTACGGGCGCCGGATGCAGCCGAGCGGGAAGATATCGCGTATGGGTTGCTGGTGGCGCGCGGCATCGCAGGTTTTGATCTGGGGCAAACCGTGGTGATTGCTGCGGGGGCCTGTGTCGCTGTGGAAGCAATGGAAGGCACGGATGCAACGATTGCGCGCGCCGGGGTTTTGCTGCGCTCCTTGGATGCCGGAGCGGATGAGCCGGCGACCACGCTGGCACGGCGGCTCACCGTGGTGAAGGTCGCCAAGCCCAAGCAGGATTTGCGTTTCGACGTGCCGGTCGTCGGTGTGCCGACGATCGTTGCCATGCAAGCCGCGGGAGCGACTTGCCTATGTGTGGAGGCGGGCCGCACGCTCCTGTTCGACCGGAACGGCATGGTGCGCGCAGCCGAAGCGGCAGGAATTTCTGTCGTCGCTGAATGTGCTGAAGTCTCCAGCAACGACTGATAGTGGCATGACGGTAGGATTAGCCATCGTCGCTCACCTGAGTACAGCGTAGGATGGAGGACAGATACAGCGCACGCAAAGGTATAGCGTGCGTGCTTGAAGGAGACTTCCCGATGTCCGTTCGACGCGCGCTTTCCCTTACTTCCGCCGGCCTCGCGGCTTTGTCGCTTGCCCTGCCCATGCAGGCTTTCGCGGCAGACATGCCGCCCGTGGGCACAATCGCACCGAACTTCACCTTGCCCTCGCAGGATGGGTCGCCGGTGAACCTGAGCACTTACAAAGGCAAATGGGTTGTGCTGTATTTTTACCCGAAGGATCAGACGTCGGGCTGCTCGATGGAGGCGCATAACTTCCAGCGCGACCTGCCGAAGTACGAGGCTGCGCATGCTGTGGTGCTGGGCGTGTCGCTTGATACGGTCGACAGCCACAAAGCGTGGTGCACCAAGGACTCTTTCACCTTCAAGATGCTTGCCGACCCCGACCACAAGGTCGTGGATGAATATGGGGTGCCGCTGATGAGCCACGCGGGTGCGAACTATGCCACGCGGGACACCTTCCTCATCTCTCCAGAAGGCAAGATCATGAAGGTGTGGCAGGTGAAGGACATCGCAAATCATAGTACCGAAGTATTGGCTGCCATCCAATCCATGAAATGAGCGAAGCCGATGCGAGACATACGAAAGCCCCACCGCTATGGTGGGGCTTTCGTGTGTTGTTACGGATTACTTGGCAGCTTTCTTTGCAGTGGTCTTCGCCGGTGTCTTGCTTGTTGCGGTTTTTTTGGCAACCGCTTTCTTCGAGGCGGCTTTGGTTGTGGTTTTGCTTGCAGCCTTGGAGGTGGTTTTGGTGGCGGCCGTTTTGGGCGCTGCTGCTTTTTTGGCTACGGTTTTCTTGACAGCAGTCTTGGTAGCCGTCGATTTTTTTGCCGGTGTCTTTGCGGATGTCGTTTTCGCAGCAGTTTTCTTCGCCGCAGTCTTGGTGGTGGCTACCTTCTTCGTTGCCAAAGTTTTACCTCGCGTAATTGAATTTTTACTGCCGGTGCCTTTTTTGCCTGCTGCTTTGCTGGAGGCAACGCCTTTGCCGCGCACGGTAGCTAATGCCTTTGCGGAAGTGGCGCGCGAACCTTTGCCTACACTCTTGGTAGCCTTCGCTGCCGTTCCTCTCCCCGCAATCTTCCCTGGTGATTTCTTTGCCGGAACTTTCGTTGCTGGAGCTTTTTTTCCTGGAGTCTTTTTTCCTGGAGTCTTTTTTGCGGGCTCCTTTTTTGCCGGTGCTTTTTTCCCAGGTGTCTTTTCGCCCACAGTCTTTTTTCCCGGTGCCTTTTTTCCGGGTGCCTTTTTTCCCGGCGCCTTTTTCGCAGCAGCCTTTTTTGAAGAGGTCTTTACGAAGATCTCATCATCGTCGAAATCGTTGTCCCTCTCGTCCGCACCACGGTCCTCGTCATCTTGATCCTCGCTGTCCCCATCCACATCAGAAGCGCTTTTCAAAGCGGCTCCCGCATCCGGCAAAGCTTCATCCCTTTCGGGCAGTTCCGAGAGCTGATCGGGGGGATCGTACATGCCAACGGGATTGGAAGGCATGGCATACATTTCGGCATCTTCCGGATGTGTGCTTGCCCTTGAAGGCGTCATCTCATCACGTGCTTCAACGGCGGGCGAGGGTTCTTCATCCGCGCTGAACTCTTGCTCCTCCTCGTCGTCTTCTTCGTCTTCAGCATCTAGATCGAGTTCTTCCTCGTCCTCGTCGTCATCGTCTTCCGCTCCATCCGCGGCCAGTGCGTGCAGCTTCAGCGCTTCATCGTCGAACATCGTTGTTGTCTCCAGTGACCCATATGTGTTTGCCCGCGGTTGCGTTGTGCTGCGGCACTGTGTGTTGCCTGCCTCTGTTGCGAGCGCAAGTGTCCCTGCGCACGCGAAGAATTAGGAACAGATGTACGCTGCGGGTGAATAAATAGCAAGCACTCTTTTTGGTGCAACTTGTTTTTATGCAGAAAGCGGTATGCGCGGGGGGAACAACCAACTCGTTTCGAAGCAGAAGATGAAGCGGCAAGGACAGAGGTTGCGAGTGAACAACTCACCGCTTCAGCCTCTCTTGCGCGGCGCTGTGCGAATCTTCAACGATGGTGTTTGTGGGAAGAAGAGCCGCCGTGATGTGCAGATGATTTGGCCGACGACCCCGAAGGACCAGCGGCCTTTGCGGTGTGACGTGATGCCGACGCGCGGGACACGCGGCCCGCAGAACTGTTACGGCCCCGTGCGTAGCCACGCGACGAACGACCCCGTGCGGAAGGCGCCAACCGTACCGGTTCTGCAACATACAAAGAGCGGCCCGGCGTGAGTCTGTTGGCAGCCGCGGCGTTCCACTCGTGCAACTGCTCGACGGTGATCCCGAAACGATCGGCGACAGTCAGCAGCGTGTCGCCGCGGTGCACGGTGTAACGCTGTTGCCCTTGCCGTGCACCGCTTGCGACGATGGGAATGACGAGCTCATCGCCGGCTTCGATCGGCTTGGCCGCAGTCACGTCGTTGTACGCTGCAACCGAGTCAGCGCTGGCGTGGAAGGAGCCCGCGATGCCTTCCAGGGTTTCGCCGGTCTTGACCACATGGAAGCGCCAACTGCTGCGATCCTCTTGAGGGATGTCCTTAAGCCGTGTGCTGAAGGTGTCTTTGGTGCCCGGCGGCAGATGCAGATCGAAGTCGATATCGCGCGGTGTGGAAAGGCGCAGCAGCGCGGGGTTCAGAACGGTAAGCTCCGACACGGTCGAATCCGTAAGATCGGCCACGAGGTTGAGGCTCACCGCATTGCTGACGGTGACGGTGTCGTAGATCACGGGCGGACTGGGCGGAAGGCGATTCAGACCGTATTTTTCAGGGTTTTTGGCCATGATGACGGCTGCGAGGATTTTGGGCACATAGGCACGTGTTTCTGCAGGCATCATGTTGCGCCGATAAAGCTCCCAATAATCAGCGTAGCCGGAGCGGCTGACAACGCGTTGAATGTTGCCGGGGCCCCAATCGTAGGCAGCCATCGCAAGATTCCAGTCGTTGAAGAGCGCGTAGAGTTTCTTCATGTAGCGCGCATAGGCACGCGAGCTCTTTTCCGGATCGAAGCGATAGTCGAAGTAGCCGTTACGCGTGAGGCCGTACTCAGGTCCTGTATAGGTCATGAACTGCCACATGCCACCGGCACCGCTTCTATAGTTGACTACCTGCGGCTGAAAGCCGGACTCCGCGACAGCGAGGTAGATGAGATCCTGCGGAACGCCTTCTTCCTTGAGGACGTTTTGAATGAGCGTGCGATAGCGGCCAAGGCGCTGCATGGAGGCGGACATGTGCGCGCGAAAGCTGTTGGAAGTGGAGAAAACTCCGATATAACCGGCAACCTGATCGTTGATGACCAGCGGTAAATCGGAAGCGGTGCTGAGCTCACTGGTGAGGCGGGCGACGAGTTCGGGGTTCGGTGCAAAGGTGATATCGGTTGCGTTTTCGATCGGCGCTTCTTCGATCTTCGGGCTGAAGCCGTTGCCCTGCTTGAGTGCGAGGTTTTCAAGCGAGTTGATGCGATCAAGCAGATGCTCGAACTCTTCGGAAAGCTCCGGATCGTTCTTCAGATCCATACCCGAGGCAAGCATGAGATCGACAGCGGTATCGAAATCGGTGCGCGCAGCGTCAAGCCGCTCCCCGTTGTAGTTGTTCACACCGGAGGCGTAGCTTGCCTCGGCGCGCTTGATAAGCTCCTGCACCTTGAGCGCGTGTCCCTGCTGCGCTGGTGTGAGGGCAGGAACCTGCGCAGGTGAACTTTGTGCGGAAGTCGGGCGGGTCTGCGTTGCCGGGGCACGTTGCACCTGCGGGGCGGGCTCGTCCGCCAGGCTCCTTGGGGAAGCCTTGGCCGTGTTCGACGCAAGCACGGACATTAGCAAGCCGAGCGCCATTCCTAGACAGGGTAAAGAGGCGGACCGACGACGCGCGAAGAGCTTGTTTGGGGCAAACACCATCACCCCGATTGTACGGGTTTGCTTTCTGTCCGGGACGGAGGTGCGTTCTGCGAACGAAGAGTCGCTGGGGCTGCCGACTCCGGTCGTTTGGCGAGCGGATGCACAAATTTCCGAGCGGAACGGAGAGCCGGCCGTCATTCCAACAGCAGGCACACATGGCGCTGGTACTCGGAGATGGACGGTTGGGCTGGTTGGTTGCACAAGAAGCGCGTGACGAAGTCGACGTCACGGCGTTGGTGGCGCTCCACGCCGGTCTGCTGTACCGCGTGGCTTTCTCGGTGGTGCGGCGGCTGGCGGAATCGGAAGACATGGTGCAAGAGGCCTTTGTGCGCGCACTGGAACAGGGGGGCAAGCTCGCCCAATTGCGCGAGGTGCGGGCGTGGCTCCTGCGCGTGACCTGGAACCTGGCGCTCGACCGCAAGCGCCGCATCACGCCGGCGCAGTGGGACGAGAATGCGGAAGCGATGATCGCTTCCGCCGATCTGCCGGCTGACCGCCAGTTGATTGCCGCGGCAGAGTTGCGCCGTGTGTTGGCAGTGCTTGAAAGCTTGCCGGGGAAGGAGCGTGCGGTGTTGCTGCTGGGCGCGGTAGAGGACTTGAGCGTGGGCGAAATCGCAGGGACGCTGGGCAGGTCGGAATCAAGTGTGCGCTCGCTGATCTTTCGCGCGCGGGCACACCTGGAAGAGCGGTTACAGAAGCAGCAAGCGGCAAAGCAGGGTGCGTCCAAGCAAAGTACGGGGAGGTCGCGATGAAGGAAAGCGAGCAAAGGCCGCATGAAGCGGAGTGCTTGTTGCGCAGCGTACTGGCGGTGCAACCGCCGCCAGGGCTGGAGGATCGCCTGCTGCGACAACTGGAAGAGGGAAAGCGGGAACGCAGAGTGGAAAGACGCCCCGTGTGGCCATCCTGCTTCGCGCTGGCGCTTACACTCGCCATGGCAGGCGTTGTGGTCAAAACGTATCTTCCCCCACGTGCAAAGGTAGCGCTCCCATCGAGCAAGTTTGCCATTGCGAGGTCAAGGGAAGGCGAATTGCCGGTCCCTTTCCACCTGCCGACCCTGCTGCAGAAAAAGTCCGCGTCCAGGGTCCCCAGAGCGAGAGTGTATCGAGCCGTTATGCCGCAGCTTCCGGTGGCGCATGCGTCTTTGGAGCCCCTCACCTCCTTCGAAGCATCGAGTGAACCGTACTTTGCGGTTGAAGACAAGAGCGTGCCGGGAATACCCTTGCCAAGCTTCGACAGCGCCGCTGTTCCGGGTAAGCCTTTGCCGAAGATTGAGAACGCCAGTATTCCCGGTCAAGCTTTACCCCAGTTCGCCGGCGCCTCTGTGCCGGGAGCACCCCTTCCACCTTTTGCCGCGGCCACCAACACCGGAGCTCACCCATGATGTCTATCTTTAGCCCTTACCGCCAAGTTCGTTGCAGCTCGAAATCTCCCGTTCTTGCAGGCTTTTTACTTGCGTTTCTCCTTCCTGTTCTGTCTGTAAGCGTGCACGCGCAAGACCGGCAGCCAACGGCAGGCAGTGCCGATGGGGCCAGCGCTCGCGAGGCGCATACCTATCGCCTGACCTACGCAGTGATCGCGTCCGACGCGGGTAAGCGAATCTCTACGCAGCACTACGCGATCACGATTGTGTCCGGCGAGCGCGCGACGTTCAAGCAGGGCAACAAGGTACCGGTGCTGACGGGCGGCTACTCGCATGAGGGCGCTCCGGAAACGACGCAGTATCAGTTCACCTATCTCGACGTGGGTCTCAACCTCGACGCGGCTCTGAGGGAGGTAACGGGTGGCGTGCAGGTGAGGGCGAAGGTTGAGCTTTCAAGCATCGTCGATCAGGTAAACCCGCAGCTGCTGAAGGACCCGGGCGTGCGGCAAACGGTGCTCGAAACGGTAGCCATGGCCAGGGTGGGCGTGCCAGTGACGCTTGGGTCGCTGGATATCCCGGAGAGCACGCGGCACCTCGACATCGAGGTTACGGTGGAACGGATGCCGTAAGAAGTATGTGATCGCATGTGTTACGAGGCCCGTGCGGGGGCGCTGTTATCCTAGAGTTTCGAGCGTTCTTCGCTCGCCTCGAGACTCCGGACCCGCATGGACCCCAAGTACATCCGCAACTTTGCGATCATCGCGCATATCGACCACGGCAAGTCCACCCTTTCCGACCGTTTGCTGGAGTTGACCGGCTCGTTAACCGCGCGCGAGATGCAGGAGCAGGTGCTCGATGCAATGGACCTCGAGCGCGAACGCGGGATCACGATCAAGGCCCATACGGTGCGCATGATGTATCGCGCCTCGGATGGGCATGACTATCAGCTGAACCTGATCGACACGCCCGGGCATGTGGATTTCAGCTACGAGGTGTCGCGTTCGTTGGCCAGTTGCGAGGGCGCGCTGCTGGTCGTCGATGCCTCGCAGGGCGTGGAGGCGCAGACACTGGCGAATGCCTACCTGGCGATCTCGAATGGGCTGGAGATCATTCCGATCATCAACAAGATCGACTTGCCTTCCGCGGACATTGAGCGCACCAAGGCGATGATTGAGAAGTCAGTTGGCTTGCCGGCTGACGATGCCGTGGCCGTAAGCGCGAAGACCGGGCTAAACGTCGAGCAGATTCTGGAAGCGGTGGTGCATCTGCTGCCGCCGCCCAAAGGCGATGCGGACGCGCCGTTGCAGGCGCTGATTTTCGATTCCTGGTTTGACGCCTATCGTGGTGTGATCGTATTGGCGCGTGTCATCAACGGACGTATGCGCAAGGGCGACAAGATCAAGATCATGTCGAATGGACGCATGTTTGATGTCGACAGCATGGGCGTGATGACACCCAAGCCTGTGGTGCTTGATGTGCTGAGTGCGGGCGAGGTGGGATTTTTTGTCGCCACGATCAAGAACGTCGCCGATACCAAGGTCGGCGATACCATCACCCATGTCGACCGGCCCTGTGCCGAAGCGCTGCCGGGCTTTGAAGACATCAAGAGCATGGTTTTCGCCGGCCTTTACACAGTGGACTCGCATGAGCATGGCATGCTGCGCGATGCGCTTGAAAAGCTGCGGCTGAACGATAGCTCCTTTAATTTCGAGCCGGAAAGTTCCGCTGCCCTGGGCTTCGGATTTCGCTGCGGCTTCCTCGGGCTGTTACATCTGGAGATCATTCAGGAGCGATTGGAGCGGGAATACGATCTCGACCTGATCATCACTGCACCCGGCGTGCGCTACAAGATCACGATGACCGATGGTTCTGTGTTGGAGGTCGACAATCCCTCGCGCTGGCCCGATCCGACCGAGATCGAGACCATTGAAGAGCCTGTGATCACGGCCAAAATCCTTACCAATGAAGAATATGTGGGCGGCATTTTGAAGCTGGTCGAAGATAAGCGCGGGCGGCAGCAGAACCTCGAATATGTCTCAGAAACACGGGTGATGATCACCTATGAATTGCCGCTGAACGAGATCGTGCTTGATTTCTACGATCGGCTGAAGAGTGTTTCGCGCGGGTATGCATCGCTCGACTATGCGCTGGCCGGCACGTGGGTTTCGCCGATGGTGAAGATGGATATTCTGGTCAGCGGTGAGCCGGTGGATGCGCTTTCGATCATCGTGCACCGGGACTTTGCCTACGATCGCGGCAAGGCATTGGTCTCGAAAATGCGAGAGCTCATTCCGCGGCAGATGTTTGAGGTTGCGATCCAGGCCGCGATCGGCTCGAAGATTGTGGCGCGCGAGACGGTGACGGCCATTCGCAAGAATGTCATTGCCAAGTGCTACGGCGGGGACATCAGCCGCAAGCGCAAGCTGCTCGACAAGCAGAAAGAGGGCAAAAAGCGGATGAAGCGCATCGGAAAAGTGGACATTCCGCAAGAAGCCTTTCTGGCTGTGCTGAAGGTCGGCGAAGAGTAGAGAACGTATATTCCTGAGCGCTAAATACCAGTAATGTTGAAGCCGCAATCAACGTAGGTGATTTCGCCGGTGATGCCGCTGGCGAGCTTGCTGGCGAGGAACAGGGCGGCGCCGGCGACTTCGGCCTGCTCGACGTTGCGGTGCAGCGGGGCGCGTTCGGTGACCTTTTCGAGGATCGTGTTGAAGTCGCCGATACCGCGCGCCGCGAGCGTTTTGATCGGGCCGGCGGAGATGGCGTTGACACGAATATTTTTAGGGCCAAGTGAAGCGGCGAGGTAACGTACCGTGGCCTCAAGCGCGGCCTTGGCGACACCCATGACGTTGTAGTTGGGGAAGACCTTTTCCGAGCCGTAGTAGGTGAGCGTGAGCAGCGACCCGCCTGCGGTCATCAGCGGCGCGGCGGCGCGGGCGATCGCAATGAGCGAATACACACTGATGTCGTGCGCGATGCGAAAGTCTTCACGCCTGGTTTCGAGGAAATCGTTTTTGATGGCGTCGGCGGGTGCGAAGGCGACGGAGTGCACGACGGTGTGGATGACCGGAAAGGCTTCCTTGATCTGCGCAAAGGCGCTGTCGATCTCGGCATCGTTCGACACATCGCACTGAATGGCGCGGGCTTGTCCGGTTTGGCCGAGATCGGCGAGCAGCTGTTCGGCTTCGCGCTTGAGCCGCTCGCTCTGGTAGCAGAGCACAAGGGTGGCGCCGGCTCCGGCGAGCGACTCGGCGATGCTGTAGGCGATGCTGCGTTTGTTGGCGACGCCGAAGACGACGGCGATCTGGCCCTGCATGTCAATCATGGTGCAACGAACTCCTGTGGTGGCAAACGCCCCTCAGGATACCAGTTATGCTGCGGCAGTTGCCCGTTTGGTGCGGAGGCGGCGCAGGCCGGGCAGGGCGCCGAGTAGGCCTGTGCCGAGGAGAAGGAGGCTGGAGGGCTCGGGTGTGACTGAGGTAGCGATCGTTGGGACGTCAAGGGTGCCTGTAAATGAGCCGTTCGGGTAATAGCGGCTGTCCCATGTCTGCTCGGTGAAATCTATACCGTTTTGATTGTATTGTTCATGCTCCCCTTGATCGCCGGAGTTGACGTATAAACCAACAAGCTGTCCATTTTGAAACTCAAGGCCCGCAATGAAACCTTTGTAATAAGCAGAGGCGATACCTTGACCATCGACTTGGATGCTCAACGCGTGGTTAAAATCCGTATAGCCTGCGGTGTACACCGAAACAAAGCCAGTACCCCCAGGCCCTAGCAGAGAAGCATCGTACAGAGCCGAACCGGTGACGAGATCGCAATTCCCCGGGGCTACGCAAAGGCTGTTCGCCACGCCGGTGGTTGAGGTGATGTGCTCCGTAAAGTTAACTTTCACAATCTGCGGTGTGGTGGCAAAGGAGTCGGCGAGCGCGGCGGGAGCGCTGAGGAGAAGGCCGGCTAGAGCGGAGAGAGCGACACAGGAGCGCATGGGATGGCCTTGGAAGAGTATTTGCGTGCGTGTGAGGTGACGATAGCACGAATGTGGGAGGTGCTGTGAATGTTCTCTGAGGTGCCGCTCTGGCACGGAACTGCAGGTCTCTCCACTGCGCGGACGGTGGAACAGTCCGCTCCGGTCGAGATGACACTGTATGAGGACAGATAGCCCAAATTAAAAAGTAGGGAACTGGGCGTAGTCTTTGCCGATGGTGGCGCCGATCTGGCTTAGGATGGCCGGGTCATGCACGTAGACGCCGAGCTCGCGGTTGCGGGTGAGCGAGGCATTGGAGAAGTTGATGGAGCCGAGATAGCCGACCTGCTTTCGGGTGCCGAGGTCGGCGATGATGGCCTTGGCGTGGATGTACAGCGTGGACGCGTTGTTGGCGCCGATGTGAACCCCGCAGCCGGCCGCTTGGAGCGCGGTGTAGTTGGTGTGGTAGGCCGCGCTGGTGTCCGTCATGGCGATCTCGACGGCGACGCCACGACGGCAGGCGGCTTCGAGCGCGGCAACGACGCCGGGCGTGCCCATCTCTTCGTTTTCGACCAGGAGTGTGCGCCCGGCGTTGTCGAGGATGCCGAGCAGGTCGGGTTGCGCGGTGGTGGGGCTCCAGATGAGCGCATCGCCGGGCGGCGGCTGGTAGTTGAAGTCGGTCGTGGCGTTCAAGTCGGTGTTGAAGGTAGCTTCGATGGCCGCGATGTCGGCCGGGTCGTGCTCGACGATGGCGAACTCCCGGCTGGAGGCGTAGTAGCGCTCGGTGAGGTTGAGCGATTGGATGACGGCAGTGGCCCTGTCGAGAACGAGAGATTTTTCATGCGTGGCGCTGAACTGCGGGTTGGCCCACGCCGCCTGGCAATTCGGCCCGGCACTGTTGAGCTGCGTGTAGGCGGGCAGATTGTGCGCTCGCTCGAGGTTCTGGTCCAAGATGACACGCACCTTCACACCACGGCCGCAGGCGGCGACGAGATCGGCGGAGAAGGTGCTGTCGACGAGCTCGTACATGGTCATGTCGACTGTGCTGTGAGCGTTGTTGACGAGCGTATACAGCCAGTTCAAGCCAGCGTCGGGCAGGATATAGAGCATTTGCGATGCGCCTATGGCGCCTTCAGGTGAACGGGACTCAGATGGTGGCGGAGGCGCCGTTGAAGATGTCACTGCGGGCGTAGCTGGCTCAGGGGGCAGCGAGCGTGAGGAGGATGTTTGCGGGAAGCCGCGGTTGATGTCCATGTCGCTTTGCGGTGGTCTTTGGCGAAGGACGAGCGCCCACAAGACCGCAAGGATGGCGAGGGTGGCGAGCAGGGAGATCGTGAGGAGGCGAGACGTTTTCATAGTGTTGAAGCAAATGGTCCTAGCTCGATACGGCTTGCGCTCAGGATGACGGCAGTTAGGTGTCCATCGCAATGGTTTGCGCTAGCTCGCTTGCGTGTCGACCACCAGATCAAAGGCGTCCCATTCGTCTTCTGAAATCTCAGACACGTTGAGGGCGGCCGCGGCGACGTTTTCTTCAAGGTGCGCGATGCTTCCCGTGCCGGGGATGGGAAGGATTGCCGGGCTGTGTTGCAGCAGCCAGGCAAGGGCGATCTGCGTAACCGAAGCGTTGTGCTGTGCGGCGAACTCGGCAATGGGGTGATTGCCTTTGGTGCCGGCATCGTTGCCGTCGGCACTGTTCGGCGTAGCGGCCCTGGCGAACTTGCCTGCATCAATGGGATACCAGGGCAGAAAGGCCAAGCCTTGCCGCTCGCAGAACTGGAGCGTGGGTTCGCTTTTGCGTTCGCTCAGGTTGTAGCGATTTTGCACGCTGACAATAGGCACGATGGCCAGTGCTTGCTCGATCTGCGCGGGATTGACTTCGGAGAGGCCGATATGGCGAATCTTGCCGGCCTGTTGCGCAGCCTGGAGCGCCCCCAGGGTGTCGGCGAGAGGGACCGTAGGGTCGATGCGGTGAAGCTGGTAAAGGTCGATGCGCTCGACACGGAGCCGGCGAAGGCTCATCTCGAGTTGCTGCTGGAGATAGTCGGGGCGTCCGCAAGGGACGGATTTGGCGGGACCCTGGCGGGTAAGGCCGCCTTTGGTGGCGATGACGAGGTCGGCGGGGTAGGGGTGAAGGGCTTCGGCAATGAGCTCCTCCGCGATGCCGGGGCCGTAGGCATCGGCGGTGTCGAGCAGGTTGATGCCAAGCTCTATGGCTCTGCGCAAAATGTTACGGGCGTCTTCGCGGTTGGGCGGCTCGCCCCAGGCGCCTTCGCCGACGAGCCGCATCGTGCCGTAACCGAGGCGGCGAACCGGGAGATCGCCCCCGAGATGGAAGGTGCCGGAAGAAGCAGCGTTGGGGGGCGTCGAACTGGTGCTCATGCCGTTAAGATGCTTTGTGGGCGGGTTCTGTTGAGGGTTGAGGTGTGAGGGATTGAGGTTTGAAGCGATGCTGGACGTCAACCGTGGACAAGCCAGTCGAACTGCTCGTCGGTGAGCGGGACGACAGAAAGGCGGAACTGGCGAAAGAGTAGCGAGCCCTGGAAGACAGGAGTTTCGCGCATTTCAGCGAGGGTCTTTTCGCGCTTGAGCGGTTTCCCGGCTTTCAGCCGGACGAGCGGTGTTTTGCCGTCAGCGTCCAACGTCACTGAAACGACCTTCGCCAAACCGACAGCGGCTTTGCCGGTGTTGGAGTGGTATAGCACGCACTGTTCGCCGGGCTGCATGTTGCGCAGGGCGATGAGTGCCTGTGGGTTCTTGATGCCGTCCCAGGTAGTTTCGCCGTCGCGGACGAGATCGCCGAAGGAGTATTTTTCTGGTTCGGATTTGAGAAGATAGTGCATTGTCGAGACAGTGTACGCGGAAGATTCGTGCGTCTACGTACAAACAGCAAGATCCCTTCGCTCCGCTACGGGATGACAAAGATGGAGGCGAACGAAAGAATGTTGCGCCGCGAAGTGCATACGCTCATCCGCCGAGGTCTAGAAGGTAAACCTTGTCTATAGGACGACCGAGAAAGCGGCTGCCCAGGTGTGCGAACTTTTCGACTGAGTCTGTGGCAAAACATTCAAATGTTGCGGGTTGGGTGCCAAAGGAAAGATCGAGAAAGGTATGGCGCACGGCTTGGGCGGTCGCTTCTGCTGAATCGACCACGAGGGCCGTGGAGCCGAGCTCGCGCAGAGTTTCTGTGATGGCTGGGGCGATGAGCGGGTAGTGCGTACAGCCGAGAAGCACCGCGCCGGGCTGCGTGGCTTGGAGCGCTTCGACGAGATAGATGCGGAGCACGTCGCGCGTGATGGGATGATCGATCCAGCCCTCTTCGATTAGCGGCACCAGAAGTGGACAGGGCATCTCTTTGGCCTGCAAGCCGAATGTGGCGCAGATGTCGCGATAGGCGTGCGATTGCACGGTGGCAGCGGTGGCGAGGACGAGCACCTCGGCGGTGTGGCTTGGAACGCTGGCGAGGGAACGGACGGCGGTGAGGGCGGCGTGTGCGCCGGGCTCGACCACGCCGATGACCGGAACTTTGACGGCGGCGCGGATTTCCGGCAGCGCGAGGGCTGTGGCGGTGTTGCAGGCGATGACCAGTAACTGCGCGCCTTGTTCGACTAGAAAGCGGGCGGCCTCGACGGCGTAGCGAGCGATGGTGGCTTGGGACTTGGCGCCGTAGGGCAGGCGGGCGGTGTCGCCGAGATAGAGGAAATGGGCGCCGGGGAGTTTCGGTAAAAGAGCCCGTAACACGGTGAGGCCGCCGAAGCCGGAATCGAAGACGCCGATGGTGGGATTCGTTGAGGTGATGGAACTTCCTGATGAATCCATCATGAATCCATCGCGGGAGAACCCACCGTTTCCGATAAGACCGGAAAGGATGGGGCACCCGGTTCCTTCCCGATGAAGTTTTGGTGAACCATTATTGCGAGCCGCCGTTGCTGTTGGCGGTGGTGTCGCGGGAAGCGTAGGTGCGGAGCAGGTCGGCGTGACCGGCGAGGGTTTCACGGGGCTGGCCGTCTACGAGGAAGCGAATCTGCTCGATCTGCGGCAGGTTGGCGTGCAGCGTGCCGATGATGGAGGCGATGGTGAGCGATTCGACTTCCACCCCGGACGGATGGCTGTTGACGAAGCTGCCGCGCAGATCGATGATCGCCAGTTCGCCGCCGAGAGTTTTGGGTTGGGTCGCGTTGGGGTCCGTGGGAGCTACGGGGATGGTGGGTACATGTCCGTCCGCGGTCGCCGGGGAGTGGTTGTCGACGGTATGGCCGACCACGGGTAGCGGCAGCAGAAAAATCTCATTCACCATAGCGCCCGAGGGCAGCGCGTGCGGCGAGCCGGGCAGCGCGTATTCACCCACGAGATGGTCGAGCAGGGCGCGGGCACGGGCGGTGACCTCGGTCGGTAGGGCGATCTGCCGCTCTTCTGCCGCGATAGACCCTTCGTCGTCGTTGGCCAAGTCGAGCGTTACAGGCTCAGTGTCGGTGTAGGGTGCGTCGATGGGGGTCTGGTCGGCAAGGTCACGCACGCGGTCGCGCATGCGTTGTCGCTCCACGACCAGCACGGCACCAAGTGCCAGAATGCACGCGAAAAGACACCAGAACAGGATGCGCAGACGGCGAGTGCTAACCAAGGGCGGTTTGCCGGTTGCAGGGCTCTGGTTCAGGGTGGGAGGCTGGCTCACGACGGGTAGCTTGCTCATAACGGGAGGCTTGCTCATGGCTGTGCCTCCGGTGCGGGCGGTGTGTCCGTGGCTGGGAGGTGCGGCGTTGCGTGGTGGCTTGCCGTATGGGTGGAAGGTGGGGCGGCAAGACGTACCGGCGGCTGGACAGCGTTCTGCCAGAAGACGAGTGCGCCGGCGATGGCGGACGCCACGCGCTCCTGGTAGCCGGCGTCGTTGATGCTGTTGGGAACGTCGGTTTCCGGCGCGAGTTCGAGTGCAACGGCGGGGCAGGTGAGCGAATCGACCGGTCGTACGGAGGCGGTGCTGCTGACCAAGGGTATGCGCGAGCGGCCAAGGGCGGTGCCG
>CAXTNA010000003.1:6560-41034 GCA_964245535.1 uncultured Acidobacteriaceae bacterium | reverse complement strand
TCCCATACCAGCCTAGGCCGCAAGGCCTAGGTCTGCGTGTCCACATAGCGTCAAGGGCTGAAAGCCCGCTCTATGAACTACCAGAAGTCGTAGGCGGGCTTCCACAACCGGGCACCCCATTTGCTACGACCCAATCGACTTAAACGTAGCTCTTATCCAGATGAACCCCTACCCCACAACCCCGGACGGCCGGTACTTCGTCGTGCGAGGGCGCCTGTGGCGCTGCGCAAACCCGGCCCTTTCCGCCGAGGCGAGACAGGGCTGGACGGCTGCGCTGATGAAAGCCCGTCGCGCCAAAGCCCTCGCCATGCGTGCGGGCGACCGCGAAGCCCGTGAAGCTGCGCGGCAGCACATCGACGCCGCCAAAATCGCACTCGGCGAACGTGGCGAACCCTGGTGGACCGACGGCACACCCGACTGGAATCGGCACATGGCCAAGAACACCCCATACGCCGCATGGTTCCACTCGCTGGCAGCTCGCTAGGGCTCTTATTTTAAATGAACATGGAAGGGCATGGCTTCAGCCATGCCGTAAAACACCCCGCCTGCAAAGCGCCTTCAGGCGCTGCGGTTCGCTTGTTGCTGCCAGGGGTACATTCTCACAGCTTCGCCCGATCCGTAAATCCATCGGACCGCGTCAACTGCATCGCAGAGCCCTGCGCGCGCTGCCAATAACGGGAAAACCGCTTCAGATCGAAGGCGCGCGTTTCCTCAACAAACGCCGGCGGATCGTACCAGACAACCGGTAAAATCCGTTGCACCGCCAACGCCGCGGCCCGCAGGCGGGGGTCCGGCGTGCGCTGGGCCAGCACATACGCCGCACCGCTCGCCTCGGCGGCCGCCAGCAACTCCGTCGCCGGGTCGCCCGCGCGCAGCTCGATCCCGTCCGGCATCTCCTGCAAGCATTCCGCCAGAAACACGAGCCGCTTCAGGCTGATGCTGCTCTGCGCGATCCACTCCGTATCCCAAATAAAAACAGCCGGGCTCCCCAGGTGCGCGCGCAGCATCGGGGACTCCGGATTCAAGCTGTCCGTATGCACCCAAAGCAGAGGCTTGCCGGTCCCTTCCGGTGAGCGCTCCACCTCCGTTGCCGCCGCGGCTCGCACAAACGGCCGCGGGGGCGTCGGCATCGCCGCGGCGTCAACAGGCGAGTGCAGGCGGGGAAACAGCGTCTGCTCCAAAGCCTCGTAATCGTGGTCAAACGGACAGGTGCGCGCCGCAGCATGGGGGCAGGCGCGGCAGTACGCACCCGCCGTGTAGCGTTCCAAATTTTCCCGATTGAAAATGTAGGGCTTGCTCGCAAAGGCCGAAGCCACCCATTGCCAGGACAGATTATTGCTGGCCGGATCGCCGTCAATCAGGTGCTGCAAAAACCAGCGCGCCCCGGCCTGCCAGCGCACCCTGCGCCAATGCACGATGTACGCGGCAAACCACATCCGGGCGTGGTTGTGCAGGTAGCCCGTCTCGATCAACTGCTGCGAAAAGCTGTCCATGCACCGCAGCGTGGTTGCGCCTTGGGGGATGTCCTCGGGCAGCTCCGTTGCATAATCCGAGGCTTGGAAACCGGCCTTGTACGGCTCGCGGTCCTGCCAGATGCCTTCACCGATCTGGAAATAAAGGCGCTGCCAATAATCCCGCCATGCCAACTCATTGACGAGCTTGCGGGCATGCTGTGGATTGGTCACCCGCCTCAGAGCGTCGTCGCGTACCTCGGCAAGCGTCAGCACGCCGTGGCGCAAATATGCGGAAAGTCGCGTGACCGCACCGTCCAGGTCGTTGCGGCTACGTTCGTACGCCTCCGGCTGCACCTTGGCTAATACGTCCTCTGCCGCCAGGCGTCCCCCGCGTGTCGGGCTTATCGCGGTGTCTGCTGGGGACAGTTGCGGGAAAAGCGTTTGCAGCCTGGAGCGTAATTCCTCTCTGTTTGCAAGGCGTTTCAAATCCTGATTGGTCACATCCCAAGCCTACGCGCCACGAAGAACACGAGCACAGTGATGCAGAAAGTCGTGTGCACCGCTTCAACTTGGCGAACTGACACTCGGAGCGCCCCTGTTCCTCGCCGGCACCCTTCCTCGCTACGAAACAAGTGCATGACATGCGGTGCATCCCGAAAAGGGCCAAGCATCCACTCTCCCCAACGCGCACCACCGGTGGTACACTAAAGACTGATCGTGGGCATCCGATCTGGTTACTTTCGAAGAGTTGGCCGTACGCATCTTTTTTTGAAATAACACCAAATTGCGTCCAGCGGTACATTTAGCTTCAAAAGGAAACAGATATGGAACAGGGAACCGTGAAGTGGTTTAACGATACCAAGGGTTTTGGATTTCTCAGCCGTCCGAATGGTGAGGATGTGTTCGTGCATCACTCCGCCATCCAGAGCAATGGCTTCCGTACCCTGCAAGAGGGTCAGCAGGTTCAGTTCAACGTGGTGAAGGGCCCCAAGGGCTGGCAGGCGGAGCAGGTTCAAGTCCTGTAAGCGCAACAACTTCCCCCCAGGGAGGGCAGCGGTCAGCCGATCGCTGCCCTTTCTTCATCTTCACCGCTTCACAAGGAATTCTCTCCAGTTCTTTTCGACACTGTTCCTCGAGGACCATACGCGGCTGTCCTACGCGCGTTTGCCTCCGTTTCTTTCTGCAACCCACGAACCCGGAGGCTCCTCCATGGCAACGCCCACGCACGACAAGTACTACCTCAGAACCCTGCACGAAGAAATCGCTCTTTTTGACCGTAAAATTGCGCATCTGCTCAAGTACGACACCTTTGCCACCGATGCTGAGCGTTCCGCGTCCGCCAACAAAATGAACGCCAAGCGCGATCTACTCGTTCGCACCGCCCGCCAGCTGGCAAGCGAAGGCATCGAGTTCAAAATCACGGAGTTGCCACGTTCGCTTCGTGACCCGGATGCCGTCGTCGAAAACACACCCGCTGCCGTAAACCCCGTGACAGAAGCGGCGCCGTTCAAATCCACCGCACACGTGCGTCAGTTCCCCTCGCCTTTCGCCGGCACCGTACTTGACGGCCGCGCCAGCGTGCAGGAATACAAGCGCAATCGCGCTAAAATCGTCGCCCCGCAGGCGTAAAACCGTCTTCACAATAGAGCCGTCTTCACATAGGTTAGCTCTCGTATTCCTCTGGACTTAGCTTTCGCGTTTTGGGCTGAAAGCCCGCGACATCATAGCCTGAGCGCAGCCCAGGTGGGCAGGCAAACATCCGGCAAGGGGCTAAAAGCCCGACACAAGCGCCGGGATGATCTCCAAGGGAAGTTCCTTAAATACTCCAGGACGGCTCCGACGTTCTTGCATGCCTTCTCCCGATGCAAAACGGGAAGGGTAAGCTGAAGGAAATGCCAGAGCCGTCCCGCTTCACTCCGGAAACCATGCGCTTTCTGCGCGGGCTCGCCAAGCACAACGAGCGCCCCTGGTTCGAAGAGCGCCGCCCGGTCTATGAGCGGGCCGTCAAAACGCCGCTTCATGCGCTGGTGCAGAACATCAATACCGGTCTCGAAGCCTTCGCGCCCGAACACATCCGCGCACCGCACAAGATTGCGCTGCGCATCTTCCGCGACACCCGCTTCTCCCCTGACAAGCGCCCCTACAAAACGCATCTCGGCGCCTGGTGGGCACGTGGGGGCTTTGAGAAGAACGCCGCGGCCGGCTTCTATCTCGACCTCGGGCCGGAACGCAACTTCATCGCCGCCGGTGTTTATGCCCCGGAGCGCGACGGCCTGCTCACCCTGCGCCGTTGGCTTGCCGAGCACCACGAACGCTACCGCGCCACGCTTGATTCGCTCCTGCAGCCCGCCGGCACCCTGCCCGCCATGGAGCCGCTTCCGCCCGACGCGCTGACTCGCAACCCCAAAGGTTTCCCGGCCGATCACCCCGCGAGCGATCTGCTCCGTGCGCGCAATTGGGGCGTCACGGCAGCCCTGCCTCCCGAAGCCGTCCTGTTACCCACCTTGGACGAGCTGGTCCTCGAACACTTCCGTCGCCTTGCCCCCTTGGTGCACCTGCTGAACGAGCCTTTCGCGAAAGCGGCAGAACGCACATCCATGCGTTCCCTGCTGTAGTGAAAGAGCCAAAAAGCGACCGAAAACAGGCATAAGGCACCCAAGTTGACACCTTTTTCCAGCAAAAATCGCAAAAAGTCCGCTAAATCCGCGGATCGGTTATTGACAAGGCGCGCCGGGGTAGTGGAAGGTGAAACTCGGCGCAGTTCTTCGCACCCGCATAAACACTGGTGATTTTGCTCTTCGAGCACGCACCGGCGGCTGCGGACAGCACAACCCCCGCCACACCTCGTCTTCACGTGCAAAGGAGCACATTTCCATGGCAAAAGGCATGACCAAAACACAGCTGATCCGCTTTATGGCGGAAAAGCTCGAACTCACCAGCAAACAAAGCGCCGCCTTCTTCAGCACCATGGCCGAAACGGCCGTAAAAGAAACAAAAAAGAACGGTGAGTTCACCCTTCCCGGCATCGGCAAGCTCGTGAAAGCGGAGCGCAAAGCGCGCATCGGCCGCAATCCGCAAACCGGCGAAGCTATCAAAATCAAGGCCAAAACCGTGGTAAAGTTCCGCATCGCCAAGGCCGCGAAGGACGCGATCGCTCCTCCCAAGAAGTAGCGAAGCTGGGCAAACTTTCTATCCTGCTAGAAACGCCGGGTGCCCCATTCTTTGCACAGCTTCACCGTGCAAGGAACGGGGCACCCTCCTTTAATCCCTAAGCACAGACACGCTACACCGAAAGACTGAGCACGCGGTTCAACCGTTGCACGAAACTCGCAGGATCCCCCAACGGCACACCTTCCAGCAACAGCGCCTGATCCAGCAGCAACCACGCCGCATCCTTCGCCACTGCATCATCACTGCGCGCTAGCAGCTTTTTCACGATCTCATGATCGGGGTTAATCTCCAGTGTGGGCTTGGGTGCCGGCATTTCCTTTTGGCCCATCGCACGCAGCATCTGCTGCATCTGCATGGAAGGCTCTTCTTCATCCGACACGATGCACGACGGGCTATCGGCCAACCGCACCGACGCACGCACATCCTTCACGCGATCGCCCAATGTTGCCTTAAGCATCTCCAGCAGCGGCTTCAGCGCCTCGGCCTGTTCCGGCTCAGTCTCCGTCTTCAGGTCTTCACTAGTCGAAGCCTTATTCACGCCCTTCAAGTCGGTATCGCCGTACTTTTCGATGCCCGAAAAAACGATCTCATCGATATCGTCATCGAGGATCAGCACCTCATACTGTTTCTTCTTGTAAATTTCCAGCAGCGGCGAGTTGCGCAGCAGCGATTCAGGTCCGCCGGTAACGTAATACAGGCTCTTTTGCCCTTCTTGCATGCGGGCTTTCGCGTCCGCAAGACTGGTCAAACCCTCCACCTTTGTCGATTTGAAGCGAACAAGATCGAGCAGCGTTTCGCGATTTGCAAAATCACCATACAGGCCTTCTTTTAGCGGACGGTTGTACTCGGTGATGAACTGTAGATACTTTTCCGGCTCCGTTTCTGCGACCGTTTTTAACTCCGACAGAATCTTCTTTACGCTGGCCGTGCGAATGCTGTTGAGCACCCGATTTTGCTGCAGCAACTCGCGGCTGACATTTAACGGTAGATCTTCGCTGTCGATGATGCCGCGCACAAAACGCAGGTATTGCGGCAACAGCTCCTTCGCATCGTCGAGAATGAAGACGCGCTTTACATAGAGCTTGACGCCGCCTTTGTAATCCGCCTGGTATAGATCGAGCGGCGCTTTCGAAGGAATATAAAACAGCGTCGTGTACTCGAGGCTGCCCTCGGCTTTGGTGTGGAACCAAAGGAGCGGATCGGCGGAGTCGCCCGTCATGGATTTGTAGAGCTCCGTGTAGTTCTCCTCCGTGAGTTCGTTCTTGGACCGCCGCCACATCGCGCTTGCCGCGTTTACCTGCTCGGTGGTGCGCGTCTTTTCGGACTTCTTTTCTTCAGCATTCCACTCACTCTTGTCGTAGGTGAGAAAGATCGGAAACGCGATGTGATTGGAGTATTTCTTCACAATCTCCTGCAAACGCCAGCTGTTGGCGTATTGCCGGCCTTCTTCGTTCAGGTGCAGCAGCACCGTGGTGCCTGCGACGAGGCGTTCGGCCGGCGTAATCTCAAAGCCGGTTTTGCCGTCGCTGATCCACCGCCAGGCAAGCTCTTCGCCGGCCTTGCGCGACACGACCTCAATGCGATCAGCGACCATGAACGCGCTGTAAAAACCGACGCCAAACTGCCCGATCAGGTTGGAATCTTTTCTGGCATCGCCCGAAAGCTGCGCCAGAAAGTTCTTCGTTCCGGAGCGTGCGATCGTGCCCAGATTGGCGACCAGATCTTCCTCGTTCATGCCGATACCGGTATCGGCAATGGTGAGCGTCTTGTTTTCTTCATCGAGTTCGAGATCGATGCGCGGATCGAATGGCAGCGCCTTGTAGACCTCATCGGTCAGCGTGAGATGGCGCAGTTTGTCGAGCGCGTCTGAAGAATTTGAGATGAGCTCACGCAAGAAGATTTCAGGGTGCGAGTAAAGGGAGTGAATGATGAGTTGCAGTAGCTGGCTGACTTCGGTTTGGAACTCACGTTTCGACATAGAGTTCTATTGTAAAAAAGAGGCGGCCCAAAGGACAGCCGGGGAGGAGTAGCGATTGCAAGTGCGCCCCTTGCATTGACAGGCAGAACAGCACATTCTAGTGTTTGCGTGGGGAGCAAGCGGTTTCATCACTCGCTCTGTAAGGTGGACAGGGAGGCGGAATGGCGGTCGTAGCCGGCGTGGATTTTGGCACGTTGAGCGTGCGGGTCACCCTTCTGGACAGTGCGCGCGGCCGCCTGGGCACAGCTTCGGCGCCGTATCCGCTGCACCGCCGCCAAGATGATCCCGACTTTGCCACGCAAGCGCATGAGGATCAGATGGCAGCCCTTGCCCAAGCCACGCGTGCTGTGTTGGCAGAAGCAAACATTTCCGGGGAGCAAGTGGTGGCGCTTGCGCTTGACACCACCGGATCGAGCATCGTGCCGGTCGATGCGCAGGTGCAGCCGCTGGATGAGTACCTGCTGTGGTGTGATCATCGCGCCGGCAAAGAAGCGCGCGAGATCACGGAACTGGCGCATGCGGAGCAGCTCGAGGCTATCGACTGGTGCGGCGGTGTGTACTCGCACGAGTGGGGCTTCGCCAAGCTGCTGTACTGGCTGCGCCACAATCCGCAAAAACGCGCACGCTTCGCCACAGCGCTTGAGCACTGCGATATGGTGGCTGCGACGCTGATCGGCATCACCGACGTCGCGGAGGTGCCACGCAGCGTCTGCGCGATGGGGCACAAGTGGATGTGGAACCCGCGCTGGGGCGGGCTGCCCCCACAAGCGTTTCTGTCCAGGCTGGATCCCCTGTTCGACGGCATCCGCGCGAAGCTGCAGGGCGAGGGCGACGCTTACCGAACTTCGGATGTCATCGCCGGTCTTTTAAGCAAGGCCTGGGCCGCAAAGCTGGGCCTCACGGCCGCCATTCCGATTCCGGTTGGCGCGTTCGATGCGCATTGGGATGCCATCGGCGCCGGTTGCCGCGAAGGCGATGTGGTCAACGTGGTTGGCACCTCCACGTGCATCATTGCGATGAGTCGCGAAACGCGCCTCGTGCCGGGGGTGTGCGGTGTGGTGCCCGGCAGCGTCCATCCCGCCTTCACAGGGATTGAGGCGGGTTTGTCCGCAACCGGCGACATCTTCGAGGCGATTGCGCGGCGAGCGGGTACGGAGGTGCGGACGCTTTCCGAAGGCCTTGCCGCCTACAAGGCTGGACAAACGGGGCTGCTGCGTTTGACGTGGGACAACGGCGATCGCACTGTGCTTGTTAATCCTGATTTGGGCGGCGTAACACTGGGCTGGAACCTGCTGCACACTGCGAAAGATGAACTGTTTGCTGCCATTGAGGGCACGGCTTTTCATACGCGCATCATTCTTGAACGCATGGCGGAGCATGGCGTTCCGGTGGAGCGCGTGATCAATGCAGGCGGCATTCCGCAGAACAATGCCGTGCTCAACCAGGTGCATGCGAACGTGTTGAACAAACCCGTGCTGGTGCCGGACGGTGTGCCCACCAGCCTCGGCTCCGGCATTTTTGCACTGCTGGCTGCCGGCACCTTCGCTTCGGTTGAAGAAGCGCAGCAGGCAGTTTGTTTGCCCTTCAAGATTTTTGAACCGCAGGCTGAGGCTGTGGCAAGATATGAAGTTTTGTTCAGCTTCTATCGAAAATTGTACTTTGCCCTGGGCACACGAGGGCAGGATTTCGTCGGCTTGGGTGAAATCCTGCCGGCGTTACGACGCCTTGCCGCAGAAGCGCGTGGTACCACCGCGGCGCAATGAACCAATGAAGCCTAGAACATCATAGGGAGACGGTATGCTGTTGCAAAGGCTGCGCGAAGAGGTCTTGGAAGCCAACCTGGAGTTGGTGCGCCGCGGGTTGGTGCTGTACACCTTCGGCAACGCATCCGGTATCGATCGCGCGCAGGGGTTAGTGGTGATCAAACCTTCAGGCGTTGACTACGATGCCTTGAAGCCGGAGCACATGGTCATCACGGACCTTCAGGGCCAGCTTGTGGAAGGAACGCTCCGGCCGTCCTCCGATCTCGAGACACATGTCTTGCTCTACAAGGAATTTGCAGAGATTGGCGCCGTGGTGCACACGCATTCGGAGTTTGCGACCAGCTTCGCGCAGGCCGGCCTGCCCATTCCAGCCTTCGGCACCACGCATGCCGACTACTTCTACGGCCCCGTGCCGGTGACGGCGCCGCTCAGTGATGAGGCCATCGGCGGCGCGTATGTGCATGAGACCGGGAAGGCCATTGCCGCACGCTTTCAGGGCAATGAGAGTTGTGCGGCAATCGACCCACTGGCTGTTCCGGCCTGTTTAGTGCATGGGCATGCGCCCTTCGTGTGGGGCCGCACACCGCACGCGGCCGCACACCATGCCGTGGTGTTGGAAGCGGTGGCGCGCATGGCCTATCGCACGCTTGCACTCCAGGCAAACACGCTCGAAGTGTCGCAATCGCTGCTGGACCGGCACTACTTTCGCAAGCACGGCAAGGACGCGACCTACGGCCAAATGCTCTCGGCAGATGCCTTAAGATAAGCCCGGGCCATCACCGTCAGTTCCTCTTGCAGGATCGTTTTCGTGCTGCGCGTCGCGCCTCGTTCCAGCATTGCTCGGCTCACGCCCGTCATGGCGCTAAACAGGGTCGCTGCGACAATATCCGGTTGCCTGATAGTCTTTTTCCGTGCCGTCGCGAACAGGGCCGCCATGGCTTTGGGCGCACGGGCATACAGGCCCTGCGCCAAACGCTTGCCTTCCACATCATCGCTCACGGCATATAGGGCCGCGCTGGCATCGATATCGCGGCATTTCGCTTCAACAAACGCCTCCACAATTGCCTCAGCCATCTTTCGCAGAGGTGCTCCGTGCACGGCTGCGCATGCAGTCTCGATGGCCAGCGCAACACCGTCCAGATGCTCCCGCAATAGTGCCTGCAATAATGAAGTTTTGTTCGGAAAGTATTGGTAGAGCGTGCCGACCGAAACACCCGCGCGTGCTGCAATGCGTGTGGTCGTCAGCTTCGACTTGCCGTCTTTGAGCAGCACCTGAATTGTGGCTTGCAGAATGGCGTTGACGCTCGCTGCCGAACGCGCTTGCAGCGGCGTCTTTCTTGGCTCAAATGGCACGGCTGCCGCCTTAGTCAAATGCGAACTCCAAACCTGAAGCTTCCTTCATCTAAGATATACGAACTGTAATAGGAGAGATCGAATGAATCCACAGAACACAGACACGCACACAGGGAACAGCCAAACTACTCTCGGCGGCAGCTTCACTTTTCCCGGAACTTCCACCACCGTTAAACGAATGGGCTATGGCGCCATGCAACTGGCGGGCCCGCATGTCTTCGGTCCGCCGAAGGACAGCAATGCCGCCATTGCGGTGCTGCGTGAAGCGGTGGAGAGCGGCATCGACCACATCGATACGAGCGATTTCTACGGTCCACACATCACCAACCAGATCATCAAACAGGCGCTGCACCCCTACCGTAAGGACCTCACCCTTGTGACCAAGATCGGTGCCCGGCGCGGCGAGGACGCGTCCTGGAACCCCGCCTTTTCGCGGGAAGAACTGACGCAGGCCGTGCAGGACAACCTTCGCAATCTAGGCCTCGATGTGCTGGACGTTGTGAACCTTCGCAGCATGTTCGGCCATGGCGCACCCGCGGAAGGATCGCTTGAAGAGCCGCTGACCGTGTTGGCCGACCTCCAAAGACAGGGACTTATCCGGCATGTTGGGCTGAGCAACGTGACGCCCACACAGATCGCCGAAGGCCGCCGCATCTGTGGTGAGATTGTCTGCGTGCAGAACCTGTACAACGTAGCCCATCGCGCCGATGACACCCTGATCGACGATCTTGCCCGCGATGGCGTGGCGTATGTGCCCTTTTTCCCGCTGGGCGGCTTCAATCCGCTGCAGTCGGCAACGCTGGACGAAGCGGCATCCGCACTGGGCACCACCCCGATGGTGGTGGCTTTGGCTTGGCTGTTGCAACGCGCCCCCAACATGCTGCTCATCCCTGGCACCTCGTCGGTTGCCCACCTGCGTGAGAACCTGACCGCTGCGTCGCTCCAGATACCGCCAGACATCCTGCAAAAGCTCAACGAAATGGGGGCGACTCCTGCTCTCGCCTAGAAGGTCAGCTTCGCGGCGATCTGCAGCTGGCGTGAGGAGCCGAGGTCGCCGATGGGGAAGCGCGTGGAGGTGATGACGCCGAAGTTGGGATTGGCGGCGTTGGCGGTTGTGGTGCCGGATGGGATGGAGATGGTGGTTGAGGAGGGATTGCCGAAGCTGGGGTGGTTGGCAATATCGAAGACGTCACAACGCAGCTGGAAGTTCAAATTTTCGAAGAGGCGGGTGTTCTTTTCAAGGGACACATCCACATCGGCAAACCGTGGCCCGGTGAGCGCATTGCGGCTAAGGTTGCCGAAGCCCGTCGTGGGCACCTGAAAGACGCAGCCGGCGGTGGTGGCGGCCTGCGTGCACAGGATGTTTGGGCTGAACCACTGCACGGCCGTGGAACTGGTTTTTGCGTGGGTGTAGACCAGCGGGGCAAGGCGGTTGGGATGCAGCACGCCGCTCGTGCCTGTGAACGTGGAGGTAGTAGTGATGTTGAGCGGGTTGCCGGTCTGGAACTGCGCTGTGCCGAGCAGGCGGAAGCCCTCAAGCAAACGGTTGCTTTTAAACGGCAAGTTGTAGACGGTGCGGGCGGCGATGCGGTGGCGCGTATCGAAGTCCGATGGGCCGTAGTTGAGGTAGGGCCGTGTGTTGTCCTGCAGGGGAGTCGAGCCGAGAGAGCCGAGATCGAGCGACTTGCTGAGGGCGTAGTTGACCTCGAACTCGAAGCCGTTATGGAAATTCTTTTGCGCCGTCGCCCACAGAGCGTTGTAGTTTGACTGCCCGACATTGGACACCGCGTTCAGGTTCACGCCGGAGATGTTGGCGCCCGGGAGCACGGGGCTAGTGAGCGAAAGCGTCTTGTACGGCCGCACCCCCGCGTTGGGCTGATTGAGGTTCAGCGGCTGACGCAGGTGCCGCCCGACGGAGCCGTAATAGCCGACGGAAAAGGCAACACCGCTGGCGACCTCCTGCTGCAGATTGAAGTTGAAATCCTGGGTGTAAGCATTGTGCAAGTTCGGCTCCACCGCGGTGATGGACGTGCCGGCGGCAGCGGCGGAGCTGTATAGGGAAGCCAACGGGATGGGCGCCGCGGCGTTGTTGTAGTTCACCTTGCTTAAGAATGGCGGATTGCTCGCCAGGCCGCTGACGATGTTGGTTTCGGGCTGGTCGGCCATGTAGCCATACGCGCCGCGGAAGACGGTTTTGCCGCTGCCGAAGACGTCATACGCGAAGCCGAGACGCGGCTCGTAATTGTAGTTCTGCGCGTAGGGGCTGCGGCCCAGGCCATTGGTGCCGACCTGCACGAGCGTGTCGTTGCCGGCGAGGAAGTTTGTGGCTTTGTTGGCGCCGAGGGTGGGCGAGCCGTTCCACTCGAAGCGGAAGCCGAGCTCCAGCAGCAGTTGTGGCGTGATCTTGTAGCTGTCCTGCACGAAGGCGCCGAGGGCATTCTGGTAGACCCGGCTGGTAACCTCGACGGGCGTGATGGTGTATTGCGTGGCCACGCCGCGCTGGAAGTTGGCGATGCTGCTGAACACGATGGTGCCGGTATCGCCGCTGAAGTTGGCATTGATGAAGCGGCGGAACTCGCCGCCCATCTTGACGGAGTGCTTGCCGTGCGTCACGGTGAGGGCGTCGGAGAAGATGCCGAGCGTGTCATTGCGCCCCTGCGGAAAGCCGGCGGGACCGCCAAAGGTGAGCCCAGGGCCGGTGATGCTGATCTGCGGCAGGCCGGTGTTGCCCGTGGTGCCGGTTTGAATTCCGAGCGTTGTTGGATCGAGGCCGTTGTTCTGCTGGAAAAGGATGCCGATGCGGTTGAAGCCCAGCCGCGCTTCGTTGACGATTTGCGGCGAAAATACATGCGTTTCATTCAGCGTGAGGATTTGGCGGGTAGCGTGGCGGTGGTCGCCGAAGCCGGGGATGGTGTCGCCCTGCAGGGTGGGCTCGGTGCGCGTGTCCTCCTGCGCGGCGTAGAAGCCGTGTAGGGTATCTTTATCGCTGAAAATTTGCTGAATATCTGCAGTGCCCTGGTCGATTTGCACCGGACCGGGTGTGATGGCGGTGTACGCGTTCGGCACGGTGCTGGTAGTGCCGGTGGTGGTGTTCGGGAGCGGGATGTACGGCAGCAGGGCTTGGGCGACGGGGTCGGTTACGGCCTGGCGCTGGGCCACGGTGAGCACACCGCTATTGGTAATGATGCCCTGGCGCTGGCGCAACGCCTCATAGCTGACGAAGAAGAAGGTTTTATCGTGGCGGATGGGGCCGCCGGCGGAGGCACCGAAGTTCGAGCGCTGCAGCTGACTTTGCCGCTGGACGCCTGCCTGGTTAAAGTAGTTGCGCGCGTCGAGAGCGTTATTCCGGAGATACTCGAAGACCTCGCCATGAAACTGGTTGGTGCCGGAACGCGTGCTGACGTTGACGATGGATCCTGACGAGCGGCCGTACTCAGCGGAAAAGGTCTGGTTATTGATCTTGAATTCACTGGTGGTATTGATCGACGGCTGAAAGGTGATCTGGTTCTGCACCATGTCGTTCAGGTTGACGCCGTTAATCTGGAAGTTGACGGAGTCGTCGCGGTTGCCGGCCGTGATGAAGGAGTTGGCGCCAAGGCCGCGGCTGGGTGCGGTAAGGTTGCCGTTCGCGGGCGCGGTGGCGCCACCCGGTGTGAGCACGGTGAGATCGAGGAAGTGACGGCCGTTGAGCGGGATCTCCTGCACGGTGCGCTGGTCGATGACCTCGCCGACGGTGATTGACTCCGCCTGGATGACCGGGGCGGCGCCCTCCACCTGCACCGTTTCGCCGGCGCTGGCCGGGGCAAGCGGCACGTCGAGCGTCGCCTTTTGGTCGACCTGCAACACGTAGCTCTTGACGACGTAGTTCGCGAAGCCGGGGGCAGAGATGGTGACGTTGTAGTCACCGGGCGCAAGGGAAGGCGCTACATATTGACCGGCCTGGTCCGAGGTGAGCGCGCGATCCGCGCCGGTGCCGTTATTGTGCAGCACCACTGTGGCCCCAGGGAGAACAGCACCGGTGGAATCCTTCACCGTGCCGGCCAGTGTGGCGGTGGACTGCGCCCGAACCGGCCGGGCGAACAAAAGTGCCAAGGGAGCCAAAAGGAGCAGAAAGCGTTTCATCGAATCTCCTAAAGACACTGCGCATCGCTGGAATTACGTTGCAGCAACGCCTAAATTGCAGCATTGCGCGCTGTGGCGCATATCCAGGTATGCACAGGGTGTGAAAGGCGTCCGCTGTGACGGAGCGCCGGCTTACGTCCTGAACGGCAGTTGAAATTTTGTGCTTGAGGCGTACTATACCAGCCTTTTTGGGTTGGGCAGTATTGAGGTCGGAGAGCGTGGGTGCCCCGTTCTTTGTCGATTCTGACCAAAAAGGGTGCTTTGGGGTCCAGGAGGAAATGTGGATCGGGAAAGGAGAGCACCCCACCCTTCGCGATAAATCCCGAAGGTGGGGCACTCGGCCGCGAAGAATGGGGTGCCCGACTTATAAAAGGTGGCATTGCGTCGAGAAAAGACCGGAATCGCAGCCCCACAGGTTTCCACAAGCAAAACCGTCTGCATCTTATGGGGGATTGCAAGCTTTCGAAATCTGAGGAGCATTCGTGTCCAAACGGCTACCATCCCTTGACCTGTGGGGCGGTGTGGAATGCACCATCAATCGTGTTCACGATCAGTATTTCGACCAGAGCGCCCGGTCGGGACATCGTGCGCGCTCGGCGGAAGATCTTGAATGTTTCGCGCAACTCGGCTTTCAGGCACTGCGCGCGGGCATTCATTGGGAACGCTTCGAAGCGACACAATCGTGGGATGATGCAGATGATTTGCTGGGGCGAATGGCTTCTTTGGGACTGCGGCCGATCGTCGGCCTGCTCCACCATGGCAGCGGACCGGCGCATACCCATCTGCTGGACCCGGCCTTTCCTGAGAAGCTGGCCGCCTATGCCTTGAAGGTCGCGCAGCGCTATCCGCACATCCTGGACTACACTCCCGTGAATGAACCGCAAACGACGGGGCGTTTCTCCTGCTTGTACGGGTATTGGTACCCGCACCACCGCAGCATGCGCAGCTATCTGCGCTCGTTGGTGAACCAGATCAAAGGCGTTGCGCTTTCCATGCGCGCCATCCGGACGGTGCAGCCGGCGGCGCGGCTGATCCACACGGAAGACGGTGGCCAAACCTTCGCCACGCCGCAGTTGGAGGCTTTTCGGGTAGAGCGGGAGCATCGTCGCTGGCTTGGGACGGACCTGCTGTGCGGGTGCGTGCTGCCGCACCATCCCGTGTTTTCGTTCCTGCTCGAGCACGGATTCAGCGAGCACGAGGTGCTGTGGTTTGCCGAGAATCCGTGTCCGCCTTCCGTGCTGGGGCTGAACTACTACGTGACGAGCGACCGTTTTCTGGATCATCGGGCAGAACTTTACCCCTGGCGGCCCGGCGGCGATACCGGGACGGAACCGCTGATTGATGCCGAAGCCGTGCGGGTGCGGGCAGAAGGCATCGCCGGTGTGGGCACGATGTTGCAGCAGGCGTGGGAGCGCTACCGATTGCCCTTGGCGGTCACCGAAGCCCATCTGGGCGGCGAACCGGCTGAACAGGTGCGCTGGTTGGCTGAAGTTTGGCGGCAAGCTACGGCAGCGCGGGCCAGCGGCATCGATGTGCGCGCGGTCACGGTGTGGGCCCTCCTAGGATCGTATGATTGGTGCCATTTATGCACCAAAACCACAGAAAATTATGAGCCCGGCGTATTCGATGTTTCGGGTGGCTCACCTGTCCCTACCCCTCTTGCAGAGCTGGTGTTTCGCCTGGCCCATGGGATGCCGCTTGACCGGGCAGTCTTGAACGGGGGCTGGTGGCGCCAATCTAGCCGTTTTACCGTGCAGCCGTTCCTTGAGGGTCACGATGATGCACTACCCAGTGCGGTCTTGTCCGCTCCCCCGGTCTGAGCGCATCCTAATAAGGAAGCCGTCCAGACCCGCTTACTGCAGAAGCGCTCTGGACGGGGTCTGGCGAGGGCGTTTGCATGGAACTTGTGACACCGAACGGGCGGATTGGTACAGCGCATTGGCGAGTGGAAGGCGTGGCCAAAGTCACGGGACGGGCGCTTTACGGGGCAGATCAAAAGCCGGTGCTCGGCCGGGACGGCAAAGCAGCGCGGGATGTGGGCGATCTGGCCGCAAAGCACGGTGCGGGGCAAGAGGTAAGCGCAAAGCCGTTGCTGCATGCAGTGTTGCGTACATCGCCGGTAGCCGTAGGCCGAATCCAGAAGATCGATGAAACTGCCGCTCGCGCCATCGACGGCGTATGCGACATCCTTACCTATACGAATGTTGGCAAAAGGGTAAAACCCGGCAAGCCGCTGCTTGAGCACGGCTACATGTCTCAAGCCGTGGCGCCGCTGTACTCCGACAAGCTCTTCTTCAACGATCAGATTGTAGCCGTGGTGATTGCCAACAGCTTCGAGATCGCCACGCAGGCTGCGGAGACGCTTACCTTTACGCTGAAGGCCGAGGAGCCTGCCATCTCCTTCGATAGCCCCTCGGCGAGGGTGGTAAAACCCAAGTCGCTCGGTGAAACCGAGCTGAAATCCGGCGATGTGGAGAAGGGGTTTGCCGCTGCAAGCGTGCAGATCGACGCCTGGTACGAAACGCCCCCGCAGCACCACAACGCGATGGAGCTCTTCCAGACGACCTGTGCCTGGCACACGGACGCGGACGGCACCGAGCAGTTGACCGTGTGGGAGTCGACCCAGAACACTAAAGGATTTCAGCACGGCTTGGCCAAGCAGCTCGGCTTAAAGCCGGCGCAGGTGCGCATCCTGAGCCCCTACATCGGTGGCGCGTTTGGTTCGAAGGGTGAACTGGGGCAATTTACCGCGCTGGTAGCCTTTGCCGCGCGCCGGCTCGGGCAGCCCGTGCGCCTGGTCGCGACCCGCCGGCAGTGTTTTTCTCTGCGCACCTTTCGTGCGGAAACCCGGCATCATGTAAGGTTGGGAGCGGATGCGCATGGCAAGCTGCTGGCGTTGGACCACGAAAGCTGGGAGCTGACCAGTCGTACAGAGCGCTTCGCCACCGCCGGTTCAGATTCGACGGCACGCCTGTACGCCTGCCCGAACGTCCGCACAACCGTGCACAATGTCGAAGCGGACCGCCAGGCACCGGGATTTATGCGTGCCCCGCCCGAAATGCCGTACCTGTTTGCCATGGAATCGGCCATGGATGAGCTCAGTTACAAGCTGAAGCTCGATCCAGTGGAGTTGCGACGGCGCAATGACACGCAAGTCGAACTCGCCACAAAGCGTCCGTACACCTCGCGTTCTTTGCTGCGAGCGATCGAGCGTGGAGCGGAGCTGTTTGGGTGGAACGAACGGAATCCCCTTATCGGCTCGATGAGCGATGCGGATGACTTCGTGGGTTGGGGTTTTGCTTCAGCGTTCTATCCAACACAAATTGGGCCTGCCGACTGCCGGATTACGCTTGAATACGCCAGCGACGGTGCGCACACGCACCCGCGCGCCACGGTGGAAGTCGGCACGCATGAGATTGGCACCGGCATCCGCACGGTGATCGCGATTACAGTGGCCGATCTGCTCGGTTTACCCATGGAAGCGATCGATGTGCGCATTGGGGATTCGGACCTTCCGGCCGCACCGCTTTCAGCCGGCTCGAACTCCACGGCCACAATCTGCTCGGTACTGGCAAAATGCTGTCAGGCCATTCGGGAAAAGCTCACCAAGGCCGCTGCTGCTGACAAGCGCAGCGCCCTGTACGGCCTGGATCCCGCGCTGATTCGTTTGATCAATGAGCATGCGGTATTTACACACGATCCGGAAGCTACGGCGGCACATCGCCCCCAGGTCTCCGCGGAGGCACCGGAGCGCAGCGTGGGACCGGAGCATGGGATTACGCCAAACGGCCCGGAACGGCATCCTTCCGAGCCGCTGCACATCACCTTGCGACGCGTGACACACGGCAAGCCGCTGGTACAGAAGATGACCAACACGCCGCACGGGGCCCCGCCGGTGATCGGCCCGGCGCTGGTGCGTAAGGGTCTTCCGCTAATGGTGGGCGGTGCCAATTTGAAAGACCGTATGCAGTTTGCGCATGGTGCCCATTTTGTCGAGGTGCGCATTGCCCGGTCGACCGGCATGGTGCGTGTGGCGCGGGCCGTGGGGGTCTTTGCCGGTGGACGCATCATCAACCCCCGTACTGCATATGCGCAATTACAGGGCGGCCAGGTGTGGGGCATCAGCTCCGCTCTGCATGAAGCCACCGAGGTCGATCCGCTGCTCGCGCGCTACGCCAACGCCGATCTTGCGGAATATCATGTGCCCGTGTGCCGCGATATCGAAAACATCACAACCGTGATGCTCGAGGAAGAAGATACGCTGGTTAATCCGCTGGGCATCAAAGGTATCGGCGAGTTGGGTGTTACCGGGATGGCGGCGGCGGTCGCCAATGCGGTCTACCACGCGACCGGGGTCCGCGTACGCAAACTGCCGCTGCGTTTGGACAAGGTACTGACCCCCATGCCTGCGTAAGATAGTCGCCGTGCCCACTTTAACAAAGCACGGGAGACTGTTTTCATCTGCGAAGGCGGTAGCTGGAAAGCGGCACTCCACCAGTTCCAGAAAAGATACTCAGGGCGTGATCACCAGCGTCAACTCCGCAGTTTTTGCATTTCCGGTGGCATCCATCGCGGTCACGGGGATTGTATAGGTACCTGGGATCACTGTTCGCAACGGGTACCCAAGATTGCTGCAGCCGCATACTCCCAGCAACGTAGCACTTGCTACGGCGAACCACAGCACCGGAAGCAACGAGGCCCAGCGCCGGCGACGCAGCCCGTTCCACCCACAGGGCAGCAGAACGAACGCACTGATCCAGGCGAAGAACACGCCTTGAGAATGCGTGCCGGGGTGTGGCGTTCCTTGCAGGCGGGCCGTGATCGTGCTCGAAAGGGTGAGTGACGCAGTGCCGGTCCCACCGACCTGGAGTGTTACCGTCTTTGGATTCAAAATGTTTGTCACATTGGTAGGCAGCGGCCCCAGGCTAAGCGTGAGCGTGCCCGCAAACGCGCCCACACTACCGAGCTGAATCGTGACCGCGCCAGTTTGACCGGGCGACAGCGTCAGCGTTGCGGGTGCGAGCGCCAGCGTGAACGACGCTGGCACGATTGTCTCCGTGGACGGAGTCGAAACAGACCCATTCAAGCTGCCACTGCCCTCATAGAAGGCTGTGAGTGTGTGCGTGCCGAGCCCAAGTGTGGTCGTGGTCAACGCCGCCCGGCCTGCCCCATTCAACGTGCCCGCCCCGATCTTCACCCCGCCATCCAGGAAGTCCACTGTACCCGCAGGCGCGGCACCGCTGGCTGGAGCTCCCATACCAGATGCGACCGTGGCAGATAACGTGACCGGCTGCCCCAGGCCTGCTGGGTTGGGCGCTGCGGTCAGGGTGGTGGAGGTGGCAGTGTATGCGCTACCGGCCGTCAAAAGCACCACTTGTACAAGCGTGGCAGAGATGCTTGGGTCGAAGTTTGCATCGCCGCTGTAAGCGACGGTGACATTATGACTGCCCACTGCAAGCGAGGTAGTGGAAAGGGTGGCGACGCCGTTGCCGTTCAGGGTTGCCGTGCCTAGCACTGTCACGCCATCGTAGAACGTGACGGTGCCCGTGGGCACGTTGCAGTTGCCGGGGACCGTTGCGGTGAAAGTAACGGTATCGCCCACCACCGAGGGGTTTTTGGAAGAAGTGACTGCGGTAGCCGGCTGGGGATGCACCTCATACACGCCCATGTCCACGGTATTGCACACAGTGCGGCTACGCCCATCCAGGTCAAGCGCCGGCAACTGCGGTGCGTTCACATCTCCCGCGGCGACCACGGGTGAGCTACGCTCCGTGTGCAGATTGCCATTCGCCTCATCGAGAAATTGCGGATTAGCGGAAAGATTCGCGACGGTGTTCTGCGGCAGGGCACAGGTATAACTCTGCGGCGTACCGCCCGCATACACGTCGTTGTGGCTGAAGACGGCGTTACCTGGAGGTACGTTCTCGTCCTGGTCAGTATAACCAATCGGTGTTAGGTAATAACAATGTATTGCCTGACCTGCTTCTTGCCCCAAAAAAATGTTGTTCTCTATAGTTTCTTTGCTTATGTCTGCAAGAAAGTTGAGTGTGTTACTGGCGTTTGCTGGCGAGACGATCGTGTTATTCGTCATGGTCAGAGACATAGGCGTTCTGCTGATGCCGCCAATTGAGATTGCACTTCCGCCGCTGAACGAAGATGTGTTCCCGTAGATCAGATTTTGGACCAAGGTCAGGCTGTCGAGCCCATTAGCACTAAGGAACCCACCTGGACCAACATTTCCGGAAAAAATATTATTCTGAAACAACACATTAGCTGCTTCGAAAATGACAACGCCCTGATTTGAGAGCGTGCCTGCATGGTTGTCGATGATCGAATTATTTGCGTAAGTGTAATCATTTCCTCCAACCGTAGATATGGTTGCGCCAGCAGCCGTGACGATGCCGGGCACCGATCGACAACTGGCGCCCACGGAGGAGCTTGTCACGGTATTGCCTTCAAAGAGCACCGACTCCGGCCCATAAGCGACGAAGCCGCAACCAAGATTGTTAAGTATGAGATTGTTTGTAATTACGGCAACCCCATTACTAACGAAGACGCCGTCGCCAATGGAGTTTCCAGTGTGTGTCAGCGTGAAGCCGTTTAGAGTCGAGGTGCGCAGATCATCAAGTGGTACTTCGATATCGACCGCGGGTTCCGGACCATGCGCTTGGATGATGGTGGCTGCTGCTCCCGCTGAGCTGGTCGCGCCACTCGTAACTGTTATCGCCTTCTTGTTAAAGCTGACGTTCTCTTCATAAACCCCCGGGGAAACCAGCACAGTGTCGCCATCTTGTGCCGCGTTAATGCCTGCTTGGATGGTTGGTTGGTCCGATGGGACATGGATCGTTTGCTGTGCCCGAGCCACAACGCATAACGCGCATATGAAAGCTACGAGAGCTCTCATAAAGGCACTCGCAAACCTGCGTCCTGGACGGAACCGTCGGACGCTCAAAACGCATAATGGATTAATCAGATGCAGAACTGGTTCCCTTCCATCCAACCATGTTCTAACCCCATGCTCTTCTGCAAGGGCATGGGGTTAGAACGAACTTGTTAATCTAATTAGCTGTAAAGGTGATGGTTGGGGTGTTTACTGTTGCGTTTATATGCTGCCCGCCGTACATAGCGGTACAGTACACCTGATGAGGTCCCGCTATAGGAGTCCATTGAAAGCTGACCTGCGTATTGTACTGCGTAGAGAACGAGAATATCTGGCCTTGTTGAGAGTCGTAACATGTGACGTAAGTGGTTCCATTATTACCGGTAACACCATTTACACTGACACCACTCGCCAAAGCTACTCCCACAGCTGCGTTTGGACCAGATTCATTTGAGTACCCATTGGAAACGGATACGCGATCCGTAGAGAAACCAAACTCGCCTGCTCCTACCTGCGCGTGGGCGGGCCGGGTCACGAATACTACTGCCAAAAATACCGCTGCGAACATTGCTGATTTCATGTACTTCGAAACGGGAAACATACAAGCTCCTTATGGGGTATGAACCGTTGTTGTCGAAGTGGTGCCGACCCAAGCGAGTGTCGGAACGCCACAGGTTTCGTTCGGCTGACCTGTCATACAACACGAACCGAAGCAGTAGCTCTGCAACAGCAGAGAAGGCTCAGGGTTGTTGCACGCCAAAAGCGTCGTATCGAGACAGCGAGCGTTCGTACCTGTCGCGGGCGGCGTATCTCAGCCACAAACACAATACGCCCAGGAACCTTCCTCGTCAACTACCATATCGTGACTGCCCCACCAACCATTTACCCTTCAAGGCTGCGGATTGAAGTCGCGAATATGATCTACCGCCGCTTGATCCAGCCGCTGTAGCAAATCGACCATGAGATCGACCGTTTTATCGAAGTCTCCTCGATTCACGATGCCGTTGTGCGCATGCGTGTACCGTACGGGCACGACAAAATTCAGGGTTGGTGCTCCAGTGCCGCTTTCCTGCATCTCTGCGGAATCATCGCCATAGCCCTGTACGAGATCGAGCTGAAGGGGGATGTTTCGGCTTTTTGCCGTTTCCTGGACAAACCGAACCAGCTTCCGGTTTGGAATGGCGCTTGAATCGTACAGGAAGATACCTGGCCCTCCACCCAAATGGGCTTGGGTCTCTTCCGGATGGCCACCCTGATCGTTTGCAATGCCACCCTCGATGGCCAATCCAAGATCCGGCTTCACCAGGTTCGCTGCAGTGCGGGCGCCACGTAAGCCGATCTCCTCTTGCGTGGTGGCGACAAAGAAAAGCTGGTTGGCATGAGGCAACTTCGCGATTCGCTGCATAGCTTGCACAAGGACGGCGCAGCCGATGCGGTCGTCCCATGCTTTGCCAAGATAGTTCTCCGATCCATTCATAATGCGGAAAGGCGCGTCCGGCACCACTGGGTCTCCGGGCTCGACACCCATCGCTTCTGCTTCAGCGGGACTCTTTGCACCGATATCAAGAAAGATGGAATCCCGCGGAATCACTGCGGTACGTTCTGCTGCCGTGATGACGTGAATATCGCGGATACCTGTGACCGCTTCCACCGGACCTTTGTTGCCAAGAATAATCCATCGTTGGTCAATTAGTGCTTGGTCGAGCCAACCACCCAGCATCTGCATCGTGAGTTGGCCATTCGATCCCACACGACGAACCATACCTCCCAGCTCATCCATGTGCGCGTCAATCATGATTTTAGGGCCAGCTGAACCAACCTGCCCGACCACGGATCCCATACCGTCATATCGTAAGGGTGCCGTCGCGAACGGTTTCATTTCATTCACCATAATCCGCCGTACGGCATCTTCCGCGCCCGGCGGCCCAGGAGCGTCCGAAAGACGCTGCAATAACTGAACCGTTGCCTCTTTTTGCTGGGCATGCAGCGTGAAAAGTCCTGCCGCGGCAAGTGTCACCAAGGAGATTTGGAGTATTCGAGAAGGGAATCGCATACGCGCAGCGTACCATCAGAAAGCTGGCAGATTCACAGAATGAGCCCTATCATTTCACAAGAACTTTCCATTGAGCCGCGAGTCCTTCCGCGGATCGGCATCCCTGTGCCCACGTTTGCTGATCAGTCCTATAACAACCATTGTTGGCCCCAATACGCAGCAGCGGTGAGGACGGCCGGCGGTGAAGCAGTCCGTTTGGATCTTGGGCTATCTACCAGAGAGCTGAACGAACTGGCCGTTACGTGTGCTGCTTTTCTGTTGCCCGGCAGTCCTGCCGATGTAGACTCCTCCCTTTACGGCCAAGTGCAGCAGGCCGGTACCGCGCTCATGGATTCGGTACGGGAAGGATGTGATCGCCTGCTCCTGGAACATGCCGAAGCTACTGGAAAACCCATTCTTGGCATCTGTTTTGGGGCACAGTTCCTGAATGTGTGGCGCGGCGGAACGCTTATACAGGATCTGTTGCCGATGCCGGTCAACCACTCCGCTGGCGCAACTGTGGCTGTAGCTCATTCTGTTCTGGTACGGCAGCAAAGCTTTTTAGGAGGTCTCCTTACCCTAACGGAGGCGCTGCAGCACGAATCTTTCCGGCGTTTGCCGGTAAACAGCAGCCATCATCAAGCGGTCGCCACCCCCGGGGATGGCTTGCGCGTGGTCGCACGATCCGCAGAGGACGGGGTTATCGAGGCCTTTGAAGGCAACATCGGTTTTGCCGTGATGCTGGGCGTTCAGTGGCATCCTGAACGGAGTGTAGAAATGAGCGCGGCATCGCGTGCACTTTTTTTGTGGTTGGTATCCGCCGCAACGGATGCGACACAGATTGAAGGTCAGCCCCATGCATAGTGTTTCCGAGACGCGCATGCAGGCCCTGCTGGCTCCATATCTGAGCGACCAGTGCAATTTCCCGCCGCGGCGGATGGAAGCATCTCTAACGCAAACTCCGTTTGGTGAGCTGTATCAGAAACTTGCGTTATACCTAGATTTACTGATGCGCTGGAACGCGCGCACGAATCTGACCGCCATCCGAGATCCGGAAATGATCGTGCAGCGGCACTTTGGGGAAAGTCTATTTGCCGGCCGTTGGTTGTCCAGCCACCTCCAAGATGGCGATGATCTACTGGATTTCGGCTCCGGTGCGGGCTTACCTGGTGTTCCGATACAGCTTCTTTGCCCAGAACTTCGCATCACGTTATCGGAGTCCCAGGGCAAAAAGGCAGCTTTCCTTCGAGAGCTCAATCGAGCATTGGGATTAAAAATGGAGATATGGGCAGCCCGCGTAGAAAAGATGCCAGCCTACCGGCAATTTGAGGCTGTGACACTGAGGGCAGTGGACGAAGCACAACTTGCAAGGGCCGAGGCTCGCATGCGCGTCCGAAAAGGTGGGTGGCTAATGGAACTGCGTACGTCCTTGCCTTTGAGCGGGCTGTCTGAGGTTCCTGTACCCGGCCTCAGTGCCGGCGTACTGCGATATGAGCAGGCTCTGTAGTTTTGATCCATGTTCCACGTGGAACACTGGCGCTTGTAGGTCAGCAATCTAAGCTTTGCTTCTCCGCCCCGCTGAATGCATTCCACCTCTGTTCCACGTGGAACATCTCTCACCAAAGCTCCACCTGTCTACTTCTGATAGCCTCAGCCAAGACTATGTCCGTAACTCGCCGTAAACCTGATTTCCCTGTCGACCCTCCAAGGCGCGCGAAGATCATTGCTGTCGTCAATCAAAAGGGTGGCGTTGGGAAGACTACGACCGCAATGAATTTAGCCGCATCAATCGCACTTGAGGGCGTGCCTGCCCTGCTGGTGGACTGCGATCCGCAGGCAAATGCGACCAGCGGCTTTGGCTTTTCTAAAAGTGACTCACGCGTAGCCATCTATGATGTTCTTCTCGGAGTTGAGCCCGCGCGTAACGCACTCCTTCCGACCGTCATCGAAAACTTATCCCTCATCCCAGGAACACGGAATCTTACTGGAGCAAATCTAGAGCTGGTCGAAATGGAAGATCGAGAACGTCGTCTGCTGGAGTCGCTCGACCCAATTCGACCAGAGTTCCACTTTATTATTCTCGACTGCCCCCCGGCGCTGGATTTGCTCACGTTGAATGCGCTCGTTGCAGCAGATCGCTTGTTAGTTCCTATGCAAGCAGAATATTTCGCTTTGGAAGGAATATCAGAGCTCATCTCCACTCTGGATAGGATCTCCGCAAGCTTTAACCCGCAACTTGGTCTTGAGGGCGTCCTGCTCACGATGTACGACGAACGCACCAATCTCTCGCAACAGGTACGCGAGAATCTGCATGCTTTTTTCGGAGAGAAGCTGTACAAAACAACAATTCCACGTAACATTCGCCTTGCAGAGGCCCCAAGCCATGGGCAGCCTGCCGTCACCTATGACCCGCGCTCCCGAGGCGCAGAGGCGTATCGTGAATTTACACGCGAACTGCTATACCAGAATGGGTTTCGTCCTTGAATCGCTCGTTCTAGCCGGACATAAAGAGTACCTCGATCGCAAGCCTTCGGCGAGAATACGTAACACGATTACGCCATACCTTCGCACCCTCCTTATTGCTTAGACTGTACGCATGATTTTTGGAGACCTGATGCAAGCACACGATGTTCTATTGACAGAACCGAAGCGCCGCGCGCTGGGCAAGGGCCTCGACTCATTGTTACCGCCAAGGCCCATACAACCGCCCACCTTCGATGTCGCCGCGAGTGCTCCGGCCGGCCAAGCGCTGGACGTGGATGTTCAACTGATTGACCGCAACCCATACCAGACGCGAACGAACTTCGATGAAGCGAAGCTGGCCGAATTGGCTGCTTCCATCACCGCCTCGGGAGTGGTGCAGCCGCTGGTGGTTCGCGCCAACAAAGATGGGCGCTACACGCTCATCACCGGAGAGCGGCGCCTTTTAGCAAGCCGACAAGCAGGCAAGATGACCGTTCCGGTGATCATTCGCGATGTTTCCGATTTGCAAACAATGGAAATGACCGTCGTTGAGAACCTGCAGCGCGCTGATTTGAACCCTATGGAGCAGGCACGCGCCTTTGACCGACTTAGCCGAGAATTTCACCTCACACAGGAACAGATGGCAGAAAAGACCGGCAAAGATCGTGCTTCCGTCTCTAACTTTTTGCGCTTGCTCCGTCTCCCGGATGATGTGCAGCAGCGCATCGAGGCCGGCGAGCTTACCTTTGGCCACGCAAAAGCGTTGCTCGCGCTGCCTACTCCGGAGAGCGTGGGGGCGGCTGTCCAAAAGGTGCTCTCTTTAGGCCTGAGCGTGCGAGCTACAGAAAGCCTCGTGCAAAATATGCTGAATCCGGAGAGCAAGGCCGCTGCTGCGGAAAAGCTGATGAAGGCCGTGGACCCGAATGTTCGCCATGCTCAGGAGCAGCTACGGCGGTCGTTGGGCCTCAAGGTCACCATAGAAGATCGGAAGGGAAAGGGCCGCGTCATCATCGAATACAGCGGCGTCGACGATTTTGATTCAATTCTGAACGCAATTCGAAAGGACATCTAGATGCCGCTGCGCTTTGCCTTTGGCTTACTTTCCTGCCTGATCACGCCTTTTGTTGCTGCAGGTGTATCTTCGCTGCTCTCCGCCCAACAGCCGGCGTACCATCCCCCTACAGGGCGTACCCTGCTGCGTGGTGGCGAGGTGGTTGACGTGCGTACGGGACGAGAGATGCCCAATCGTACGGTGGTCGTGCAAGGGGAACGCATTGTGGGCGTGGCCGACACAGCGAGTACTCCCACACAGGCCGGCGATCGTGTAGTGGATTTGCGAGATTACACACTCTTACCCGGTCTAATCGACGTTCACACCCATCTCACCATGGTTCCAGATTTCGATCCCTATTTTGAACTTTCCATGACTCCGGGGAAGGAAGCCATCTTCGGCGTTGAAAACGCGAAGACCACGTTGGAAGCCGGATTTACCACCGTGCGCAATGTGGGTGCCAATGATTTCACCGATGTGGCGCTGCGCGATGAAATCAACGAGGGCCACATTCCGGGACCCCACATGCAGGTTTCCGGCCCTGCGCTGGGCATCACCGGTGGGCACATGGATGAAAACCTGCTGCCGTACCAGTACCATGTGCAGGGTCAGGGCGTTGCCGATGGCATACCGGCTGTGCAGCACATGGTGCGCCAGAACATCAAGTACGGCGTGGATCTAATTAAAATTGGTGCCTCGGGCGGTGTGCTGTCCAAGGGTGACGATCCGCAAGCGTCGCAGTATACCCAGGAAGAGATGGCAGCGATTGTGAATGACGCGCATCGGCTGGGCCGCAAGGTCGCCGCGCACGCTCATGGAGCGCAGGCTATTCTGTGGGCGACCAATGCAGGGGTCGACTCCATCGAGCATGGCAGCTACATCGACGATGCTTCCATCGCTGCCATGAAAGCACACGGCACTTATCTCGTGCCAACCAGCTACCTTTATGACTGGTATCGAGATAACGGCCACTTGCCGGCCCTTTATGCGCAAAAGATGAGAGATACCACAACGGTGGCACGCGCAAACCATAGGCGAGCGATTGCGGCAGGCGTAAAAGTGGCGCTCGGAACAGATTCGGCCGTGTACCCGCATGGACTAAACGCCCATGAACTGGAAGTGTACGTGCGGGATTATGGCATGACGCCGCTGATGGCGCTGCAAAGCGCTACGCTGAACGCGGCCGACCTGATGGGCTGGACGGACCGCGTCGGTGCGCTGGAGGCAGGAAAATGGGCTGATGTGATTGCAGTGAAAGGAAATCCGCTCCAGGACATCCGGACGGTACAGCACGTTTCCTTTGTGATGAAAGGCGGCGTAGTCTTTAAGAATGAGGCGCAGCCGCAAGGGATTGACCACCTTGCCATGGCGGTTGAGCGCCGTGAGCCCCCTGTGGCAGAGACGAGTTTCTAAATGCGGGCGACCCGCCTTGAGTACCGAATCCGCTTTCTTCTACACGCGCTGATTTTCTCTATCGGGTTGTGGCCGTTTTGGGAGCCACTTCTCAATCTAACGGACGAAACTTCGTGGCAATTTCTTATCACAATATTCAACCGGCAGGGCTGGTTGAATATCGGTTCCGCCAGCCTCGCGTTTCTGCTAGTTGCGATCCTCTTTACCGCCCTTGGCGCTTTTTTCCGCGTATGGGGTTCAGCGTACGTCGGCGCAAGCGTGGTCAACTCTCCCTCGATGCACGGGGACACGCTGCTGGCCGACGGTCCTTACCGATATACCCGTAATCCTCTGTACCTGGGCACATTGCTGCATACGGTCGGGGTAGCGCTTATTATGCCGCCCGCAGGCGCAATCTTTGCGATTGCGGCCATATGGATTTTGCAGGTTCGTCTCGCGCTCGCAGAGGAGCCCTTCCTGACGGCACGATTTGGGCAGCGATACCTGGATTACCAAGGACACGTGCCGCAGTTCCTACCCTCCCTGAAACCTATGATCCCGAGCGCCGGAATGCGTCCTCATTGGCTACAAGCTATCCTCGGCGAAAGCTATATGGTGGGTGTTTTCCTCACGTTCGTCATCTTCGGTTGGCAGTTCAATCACATCCTGCTTTTGCGCGGGCTACTGATTTCGCTTGGCATTTCTCTAGTGCTGCAGGCGCTTCTCCCCCGCCCGGCAAAGGCGCCTGCAAATGCTCCGGCCTAAGCAGTTTGCTGGTGTGCAGTCGACATCCGAGATTCGTACACCTTTATAAAGGGAACCGGCGTGAGCACTTCGACGGACCGTGCTTCGACGCTACGATAGCGTTGTGCCTTTTCCGCTCGCATCGCCAATTTTACCCATGCTCGCCAAACGCGTGGACACCCTGCCTACAGAAGGCGAATGGATTTTTGAGCCGAAATGGGCGGTTTTCGTACCTTGATCTTCCGCGACGGCGACGAAATTTTGCTGCAAAGCCGCGACACAAAGCCGTTAAATCGTTATTTTCCTGAACTGCTTGCGCCACTGAAGGCGCAACTACCTTCCCGCTGCGTACTCGATGGTGAGATTGTGATAGCGCACTGGGGCGTGCTCGACTTTGACGCGCTTTCTCTGCGCATCCATCCAGCGGCTACGCGGATCAAGTTGTTAGCCGAGCAAACACCCGCCTCGGTGGTCTTCTTCGATTTGCTCGCGGAAGGCAATCACGACCTGCGTTCTAAACCTTTCGAGCAGCGGCGCACCGCACTGGAAGCACTGCTTGCCATAGTTCAGCCGCCAATCCACCTCACACCGGCAAGTCGCGATTTACGTGTGGCCGAAGACTGGTTTCGTCGCTTTGAAGGCGCCGGTCTGGACGGTGTGATCGCGAAACCCGCAGCTAGCCCGTATGAGCCCGACAAACGGAGCATGTTGAAGGTGAAGCATGAGCGAGATTGCGATTGTGTGGTCGCCGGCTTCCGATGGCACAAGGTTGGCGAAGGAACCTTGATTGGATCGCTGCTGTTGGGGCTGTATGACCACGCTGGAAAGCTCCAGCATGTGGGCAGTTGTGCGAGTTTCACAGCAGCTAAGCGAAGGGAGTTGGTGGAACTGCTTGCACCGTACCGCGAGAATGCGAGCGAACATCATCCTTGGGCCAGCTGGAGTGCTCCTTCTGCGGGTTCACCGACGCGGATGCCTGGTGCGCCAAGTCGATGGAGCCAAGGCAAGGACCTCGTTTGGGAGCTTGTGCGGCCGGAGCTGGTGGTGGAGGTCGCCTACGAACACATGCAAGGTGACCGCTTCCGGCATTTGGCGCAATTTCGTCGCTGGCGACCGGATAAACCCATTGCGCAGTGCACCTATGCGCAGCTGGAAACGGTGCCGCCACAGGAGCTAGCGACGATTTTCGCGAGCGGTCAATAGCTTAAGCACTTTGTCATTGGTCTATGCAGAGGGCGACCCCGGCATCTTGCGTGGCGCACGTTTGCGCGGCTGATCTCGCGTGGGATCATCATCGGGACTAGGCGTTTCCTGCGGCGGACGCAGCGCCTCGGGTACATGGCGCAGATTCACGCGCACGCGATACCACACGTAGGCGCTGCCCCGCATGCGATCGATGAGGATGTCATCCACGGCGAGATGCGGCGCGACCTCGGGATAACGCTCCTTCCATCGCTCCAGGCCGGCCATGGCCGCCCCCTGATCCGGTGAGCTTGCGATGGTGAGCAGGGGAAACTTCGGCACCCGGCGCGCAGCTTTCGTCGGGGTCGCCGTGGCTTCCGTCAGAAGCTCTGTAGAAACCGCCTCTACAGCTGCCAGCTGGCTGAGGGTTTTGGAGCGACGTTTGAACCGATGTGCGCCGAAACCTTCTTCGATTTGCTGTGTGAACGCCTTTTCCGGTGAGGCTGCCTGGCCGTCTGCGGCGTGCTTTGCGCGCGACGGAGCCACGCGCGGCGCTTCACCTTCCATCTTGCGGAAGTGAGGAGGCCAAGGGGCATCGCCCAAACCGGAGCTCTCATCCCTGGCCGCGAGCTCTAAGAGGCTGTCGAGCGACCCAGGATCTGCATTCATCGCCGCATGCGGGTCACCGACAGCGGCAAAACGCGCAGGCATGGTAAATATTGTGAAATCACCTGGCGCGCAAGCTTCCACCTCGTCCCAGCGTAGCGGCGCAGAGACGCGCGCATCCGGCAACGGCCGCACTGAGTAGGCGGAGGCCGTCGTGCGATCTTTGGCGTTCTGGTTGTAGTCAAGGAATACGCCATGCCGCTCTTCTTTCCACCATTTTGAGGTGGTTAGCTGTGGCGCGCGGCGTTCGACGGCGCGCGAAAGCGCCAACGCGGCCCGGCGCACCTCGGTAAAGCTCCAGCGCGGCTCGATGCGCACGTTGATGTGGATGCCCCGCGAGCCGCTGGTCTTGGGCCAGCCCCGCAGGCCATGCTCGGCGAGTACCTGTTGCACCTCCAGGGCTGCTCGTCGCACATCGTCCCACGACACTCCGGGACCGGGATCAAGATCGACCCGCAGCTGGTCCGGATGGTCGAGATCGCCCGCGCAAACCGGGTGCGGATGCAATTCCATGCAGCCCAGGTTCATGACCCAGACAAGCCCCGCGGCATCGTCGACCACGACCTCCTCCGCGGTACGGCCGGAAGGAAAGCTTAGCGTCACGGTGCGCAACCAGGCTGGCCGGTCCTCCGGGGCACGTTTTTGGTAAAACGGCTCGCCTTCAGCGCCATTCACAAAGCGTTTCAGCACGATTGGCCGATCGCGAATGCCCAGCAGCGCCCCCGGTGCCACGGCCAGAAAGTACCGCACGAGATCCAGTTTCGAAACCTGCACCTCCCGAGAGAAATAAAGCTTCTCAGGGTGCGTCACCCGCACCTCGCGCCCGTCGACCGAGAGCATTTCGAAGCTATCGCGCTTACTCACGCCCCTAGCCTACTGCAAGTTTCGCTTTAGAAAACGAGGAGTTATGAGGTGGACCTGCCAATCGCACGGTGGACCCGTACGATGAATGGGCGCACAGTTTTAGCGATCCATCACAGATCAAATCCATGCGCGCCAACCTTCGCCTTCCGCCAACGCTGCCAGGCTTGCAAAACGACGTTTCACCAACCGGCGCACGTACGGTTTCAAGATGAGGCGGGAAACAATTCTACCTAGCGGACCAAACGGCAATCGAAAACGAACCTCATCTTCCAGAATAGTCTCGGATTCGCCATTGGAGCCGGTGCGTTCACGCAACCAGTGGTCGTGCTGAAAAAAGGCAAAACGCCCGCGTTCCTGCGAGTCCTGGAACCAGGCGATATGCTGGCCGGGTACCTCAGCATGCAACTCGAGCACGCTGGCAGCCCCCATTAAAGTTGCGGCGTGAGGGGCGCTATAGCCGGTGATGAGCGTATGGTGCTCAGTCGGTAGGCCGAATTTCCAACCTTTCCACACGACACGGCTGCCCTCTGCAACGAAGCCACTCGTCGTTCCGCCGGCAAGGTTCATCCCAAGCGTCTCCTTCACCAGTTCGACACGGGTGGAGAGCGCCCAAAGCCGATCGAGCGGGGCGCGCACCACAGCGCTATCGCGGACAGTGTCGCTTTCTGAATCAGCCACAAGCGGTGTCACCGCATTCTGGCCCATTGCTTGCACCGTTCCAGCACTCATGCTGCACTCTCCACAAGCAAGCGTTGTTGCAGCAAGGAGACCAGCGCCTGCTCCTCATGACGCAGCGCGGCTTCGTGCCCGGCGATCTCCTGATCCAACTTTTGCTTTACTTCCCTGATCTCCTCTTTGATCTCCGCAACTTCGGCGCGTACTTCAGGGCTCATATGTCCGCTCAGATAAGCCTCCAGGACGGCCGGATGCACGTAACATTTGCGACAAACGGATGGGGTATTTCCGAGTTGCGCGGCAACAGCGGTAATCGCCTGCACGACATTCTTTTTGGCCTGCGTCGCCGTACTGAAGGGTTCAAATTGCCGCAGCAAATCATTCGCGAGCACGCTGCCGGCCCAGGTACGAAAGTCTTTGGCGGTGAAGTGCTCCCCAGTAATCTCGCGCAGATAGTCGTTCACATCCTGGGAGTCGACGTGGTGATGATTGCCATCATGGTCGAGATATTGGAAAAGTTCGTATCCGGGGATATCTTCGCAACGCTTGATGATGCGGGCAAGGCGCTTATCGCTCAGATCGATCGTGTGGTGTACGCCACTTTTGCCCTTGAAATCGAATGTAATGGTGGATCCGTGGACGACAACATGCTTATTGCGCATAGTCGTCAGGCCATAGGAGTGATTGTCCTTTGCGTATTCGGCATTGCCCACACGGATGTGCGTCTCTTCCATCAACTTGACGATGGTGGCAAGCACCTTTTCGCGGGGCATGCCGGGCCGCTGCAGGTCATGCTCGACGCGTTCGCGAATCCGGGGCAGTGCTTTTGCAAAATGGGCCATGCGTTCATATTTTGTCGCATCGCGCACCTCGCGCCAGTGCGGATGGTAGCGGCTCTGCTTGCGGCCGCGGGCATCGCGTCCCGTAGCTTGCAAATGTCCATTGGCGTGCTTGGTGATCCACACATCGGTCCACGCCGGCGGGATCACGAGGGACTTGATGCGCGCTAAGGTTTCCGCATCGCGCACGGGAGCGCCTTCGGGGTCGGTATAGCGAAAGCCCTTGGCTGTCTTCATGCGCCGCAAGCCCGGTTGACGGTCGGAAACGTATCGCAGCCCAGCCGCACGCGCCGAAGCAACGGGATCCAGAATGGGTTCGTGCGCTTCAGAGGCCTCAAGCGGTGTTGGTGCTTCGGAGGATGGCGGTATTGCAGCCGGCCGGCGCGACCGGGGCCCTGAGGATTGTGCAGGCGTACCCTTGCGCATACGAGGTGGGATGCGCGCGAAGGCGTTCACGCATTCGACGTGCGCGCGTCAACCTTTCGTACGATCAACTGACGCATCCTCTACGTTCACAGCAACCGATTTGGGCTTTTTAGATGCAAGAGTTTCGACAGGAACCACCTAGCGACAAGCCGAAGATCACCACGAAATGCTACGATAAAGGCCTTCTCCACCGCACGATACCTCAAGGAGGTATATATGAGCCGCCTTTCTCCCTTGCCGCTTTCCCTTGCCGCTCTTCTCTGCTCCGGTGCCGTCGTGCGGGCGCAACAAGCAGATCCATCGTTGTCAGCGGAACGGCCGGCAGCAACGGTCGGCACGGAACCCGCCACACCGTCAACAATGCCGGCGTCACCACTTCCCGAGACTCCGCATACGACAGCGGTCTCGCAGGTCCGGATCGTGCGCTTGAGTGAGATCCGTGGTCAGGCCCAATTGGATCGCAACAGCGGCCACGGCTATCAAGAGGCCTTCGCGAACATCCCCATTACCAAAGGTTCCAAGCTGAACACCACCACGGGCGTTGCCGAGGTGGAATTCGAAGACAACAGCACTCTGCGCCTGACCCCCGAAACCACAGTGGAGTTTGCCGAACTTGGGCGTGCAGCCTCGGGCGCCACCATCACCCGGTGCCATGTGCTGCGAGGAACGGTGTACGTCAATCTCGCGCACACGCAAGGGACAGATTTCACCGTCAGTACCGGAAAAACGACGCTGAAAATCGCACCGGCCAGCCATCTGCGTCTCAGCGCAGACATGTCGGACGGGCATGGTTCGGGTTCGAATGTGGCCGTGATGGCGGGGTCGGTCGACTTCGCCGGACCGGCGGGCGCGACAACGATCACCAAAAAGCGCACGCTCGGTTTCAGCGCGACGGAGGCAACCCCCTACACGCTCGCGAACAACATTCAAAAATCTGATTTTGATGACTGGGACAAGCAGGAAAGCGGCTACCAGAACCGTTATCAAAACACGCTTACCTCCAGCGGCGCAGGCACTCAGTTCGGTGCCAGCGACCTGGCCTACTACGGCAGCTTCAGCGATGCAGGTGGCTGCGGGTCCATGTGGCGGCCCTATTTTGCCAATGCCGCCTGGGATCCCTACGCGGCCGGCGCTTGGGCCATGTATCCCGGGGCCGGTTACACCTGGGTATCCGCCTACCCCTGGGGATGGCTGCCCTTCCATAGCGGCTCCTGGCAGAACTGCGGCAGTGGTTGGGGCTGGCGTCCCGGTGGGCAATTCCAGGGGCTTACCAACACCACGCTCATCGCAGGCAGTGGCAATGGATTACTGCTTCACCCACCGGTGAAGCCGCCCGTGGGCAGGGCGCCGCTGGTTTCTGTGAACAATGCCGGCGTGCAGGCGTCCCGCAGCACGGCGCCGGGCACCTTTACCTTCAGC
>CAXTNA010000003.1:0-6550 GCA_964245535.1 uncultured Acidobacteriaceae bacterium | reverse complement strand
GGCGTCCGGGTGGGCAGTGGCAAGGCCTCACCAACACCACGCTGATTGCAGGCAATGGCAACGGCAACGGTCTTTTGGTGCATCCGCCAATCAAGGCACCGGTGGGGAAAGCTCCGGTGATTTTTGTGAATAGTTCCGGCGTACAGCCCTCCCGCAGCACCGCACCGGGAACTTTCACCTTTCTTGAAAACTCCGCCGGGCTCGGTGTACCGCGCGACACCTTCGGCAGACTAGCGAAAACGTCTATGGTGGTCGCGCGTAGTGGCTCGGCAACGGCTCCCGTCGAGGTAGGCTACATCGGCACTCCCGCAACGGTGCATGGAGCCACAGCGACCCCCGGCACGGCAACTGCGCCCCGTGCCGTACTCATCCTGGCGCGCCCCTCGAATGGTGCTGTGGCAGCGAACACCGGTGCCGGTACCACCAGCCCAGCTTCGGGTGGCGCACGGGCTGGTTCCGGGCAAAGCAGCGTTACCACACCAACGCGCACCGCCAGCTACAGTTCACCCAGCTTGCAAAGCAGCCATGGGGGTTCCGTCAGCAGGAGCGGTGGGGCAGCGAGTAGCGGTGGCAGTGGCCATAAATAGCTTCTTAAAGCGTTCATGGCTCGCGACAGAAGAGGCCCCAAACAGTCGGTGATCCTTCTGCTGTGTTGCGGAGGACATCGTTCCGTTGCACAAGAAACTTGCGCAGATACCGTCGCAGCACCATTACCTTTGCCAGCCATCCCAAAGGTCCGAGTGGGGCAGCAAAACGCAATTCATCCCGCATTCGCGTTCCGCCGTAGAGCATAGCTTCAAAGAAGTGGTCATGCTCGAAATACTTGAACATGCCTTTTACCATCACATCGCGGAAGTGCCGCGGCCGGTCATACATCGAAATTAGCGCCTCATGCTGCAGCACCACGCCAAAGTGACGTGCGCGCCAAGTCACCGTTTCTCCTGGCCCGATAAGCCCATGGGTAATGCCGGCGATAGCCTCCTCGGCGGTACCCGCCGTACTCGCTTTGTGCAGATCGATGCTGAGGGATAGCAGAAAGCAGCGCTCCGGTGGAGCGGCGATGATGGTCTCGAGAAGGAGCGTCTGCATTCAGATGCTAAGCCGGAATCCGATAACCGGCTTTTTGTAACTCCGCATACATCACATCCGGCGCGAGAACCTGCCCGTTCAGCCATGTAACTATGCCGGAATCAACGTAAGCTTCACTGAATCGGGCGGGATCAGCACAGCTCGCTGATGGTTGGCAATGTTCACATTTCCATCGCATGATTTTGCACCAATGCCTTGGCGCGGCTGGCAAAGTCCTCCACAGCGCTTGAGCCTTCATCCCCCTTGCCGCGCACGCGCACGCTGACTGCGCCAGTTTGCATCTCCTTGTCGCCAACTACCAGGATGAATGGCACTTTTTGCAAGCCAAAATCGCGTATTTTGCCTTGCATCTTGCCGTTGGTCGCATCCAGTTCGATGCGCAAACCGGCGGCTTCGAGCCGTTGCTTCACGCTTTCTGCATATGCCAGGTGCTTCTCGTTCGAGATCGGCACCAAGCCGATCTGCACCGGGGCGAGCCACATCGGGAAGGCCCCCGCGTAGTGCTCGATGAGCACGCCGAAGAAGCGCTCGACTGAACCGAAGAGCGCACGGTGCACCATCACTGGCTGGTGCCGTTCGCCATCCTCGCCGACATACTCGAGCTCAAAGCGTGCCGGCAGGTTGAAGTCGAACTGCACAGTGCTCAGTTGCCACAACCGGCCGAGCACGTCGACGAGCTTTACGTCGATTTTTGGACCGTAAAATGCGGCCTCGCCGGGGATCTCGGTGTACGGAATGTTCTTGCGGCCGAGCGCGCGTTTCAAAGCCTCGATCGCGTTCTGCCATGCCTCGGGCGAGCCCGTGTAGTCCTGCGGTTTGCTCGGATCCCAGGTGGAAAGCTCGATGCGAAACTCGCTGAATCCAAAGGTGTGCAGCACGGATTCGGCAAACTCGACGCAGGCAACAATCTCGTCTTCAATCTGCTCGGGCGTGCAGAAGATATGGGCGTCATCCTGAGTAAATCCGCGGACTCGTAAGAGTCCGTGCATCGTTCCGGACCGCTCATAGCGGTACACGTTACCGAGCTCGGCATAGCGTTGCGGCAGGTCTCGGTAGCTTTTCGGCGTCGATTTATAAATCAGGATGTGCCCCGGGCAGTTCATCGGCTTCAGCCGGTACTCCGCATCGTCAAGCTCCATGGGCGGATACATATTTTCGCCGTAAAAGCCCTCATGTCCCGAGATCTTCCAAAGCTCGCGACGCATGATGTGCGGTGTGTACACGAGCTGGTACCCGCGGCGCAGGCACTCATCGCGCATCCAGTCTTCCATCGTTTTACGGATGAGCCCGCCCTTGGGGTGCCAGAAGATCAATCCCGCGCCAGCGACCTCCTGAATGGAAAATAGATCCAGCTGTTTGCCCAGCACACGATGATCGCGCGCTTTGATCTCTTCAAGGTGCTTGAAATGTGTTTCCAAATCCTTGCCGTTGAAAAAAGCCGTGCCGTAGATCCGCTGCAGCTGCTGGTTGTCTTCTTTGCCGAGCCAGTACGCGCCGGCGATCGACATCACTTTGAAGGCCTTCACGCGGCCTGTGGAGGGCACGTGAGGCCCGCGGCAGAAATCGCTGAAGCTGCCGTTGCGATAGAGCGAGATGGTATCGCCGGGCGCCGTGAAACGCTCGATGAAGTGCACTTTCATAAACTCGCCGTGACTGCGGTAGTCCTCCAAGCCCTGCTCGCGCGGTTCTTCGATGCGCATGAACGGCTCATCACGCCGCACCACCTCGGCCATGCGCGCTTCGATGGCCAGGAGATCGGCCTCAGTAAACGGCACCTCGCGATAAACGTCATAGAAAAATCCCTGGTCCGTCGCCGGGCCATGTCCAAGCTTGGTCTCCGGAAAGAGCTCCAGGATGGCCGTCGCCATCACATGTGCGGCGGAGTGCCGCACTACGCGCAACGCGGCAGGGTCATTCTCCTTAAGAAGCTCCAGCGCGACATCCTCCTGCAGTGGCTCGCGCGAATCGACCAGGCGCTCCCCCGCCGGTGGGTGCCCGGCATACATCGCCTCTTCGGTTTGTGTGGCTTTAGCCTCGGCTTCGGCAGTAGCTGCAAGTACGGCAGCACCTAGCGGCTTGATGCGCGCCACGACGACGGCCGCAGCCAAACGCGGCGAGATGCTGGTAGCAATGTCGAGCGGTGTCGTTCCCGGCGCGACCTCGCGCACGGAACCATCAGGAAGCTGAATGCGAATCTGGTCGGTCACGACTTAAGCATAAAGGTTCCACGTGGAACAAAAGGAGTAAACATCGCCTTCAAGTCTTACTTTCAAAGTGCCAGCCTGAAGCCCGCGTGGTACAAGGAAACATTCCGCCATGAAGGATGTGCCGTGCCCCACTTGTCCCTGTTCGCGAAGGTTGCTTTTCTGCTTGCCGTGCCAGCGGCGTTTGCACAAGGGGTCGCCACCTTTCCCGTGCCGTTGCCGGCTCATTTGCCCGTGATGCCGGTGGCAGAGCAGGCAGCAATGGATCGCGATCTGCTGGAGCTTACGATTCCGCAGCTACAGGCTCTCTATGCGAGCCGCCGGTACACCGTGGAACAGGTAACACGTTGGCATCTGGGACGGATTGCGCGTTACAACGGTGTGTACCGTTCGCTACAGACCGTGGATGCTGAAGGAGCGCTGGCGACGGCGCGACGCGAAGACAGCGATGGCGGATCGAACCATGGCCCGCTGTGGGGTGTGCCGATTGTGATCAAAGCGAACACCGCTGTCCGTGGACTGCTCGATACGGATGGCTGGGCGGGGTTTGCGATTCCGGGGCACGAGTTCATTGCGCCGAAGGATGCCACGGTTGTAGCCAGGCTGCGGGCGGCGGGTGCGGTGATCCTCGGCATTACAAACATGCCGGATTTCGCGGCGAGCGATACGAACCGCTCGACCGCCTTTGGGCGCACGGGCAATGCGTACGATGTGCGCTTTTCACCGGGTGGATCATCGGGCGGAACGGTGACGGCGGTGACCTCGAATGAAGCCGTGCTGGGCAATGGAACCGATACGGGGAATAGCATCCGCATGCCTGCGGGCACGAGCGCGGTGGTAGGCCTGTTTCCGACGCGCGGGCTGGTATCGATTGCGGGCATTGCGCCGCTGGATTGGTTGCTGGACAACACGGGGCCGATTGCGCGCGATGTGACGGATGTGGCGATTGCTTTGGGCGTGATGGCGGGTGAGGATGCGTCGGACTTTAAGACCATCGGCGCGGCGGCGAAGGCGCAGCCTGGGCCTTATACGCAGTATTTGAAGCCGGATGCGCTCCGCGGCAAACGCTTTGGTGTCCCTGCGTTTGTGTTCACGAGCAAGGGGACGCCGTTGCAGCCGGAGACGAAGGCGATGCTGCTGAAGGCGATTGAGGCAGTGCGAGAAGCAGGGGCGGAGGTGGTGCTGGACGACGCGCTGCTGCCGGACAACTTCCTTGCCGCGGAACGCAAGGTCGATACAGGGCCGTATCGGCGTGACGGCGCGATGCAGTGGCTTGGCGCGTTTGGGCCGGCGGCGTACCACGCCGAGGCGGCGTACAAGAGGGCGACGGGCAAGAGCCTGCCGCCGGTGTTTACCGGGGTGCCGGGATCGCTGGATGATTTGGTGGAGGCGACGTCGGGACCGTCGACCTCGCCGATTCACCACGGTTCTGCCGGGGGAGCGGCGCACGGGGCGCAGCGATGGAAGGACCTTCCCCCGCAACGGGCGCTGAAGGGCGATCCCGAGGCGGAGAAGAACTATTTTGGCCCGCGCGATGCGATGTTGGCGCAGTACACGGAGGCGCTGAACCGGTTTCATCTGGATGGGCTGCTGTACCCGAGCGCGCAGATGCCGCCGCCGGACGAGACGATGCCGCAGGATGGCAAGCTTTCGGGCGGCCCGCATTCGGAGACTGGATGGGTGAACAAGATTGGGGTGCCGGCGATCACCGTGCCGGGCGGGTTTTATTCGAATGGCCTGCCGTTTGGGTTAGAGATCAGCGCGCGGCCCTGGCGGGATGGGGATTTGCTGGGCTGGGCGTATGCGTTTGAGCAGGCGACGAAGCTGCGGCGGCCGCCCGTGCTGGTGGAGGGTGGATTGACGACGATGGGACCGTACGTGCAGTAAGTTGCGGGCGAATGATGGCAAGTAACAGCGAATGGAAGAAGACACATGGATCGGCATCCTGAGGACTTGACCACGGACGAGGAAATCGACGCCTCGCTAGAAAGGGCGAAGGCATTGATAGCTTTCCACGTATTGCCGAAGCGAAGTATCGCATTGAACCTGGATGGGAGTGCCTGATGTTGCAGCTGAGCAACGGGCGCCGCATGCTGATCCCGAAGGAGATGCTCGGCGAACTGAAAGAGGTGCCTGCGGAGCAGGCTGCGCTGTGGAGATTGGGCCGCAGGGATGTATGTGTGGTGGCCGCAGTTGGATGATGGGCTGTATCTGCCTGATTTTCTTAACTACCGATGGGGTAAGGAGTGGCGCGGGGTTGCGGCTTAGGATGTACCGCAATCGATATGTGAACTTGCCCACCTTCTGACGAGGCAAACCTATCAGGCGATGCACCCAAGGGTAGATCGAAGCGTTTGTGAAGCGGTACAGAAGAAATCAATCTGTCGGCTCGCTTTCTCGCGATGTAGTTCGGTTCCGGTCACAGCATGGTCTTTGGCCACATCATGGTGGTGTCGTCGTTCCTTGCAGACATGCAACCTTCTCGATGTAGGTAGTAGCTTCGAAGCGCAAACTCTGCTTATCTGTGCAATGGTCTTCCGTCATATCCAAACCGAGCTACTTGGAGGGATGCAGGGCGGCTTGGGAACGCATCAGCGTTTGGTGGCGGCGCATGAGTACAACCAGACCGCGCCGGAGATACAACGCGAGCAGGGGCATGGCGACCGCCGCTACGAGGCCCCATACGACGAGCGCGTGCCACTCCCACTGCCAGATTTCATGGAACAGCCGCCAGGGATGGTGGCTGAGGTGCTCGATTTGGCGGCGGGTCATCGGGAGGCGGCGGGTGTGAAAGAGATGTACGCCCAGTTCTACGAATGGGATAAACAGCAGCAGGTGGAGCGGGGCTACCGCCTGGGCGCCGATTTGGGAGGCGATCTGACTTAGCCCGAAGGTCCAGGCGAACAGGATGACGAGGAGCGTGGTGAGCCCTACCGAGGGGTTGATCCCGAGCACGATGCCCAAGGCGAGGCTCCACGCCAGGCGGCGGGTGGTCACGCCGCCGCGTAATTGACGCAGGAGTGGACGCAGAATTTTGCAGCGGAGGAACTCGCGTACAGACTCGGGCAAAAGCACATCCTCATGGTATGCCTCGCAACAGCTGTCTGGATCGAAAGCACGTTGTCATCGGCGTAGGGACGCGCTCGTCTGGAAATAGGGAATGGGCTAGGCGGTGCGGCCGCGGGCCTGTATTTGCCGGTTGCCGATTTCAAGGAAGCACTGGATGAGCGAAAGGGCGGCGGGGGTGACTCCGGGGA
>CAXTNA010000002.1:33812-44526 GCA_964245535.1 uncultured Acidobacteriaceae bacterium | reverse complement strand
ACGCCGACTTTTGCCATGCGGTCGATTTTTTGCTTGCTCGTCCGGAGATCGCCGACGAAACCGACGGCGTGGTAAATATGAGCGCCCCCGGTCCCTTGCCCAATCGCGATTTCTTCCGCATCCTGCGCCATGCGTGGCGGCAGCCGATCGGGCTACCCGCACCCAAGCTTGCCTTAGCCCTTGGCGCCTTGCTGATGCGCACCGAAACCGAACTGGTGCTGAAGAGTCGATGGGTGTTGCCGACCGTGCTACGCCGGCATGGCTTCCAGTTTGCCTTTCCGGATTGGCCCAGTGCGGCAGCGGATCTGGTGCGTCGCATGCGGATGTAGAGCAACTTACCCTAAAAAGGCCGCTTTACCGTCGTCGGTACTTCCAAAGGTGTCGTTAGACCGCATCCGTGCGCCAACGCCGGTAGCGCACCGTCCCCGCCTGATCCCCCGCGCCCACAAAGCGCATCCCGCAGCGCTGCATGACCCGCACCGAAGCGCGTGGCGTTTCAAAGGCCTGCGCGCTCACGGAATGCACTTCCGGCCGGCGGAGCAGCCACGCGATGAGCCCTGCAGCGGCCTCACTGCCGTACCCTTGCCGTTGCGCGGAGTTCACTACGGAATACCCCAGTTCCACATCGCCCGCCGCGCACGGAAAACCGCCCAGGCAGCCCAGCAACGCCGCCGGTTTTTGCTCGCTCACGATGTAGCGATGCCAACCGAGGGTTTCGGGCTGCGCGGCAAACTGTGCGCCGATGTGCGCCCACACATTGCACTCCCAATGCTCGGGCGGCCAGTCTGCAGGCACCTGCGCTTCGAGTGCCGTCGCGAGGGTAACGGCCCCTGCCGTTTCAGCCTCAAGCATCGCCGGCGTGATCGTCAGAAGCCGCAGGCGTTCGGTTCGGATGGGCGCAAGAGTTGGCTCCGTTGGACTGAAGCGCCGTCGCAGGGCGGCAATCACTCGCCGGCCTCCTTGCCATCTGTGAGCGAGCGGCCCTCGGCTTGCGCTTCCAAGCTGCGCGCGAGCTGCTGTTTTTCGGCGATATCTTCCAGCTGTCGCCGCCAGTCGAGCTCCTCGACAAAGCCGGCCGAGGCGCGCCAGTCTTCCCGCACCTTGACGAACAGTTCCAGAAAGACCCGTGTGCCTAGTACGGCCTCAATCTCCTTGCGCGCAGTGGTTCCGATGCGCTTCAGCATCGATCCTTGCTTGCCGATCAGAATGGCCTTCTGCCCCGTACGCTCACAGAAGATGGCTGCCGCAATCCTGGTCAGCGGCAATTTGCCGTCTTTGGCCTTTTTAAGGCTCCCCGGCTCCTCGAAGCGCTCCACCACCACAGCCGTGGCGTAGGGCACCTCCTCGCCGGTCAGCAGCAGAATTTTCTCGCGGATGAGCTCCGCGACCAGAAAGCGCTCCGGCTGATCGGTCAGCTGGTCCTTGGGAAAATATCGCTGCCCCTCCGGCAGATGCGCCACGATGCGATCCAGCAGCAGCTCCAGATTTTCCCCCTTGCGCGCCGAGATCGGGATCACCTCGGCAAAGCTGTGCAGCCCCGACCAGTGCGCCATCAGCGGCAGCAGGGTGCTCTTCGGCAGCGCATCGATTTTGTTCAGCACCAGCAGCACCGGGCAGTCCAGCCGTTTTACCAGCTGCAAGGCAAAATCGTCTTCAGCTCGCGAGAGCGCCCGTTTGTGCTGCCCCAGCGAGCGAACCTTGGGCTCGCCTTCCCCAGGCTGCGCCGCTTCTTCTTTGGTTTCCGGCTCCGCTTCATGCAGCCGGTGCGTTACGTCCACAAGAAATATAACGGCATCGCGGCCTTCCAGGGCATTCTGCACCTCCTGCAGCATGCGCCGATCCAGATGCGTTTCTCCCTTGTGAACTCCGGGGGTATCAACCAGCACCACCTGGGCGGCCGGCCGGCCGGGATCGCCTTTGGCCTTTTTACGCACGGGCAGCTCCAGCACGCCCTGCACGCGCGTTCTCGTTGTTTGCGGTTTATGCGTCACGATCGCGAGCTTTTGCCCCAGCAGTGCGTTTAACAGGGTCGACTTGCCCGCATTGGGGCGGCCAACAATGGAAACGAAACCGGAACGAAGCGCCATCGCTCCATCATCGCACCCCGAGCGGCTTCCAGCGCGGCTCTAATACCGGTTTGGCGTTCCTCCGCGACGTTGGCGCGAGTTCACTCGGGCTCATTCGGTAAAAATGCGTTCTGCAGCCCAACTCGCACGCGCTCGACCAGGCGATCGGTGGAGGCTAACACCTCTAACCGCAGCGGCCCGTCCTCCACCACCTCGCCTGGCAAAGGAATATGGCCGGCGATCTCGCTTACCAGACCGCCCACCGTGGCCGCGCCATAGCCGGTCAGCAGCTGCGGCAGCACCTCGCCGGTTCCCTCTTCCTCGTCGTCGGCGCCTTCCTCTGCCGGCTGCAAAAAGAGCTCCCGCAACCGGCTCACCTCGAAGCTGCCGGGAATCAAGAAGGTGCCCCCTTCTTCGCTGACAGGCGCGTTGCCTTCACCGACGTGATCGTGCTCATCTTCGATACTGCCGACGAAGGCATAGATCAAAAACTCAATCGTCACCATAACATAAAAACCGCCGTACTCGTCGATAACCAGACTCATGTGCTGTTTGCCATGCTGCATCTCGCGTAGCAGTTCGTTTACTTTTTTCGTTTCGGGAACAAAGTACGCCGTCCGCGCCAGGCTGCCCACAGTGCGCGTCGATGCATCGACATCGTGAACGCGCAGCAGATCGCGCGCAAAAGCGATGCCGGTCACCTCATCCAGCGTGCCCGCGTACACCGGCACGCGCGACATGTTGTGTTCGTTTACCTGCTCTGTGAACGAAGCCAAGCTCATCGTGGCAGCCACGGCGAAAATTTCCGGACGGGGCGTCATGACCTCACGCACAATCTTGTCGCCGAACTCCACAACGGAGCGCACCAGTTCGCGGTCGCTTTCCTCCAGAATTCCCTCTTCTTCGCCGGCCTCCAGGAGCGCATCCACACCCTCACTTTGCGGACGGGCCTCGTCGGGGGCCTCCGGCTCTGCCAGGCTCGCAATCGAAAGCACAAGCGAGATCAGCAGCGTGATCGGCAGCACCAGATAAAACAGCACCCGAAACACTGGCGCCAACGGCCGCAGCCAGTGCCCCGGCGAGCGCGTAAACAGCAGCTGCGGCAGAAGAGTTCCGAACACCAGCACCGCCAACGCGAGCTCCAGCACCACTTGCGCCACGACCCTGCCCGAATGGGGACCATGCCAATCCACGCGGCTGGCCAGCAGCAGCGCCAGCCCGCCCAGAGCCACCTGCGAAAGGACTGAAGCGGAAATTGCCGCTGATTCACGGCTCAGCCGCAGCCGTGGCGCAATCCGCTTCTCCCATAGTTCGACCGCCTCGCCCGATTCACGCGACAGAAAGCGGTCCATCTCCGCGTAAATGCGTTCGGCATAGGCAGCCAGCAACATGACCCCAAGCAGGGCCAAAACACTGAGCGGATAAAGGAGGCTCACCGTGCCGCTCCTGTTTGGGTAGACCAGCGTTTGGTCAACTTCACACCCTTTTTGCGGCTATGCGCGTCGCCGAGCGAGTCGCGGTTCACCCCCGGCTTTGCAGGTGTTCCGCCATCTTTGCGAGCAGCCAAAGCGGACACTTCGGTGCGTGCAATCAGCCCGTGCTTCAAGCGCAAGGCGCGGCGCAATGACCCTTCGCGTGCCGCCATCTCGCCTCCATCTACCTCGTGGTCCATACCGGAAAGATGCAGCAAACCATGCACGAGCAGGATGCGTAGCTCATCGCGCAACGTGTGGCCGTGCTCCGCCGCCTGCCGTGCCGCCGTTTGAAGAGAGATGGCAAGATCGCCCGGCGTGATTGCCGTCATTTCCGGCGGTGCCGGAAAGCTGAGTACGTCGGTGGCTTTGCTTTTCCCGCGGAACTGCCGGTTCAGGCGGCGCAGTGTGCGGTCGTCGGCGAGCAGCACTTCCACCTCGCCGGCGAGCCCGGCCGCAGCCTGCGCGCGCCGCAGAAAGCGCGTCAAGCCGGCATGGGACAGCCCCAACGCGGCCCACGCATCGCCCCTGGAGAGACTTTCGGGGGCAACGCCTGCCGGTGGTTCAAGCGAGATCATGGTATGTCCGCAAGACCGCGCCTACTGTGGTTGCAGCCGCGTCGAACGCGCGCCGCTGCCACCGCTGGACCGCACCGGCAAGGACAGCCCACCCTCCGGCTCCATTTCCAGCGGCGCCTGTTCCGCACGCGTGTGCCGATCGTAAGCCTGCACAATCCGCTGCACCAATTGGTGCCGCACCACGTCCACATCCTCGAAGTGGCAGAATCGGATGCCCTCCACACCTTCAAGCACTCGCAGTGCTTCGTACAGGCCGCTCTTCTTCGGGTTGGGGAGATCGATCTGCGTCAGATCGCCCGTGATGATCGCCTTCGATCCACTGCCGAGCCGGGTCAAAAACATCTTCATCTGCTCGTTGGTCGTGTTTTGCGCCTCGTCCATGATGATGAAGGCTTCACTCAATGTGCGCCCGCGCATAAACGCCAAGGGTGCAATCTCGATCACACCGGTCTCGAGCATGCGGTCGATCTTGGCTGGGTCGATCAGATCGTACAACGCGTCATACAGCGGCCGCATGTACGGATCAACCTTTTCCTGCAGCGACCCCGGTAAAAACCCGAGTCGCTCACCGGCCTCCACTGCCGGGCGGACCAGAATGATCCGCGACACCTTCTTGGCCAATAGCGCGCTCACCGCCATCGCGACCGCAAGATAAGTCTTGCCCGTGCCTGCGGGCCCCAGGCCGAAGATCATGTCATGCCGGTCGATGGCCTCGAGATATTTGCGCTGGTTGGGCGTGCGCGGCTGCACGGTGCGCTTGGTACCCGCAGCGCGCTGTTTGCCGCTTTCGATCAGGCCCCGCAAGGTGCAGGTGGGATCGGCGACAACAACCTTGAGCAGCGCATTCAGTTCGCCGTTGTGCGGGTGCACGCCCGTCCGCCGCAGGTGTTCAAAGTCAGCGAAAATGCCCTCAACGCGCGCAACGGCACCGGCTTCGCCCATGACCCGCACCGAATCCGAACGCAGGTCGATCTGCACGCCCAGGCTGTCTTCCATCAGACGAAGATTTTCGTCGCGCGTGCCATACAGCGGCTCGATTCCAGGCGTAAGGGGCAGGGATGTTTTTACCAAGAAGGGATCTGACCTCCGTCAGGATGCTTCACACAGATGCTTCACAGAATTGGATGTAGAAGGCGGGGTATCGTTGCGAAAACGGCGAGGAGCGAACGCGGCATCACACCGCAGCGAGAAGCCTGTTCGGAACCATCGTGCGACCGGGTTGGCGAAGGGTGCCAAAGGAGTAACGATCTTGGCGTGAGCGTAGCGCCGCGCGCTTTGCTGCGTCAAGCCCCCGTTCGTGGCAATGTGGGAAACCGCACCAAATTGTTTGGTGTTTCATCCTGGACGGGTCATGAGCACGCTTGCGTTGACTCCCCGTCCCACTCCGAGCTACCATTGGGTGTTCGAGACGATGCGGTCGCGCTGTGTCCGCCCCGGCGTTCGGCTTGCACACACCTCCCCCGCTCGGTTCGGGTAAAGAAGAGAGTTCTGATGGCAAATCATGTTTCCTCGCTGAAGCGCGCCCGCCAAACGGTTACCCGGACGGCAGTCAATCGTTCCAACCGCTCCAAGCTGCGCACCGTGCTGCGCGCCATGCGCGAGGCCCTGGCAGCCGGCAATGCCCAAGCGGCTGCGACCCAGTATCGCGCGACGGTTTCGATTCTGGACAAAAGCGTGCAAAAGGGTGTGCTGCACAAAAACACTGCCAGTCGCTACAAGGGCCGTTTGAACGCCCGCGTGAAAGCACTGGCACTGAAGATCGCATAGCCGTGGCGTAAGCCGCATTAAATTAGCAAGATAAGTAAAGATCGGCGCCTGCCGGTCTTTTTCTTTGTACGGTCTCTCGTCATGTTTGTTGCTCAGGCAACTATCTAGGTCGAACGAAATGACCGCAAGCCCGGCTTCCTGTAGACCGGACAGTGACGCAGCTACATCACCAGCGCGACACGCTCCAACTCGGCTTGGATATGTTCGGCGGTGGTGCCGGGGACCTCGATGCGAGAAGCAACGTGGCGGGCTTCGTACGAGGAAATACCGTAACCGCGGCCGCTCAGGAAGCTGCACACGATCTCCGCGGCCTGAAAACTATCGACACCGGAGCGCAATAATTCGGCCCGTAATGCAAGAAGATCGGTTTGTGTGAACTTCTCGACATACGTTCTGTCCTGACCATCACTCATCTAGACCCTCTTCGCCCCGGTATGATCCGGACTTTCCCGTTAGAGGAGCGGAACAGCCCCTTAGTTTTCTAACGAAGGGAGAGAAACTCTGGATTTCTGCACAAAGGTCGCGGGATGAACCAATCTTCATTCCTATGAGATTTTTGTTCACCCAGCTACGCGCCGGGTGGATCGCGAAGCATGCTTGCGCTTGCCAAGGAGCGCGCTATGCTGAAGCCATGGTCGAAACCATGACAGAAACGCGGGTGTTGGACGGTGTGGCCATTGCCGGCGAGATCAAGGCCGAGGTAGCACAAGCCGTTCGCACGATGAGCCAGGAAGGGCACCGGCCCGGGCTGGCAGTGGTGCTTGTTGGGGAGAACGCCGCGTCGCAGATCTATGTGCGCAACAAGGTGCGCACCTGTGGCGAGCTTGGTCTGTACTCGGAGCTGCATACGCCCGCAGCGCAGGTTAGCACGGAAGAGTTGCTGGGCCTGGTGGCGACGTTAAATGCGCGCGAAGAGATCGACGGCATCCTAATCCAGCTGCCGCTGCCGCCGCATGTGGATACGGCACGCTTGCTGGAAGCGGTAGACCCGCGCAAGGATGTGGACGGCTTTCATCCGCTGAATGGGGGTCGTCTGCTGCATGGCACTCCGCTTGCGGAGCTGTTGGCGCCCTGCACGCCGCTCGGGATTTTAGAGATGCTGCGGCGGAGCGACATCTCGCTGGCCGGGACACGGGCTGTCGTGGTCGGCAAGTCGAATATTGTCGGAAAACCCATGAGTGTGCTGCTGATGAACGAGCAGGCGACGGTGACGGTGTGCAACCGGTTTACCCGCGACCTCGGCAGGTACACGCGGGAAGCGGAGTTGTTGATTGTGGCGATTGGCAAACCTGGCTTCCTTACGGCGGAGATGATCAAACCGGGAGCGACGGTGGTCGATGTCGGGATCAACCGGCTGACCGGTGAGGCCGAGGTGGAGCACTTTTTTCCGCCAGACGGCCCAGCGTATGCGAGCCGCATGGAGGGCTTTCGCAAGCGCGGATCAACGGTGATCGGCGATGTGGACCCCCGCGCGTTCGCGGTCGCGGGAGCGTATACCCCGGTGCCGGGCGGTGTCGGCGCGCTGACGATTGCGATGCTGATGGCCAATACCGTGAAGGCGGCGCGACTGCGGCGCGGGCTGCCGGCGTAGGCGCGGCATGCTGCGGGTAGGCCTCACCGGGGAGTTGGGCAGCGGCAAATCTACGGTTGCGCGGTTCTTTGCGGATTGGGGCGCGGTGGTGCTGAGCTCGGATGAGATGGCGCGCGCGATGATGCAGCCAGGTGAGCCGGTGTACCAGGCCATCGTCGAACGGTTTGGACAAACGGTTGTGTTAGCGGATGGCTCTTTGAACCGCCCCGGGCTGGCACGACTCGCCTTCAACCCCGATCGTCCTCGCGTAGAAGAGTTAAACGCCATTGTGCATCCGGCCGTGATCGCGGAACAGGAGCGTTTGGTAGCAGGCATCGCTCGGGAGCGACCGAAAGCGATGGTCGTGGTGGAATCGGCGTTGATTTTCAGCACGCGGTCTGCCGACGGTGAGGCGCCCTGGCGCAAGCGCTTCGACCGTGTTGTGTTGGTCACGGCGCCGGATACGGTGAAGATTGCCCGTTTCGTCGAGCGCACAACAGGGGGCCGTTCCCTTAGCGGCGACGCAAAACGATCGCTGGAGGTGGATGCGGAGCGCCGGCTGGCGGCACAGCGCGTGCCGGCCGGTGCTGGGGCGGGGTGTCTTGTTATCGAAAATGCCGGTAATCTGTCGGCTCTGCGGCATCGCACGGAAGAGGTATTTCGGGTGCTGTGTGGATTGGGGGATGATATTCAGGTTTGAGGAATGAGGTTGGGAGGCACGAGGGGTTCTCGCTCCTGAATACCATCCCTCGTGCCTGAACAGAAAGCATCCGGGGGTATAAGAACCTTACTTGCGCGATTTTCGCCAACTTGATGTTTGGCATAAGGCGCACGCCTTCACGCTGGCGACCTACCGGGTGACGGACGGCTTCCTCAAAAGCGAGACCTTTGGCTTGGTGACTACCCTCCGGCGGAACGCCACGCAAATCACCACCCGAATCGCCGAGGGTTGCGGCCAGGATGCAAACGCGGACTATCTGCGTTGTTTGCAGCATGCCCGTGGCTTGCGTGTGGAGATCGAATACCAGCTGCTGCCAGCGCGCGATCTTCAGTTCCTCGCAAGGGAACTCCAGGACGAGTTACAAGGTCAAGTCGTGGAGGTGCGCCGCATGCTGTCCGGCGTAATCCGTAGCCGTGGAACGGCGATCGTTTGATACGCTTAAAGATGGCAATCTTAAAGGAGAAACAATGGCGGCAGCGGCGGTGATGGAACAAGCAACGGCGGTGGATTACAAAGTAGCGGACATCTCGCTGGCGGACTGGGGTCGTAAAGAGATCACGGTCGCCGAACAGGAAATGCCGGGCTTGATGAGCATTCGGCGCAAGTATGCGCCTGCAAAGCCGCTCCAAGGCGTGCGGATTACTGGCTCGCTGCACATGACCATCCAAACGGCCGTGCTGATCGAGACGCTCACCGACCTAGGCGCAACAGTTCGCTGGGCTTCCTGCAACATTTTCTCCACGCAGGACCACGCCGCGGCGGCGATTGCGGCATCGGGCGTCCCTGTCTTCGCCTGGAAGGGCGAAACGCTCGAAGAGTACTGGTGGTGCACGAATCAGGCGCTGCAGCATGAGGGCGGCCTCGGGCCGCAGCTGGTCGTCGATGACGGCGGCGATGTCACCCTGCTGATTCATAAAGGGTATGAGCTTGAGAACGGCGATCGCAGCTTCATCGACGGCGAAAAGGGTTCGCAGGAAGAAGAAGTGATCAAGAACCTGCTGCGCGAGGTGCTTGCAGAGGATGGGCAGCGCTGGCATCGGGTCGCGCGGGAGTGGCGCGGGGTTTCGGAAGAAACCACCACCGGCGTGCATCGGCTTTACAGGATGCTTGAACAGGGCAAGCTGCTCGTGCCCGCGATCAACGTGAATGACTCGGTCACAAAGTCGAAGTTCGACAATCTTTATGGCTGCAAGGAATCCCTCGCCGACGGCATCAAGCGCGCTACCGACGTCATGATGGGCGGCAAGGTGGCCGTGATCTGCGGCTACGGCGATGTGGGCAAGGGTTCGGCACACTCGCTGCGCGGCATGGGCGCTCGCGTGATCGTCACGGAAGTCGATCCGATCAATGCCCTGCAAGCCGCAATGGAAGGTTTTGAGGTAACGACGATCGAAGAAACGCTCGGACGCGCGGATATTTACGTTACCGCGACGGGCAACCTCGACATCATCACCTTCGAACACATGCAGCAGATGAAAGACCAGGCCATCGTTTGCAATATCGGACATTTTGATAATGAGATCCAGATGGCGGAGTTGCAGTCAGCGCCGTCGGTCAAACACCTCAACATCAAACCGCAGGTGGACTACTACACCTTTCCCAGCGGGAACTCGATTTTCATTCTCGCGGAAGGCCGCTTGGTAAATCTGGGTTGCGCCACCGGCCACCCTAGTTTCGTGATGTCGAACAGCTTTTCCAACCAGACCTTGGCGCAGATGGACCTTTGGGCCAACCGGGACACCTACAAGATCGGTGTGTACGTGTTGCCCAAGAAGCTCGACGAGGAAGTCGCACGGCTGCACCTGGAGAAGATCGGCGTCAAGCTCACCACACTATCAAAGAAGCAGGCCGAGTACATCGGCGTGCCGGTGGAAGGACCGTACAAAACGGACCAATACCGGTACTAACGCCTGTTTAACCGAGGTCTTACCAAGGCGCCTCACTTCGAGGCGCCTTGGCTTTGTTTTCGCGCCGCTGCGAATTTGCCGCTTCCGTTGTTATAGTGCGAGGATGCCCCGCCCCGCCCGTAGTGTCTTTGCCGTAGTCGACGGCCTTTTGCTTTTTCTTGCGCTGGAAGGCGTGTTCTACGCCATCGCGTTCCTGGGGCTGAACCGGTCGTTTGACACGCCCACGCCGGGTTACCTCAGCTGTAATCTGCTTTGGGCCATGCTGGCGGCTTTAGCCGGCGGGTATACCGCGGCGAAGGTGGCGCGGCGCGCGTTTCTGGCCCACGGGATCGCCGTGGCGATGCCCTTGCTGTTGCTTGGGCTGTTCAATCTGCACAAGGGTTTCGGGAACCGAAATACACCGTATGTCTTGGGGATGAACCTGCTTGTGCCCTTGTTTTGTGTGGCAGGGGCAGCACTGTTTGCGCGCCGCTTGCGTCCCAACCCGTAAACAAGCGGGCGTTACGTTCAGGGCACGTCGACGTCATTGAGCACAAACCCATACAGCCGTTCCCTGGTGCCCACGGGCGCATCGCCGATCACCAACGTGTGCACCGCGCCCGCACTTGCCGGGATGGCTACCCCACTCAGCAG
>CAXTNA010000002.1:27892-33802 GCA_964245535.1 uncultured Acidobacteriaceae bacterium | reverse complement strand
AGCGTGGCATGGGCGCTCAGCCCGCCGGCGGAGACGGCCACGCTGTATGAAGTGCCGGCGGGTAGATTGACGTACCCGCTACTTGCCGCATAGCCGAGGTCCACAGCCAGCGGAGCCGTAGATGCTGCGTTACCGCCGCTTGGAACCAGATACACGCTGAGCGGACCGGCGCCCGCCGACTCCTGCAGCACGCGCACGGCGATCATGCCCGCGGGCGCTGGAGTTTTCTGGTCCGGGTACAGTGTTTCCTGCAATCCCCCGAGCACATTGCCGATCACTGCGGTGTACTGACGGGCGCCGGCAAGGGTAGCGTGCGCGTTGGCCAGGGCCTGTGCCGTGCTCGCACGGTTGGCTTTGATCTGGTATTCGCCGGGACTGAGCGCGACGTAGGACGTAAAGGTTGCGTACCCAAGGTTGTACGCGGCGCCGGTGCCGCTCACGTAGATGTCAAGCGGCGGGGCGTCGATCGAGGTGTCGACGAAGCGCACCTCCGCCGCGCCCGTGCTGCCGGCAGTGAGGTTCTGGCAACCGGTAAGCGCCAGGAGCGCCAAGGGCGGTATGCTGCCCGCGAGGAGGCGCAACGGGCGAAAGCGTGCCAGGGTGGACCTTGGGGCGGAATGGGCTGGTTCGTGCATGAAGGCGAGGCCGTGTGAAGGCAGGGACGACGGTAACGGCCCAAGCCACGCCTTACTCTACGCCACACGGGGCACATGGCGGCGAGCCGATGTACTCGCCTCCCACAAAAGTCCCACAAAAGTGGTAGCTGAGCGAAGGGTGAGGAGAAAAACCTTTGCCGGAATAGAGCGTCATGGCGCCCCAACGGACGCCGGTACGGTGACTCTGCGGCCCCGGAATGTTAGGCAGGGAAAGCAGCGAGGAGCTTGTGTCCGTTTGCGCGCAGAGGTTCGGAAAATGAGCAATTCCGGGGTTTGGAGGCCGCAAGCATAAAAGGGCTTGACACCCTTTGTCGGGCATGGCAACCTTTCCATCATTCAATTAGGCAGGGTATTGCGTTCGTTCTCCTTTCGACGGTTTGCTCCTGGCAGCCTTACCGATCATGGGAATCGGGTCGCAAAACGCTTCATGCAGAAGGTCAGAAACGCCGCTGTTGTGACAATTTCGGAGGCAGAAATGCAAAGCAGGCTCGCTCACTCTTCGTACCGATCCACTGGAACGCACCGCCCGCGGTGGTGCTTGCTGTTTGTGGTGCTGGTTTTGCTTTGCATGAGTACGCGTACGGGCTGGGCGCAGGCGCTCAGCGGTATCAGCGGCACGGTCACAGATTCCACTGGCGCGATTGTTCCGGGCGCCAACGTAACCGTAACCAACGAGCAAACCAAGGTGCCCAGCCGCACGGTCACCACCTCGTCGGGCAGCTACCGTGTTACCGATCTCGTCCCTGGAACATACGACGTGCGTGTCGAGGTCCGGGAGTTCAGCCCGTATGTCGTCAATGGTGTGCACATCGATGTGGGAACCGTGGCCACGGCGAATGCGACGCTCCAGGCCGGGGGTTCCAACGAAACAGTGGAAGTGAACGCCCCGGCCATCTCACTTGAAACCACGCAGCCCATGCTGGGCACCACGATCGAGAACAAGCTGGTGCAGGAGCTTCCCGTTGAGATCGGCGGACGCGACCGCCAGATCGATAACTTCATGTTCCTTGCGCCCGGCGTTTCAGGCGGCACGTTCAGCCACCGCATCGACGGCGGCGTCGACTTTTCTAACGAGGTCGTTTTCAATGGCGTGCCGGCGGTCCAGTCGGAAACGGCGGGCTACCAAACCAACATCAACCCGCCCTTCGAACTGGTGGGACAGTTTCAGGTCATGCAGAATGTTTTCCCTGCCCAGTACGGCTTGGGGCAGGGCGTGGCGCAATATCAGTTCGCCTCCGGCACAAATGCATTGCATGGCGATGCTTTTGAGGTGCTGCGGAATAATTTCTTCGATGCGAAGGGCGGCAACCCGCAGCTGAACGCTGCCGGTTTGCCTGTCGTCGCAAACGACAAGGAAAATAATTGGGGCTTTTCGCTGGGCGGACCGGTGATCCTGCCCAAGCTGTACAACGGAAAAGATAAAACATTCTTCTATGTCAGTTCCGATTGGTTCCGCCAAAATAACGGCATCACGGGGAACCTAACAGTGCCGACGCAGGCGATGATTAACGGTGACTTCAGTGGTTTTCCGCAAACCATCTATGTCCCGTCTAGCGGGTTGATTGCCGGGTGCAATCCAGGCGCGGCTCCGGGCCAACCCTTCCCGGGAAACATCATTCCGCAGAACTGTATCAGCAGTGTTTCTAAATCACTGTTAGGCTACGTTCCCACGCCCACCTCGCCGGGCTACGTCAACAATCTTGCTTCCCAGGTCACTGCGGCTCTGACGACACAAACCAACTGGGGGTTCAACATCGATGAGCGTTTCACGAGCAAACAATCAGCACACGTTAGTTTCTGGCGTGACTCGCATCAGGGCCAGGCATATGACCACGGCGGCTACTTCACCGGTCCCCTTTCGGCGTTGAAGCTTGAGCCCACCCTGGGCACCGGTATTTTCGTCACGTATACCAACGCGCTCACGCCACACCTTATTGTCACCGGCGGACTTGGCTGGCTGGGCGAGATCAATAACGAACTCAACGCGCATATCGGCACCAGCTTTGCCGCAGCCGCCGGGAGCGAGATCCTGCCGACGATCAACTTCGGTGGTTTCGATGCACCAACGGCATGGGGTGTAAACGGCGGGGGTGAAATCAACTCGACGAATCGCAAGCTGGGTGTCGGCATTGTGAATAACTGGCTCTACACGCGTGGTCGCCAAACTTTTAACTGGGGTTTTGAGATCCGGCGGGCTTACCAGGATGACAATGAGTGCCAGAACTGCGGCGGACAGTTCACCTTTAGTGCCTTAACCACCAGCAACGGCATTCAGGGCAGCACCGGGTTAACCCAAGACAACACCGGCAGCAGCTTCGCGAGCTATCTGTTGGGTGTTGTGGACAGTTCCAACCGTACCCTTGCCGCCGAAAACAAGTTGCGCAATTTTTACATCGCGCCGTACGTGCAGGACGACATCAAGATCACGCCGAAGCTAACCTTGAACGCCGGGATTCGCTGGGACATCGCACGTCCCTTCACGAACGCGACCCCGAATAACATTGTCTTCTTCGACCCCAACGCGGCGAACGCGACGGCCATCAATCCAGCTACCGGCGCTGCACGGCTAGGCGGTGCGAGTGTTCTCGGCACCTGCTCCTACTGTTCCGGATATAACCGGGCCAACATCGATTGGCGCATGTTCAGCCCGCGGCTTGGGTTCGCCTATCAGGTCAGCAACAAAATGGTGGTCCTGGGCGGCTTCTCGCTCAATCACCTGGATGGCGGCCCCTTCGAGTTCGGCACGAACAAGGTGGCCGTCAATTACGGCAACTACCTGAGTGGTTTGTTCAACGTTCCCACAACGAACACCAACGTCGCCGCATACGGCAATTGGGACACACGAACCATGCCGCTGCCGGCACCCACGGCGTTCACTTCCGGGCTGCTCAACGGACAAAATATTGACACCTTTGCCCAAAATGCCGGCGGGCTGCCCTATATCGAGAACTTCAATATCGGCTTTCAACGGGAGGTTCCTGGCAACGTCCTCGTGAGTGTCAATTATGTGGGCAATCATGCCCTGCATCAACCCTCCCGAGAGGACAATCCAAACCAGCTGACCCCCGCCACGCTGCAGACGCTTTGCCCCGGAGGTAACGCGAACTGCGTGCTTGGACAAGCTTGGACTTCAGCTCCGGCCCAGGCTGTTCTTAAAGCTGCTGGTTTTGGGATGTCTGGCGGGTACTACACGCCGTACGCGAATTTCATAAACGACTATGGGAACGCAAAACAATTAGGCCAAGCCTTGCGGCCTTTGCCGCAATACCAGACCGTCGTCAACAACTTCGAGAATGAGGGGACGACAGAGTACAACGCCCTTCAGTTCCAGGCTCAAAAGCGGTTCTCCAATGGGCTCACCTACCTGGTCTCGTACACGCTTGCAAAAACGATGTCGAACACGGATTCCGGCTTCGGTACGTTTAACGCGGGTTCGCTGAACACCTACAACCAGCAAGCCGATTGGGCCATTGCCAGCAACGACCAAACGCACCAGATCAATATCAGCGGCGTGTATGAATTGCCCATCGGCCCGGGTAAGCCACTGCTGCACGATACGGGTACCGTGAATCGTCTCGTAACCGGCGGTTGGCAATTGAGCGGCACCTTCCAGTACGGGAGCGGCACACCATTCACCATCGCCGGTCCAGGCTGCCCGCTGCAGGGCTTCTACTACTGCAACCGTGCCAACGTGGTTCCCGGCCAGAGGTTCAACCTTGACTACAACAACTACTACAAGCATCTACCAGTGGTGAATACCAACGCGTTCTCGAATCCAGGTCCTTGGACTCTTGGCAACGCAGCGCGCAATATCAGCACACTCCGTGGTACCTGGGGGCAAAACGAAAACGTCGCCCTTGCCAAGCACCTCAACTTCACCGAGCGGTTCTCCGGCGAAGTCCGCATGGAGTACTACGACATCCTGAACCGCATGCAGGTTTGCGGCGGCTTCGACAACAGCATCACGAGTGGCACCTTCGGGTTGGATTCGCCCGGCGGCAAATGTCAGGGCAACACCCCAAGACAGGGCCAAGCTACCTTTAAACTGCAGTTCTAACAAAAACCGAGCACGCAAGAAAGCCGGAGCTTACGCTCCGGCTTTCTTGCGTTGATGGCCTACCCTCAGGCATGCTGGAGCCTCGTGAAACGACGACTGATTGTTAGCGTGATTGCGAGCACCCTTCAGCTCCTTCCTGCTATAGCCGCGGCACAACTGCCGGCCAGGTCAACGACCTCGGAAGAAAGCCTGGCGCAGGCGAAAAGCCTACTCGACCGGAACTCGCCCGACGAGGCAGAGCAGCTTCTCCGTCCGTATCTGCTCAACCATCCTCAATCCGCCGAAGCTCACTTCCTGCTCGGCTACACGCTCTTCCGAGAGATTCAGACCGGTGCGGTCGACCCCACTCTCAAAACCGATCCTTCCCAGATGCGCGAGCGCAACGCCCGCGCTTCCCTTGCTGAATACACGGAAGGCGCTAAATACAAAACTCCAGGCGCATTCGATCTGAAGATCGTTGCTTTAGATTATGTTCTGCTGGAGGACTACCCAGACGCGGAGAAGTGGCTTTTGAGAGCGCTTGCCTGGCAGCCGAAAGATGCGCAGGGCTGGTATTACCTGGGGCGTACCCGTTACAAGCAGGCGAAGTACCCAACGGCGATCGAGGCCTTTCAGCGCGCGCTCGCGCTCAGCCCGCAGGATGTAACCGCGGAGGACAATCTGGGGTTGGCCTTTGCAGGGCTCGGCGAGGTTGATGCTTCCCTAACGGCTTTCCACACGGCTATCACCTCCGCCGAAGCGCAGCATACGGCCAATGACGGTCCATGGGTGGACCTGGGCGATGTGCTGAATGAGCATGGCCGCGCGCGGGAGGCGGTGCCCTTTCTCGAGCACGCGGTGCAGATGGCGCCGCAAGACCGACGGGCCCACGAAACCCTGGCCGGGGCCTACCGCAGCCTGCAGCAGTGGCCGCAGGAGCAGGCGGAGTTGGAGCAGGCGGTGCGGCTTGCCCCGCAGGCCGCTTCCCTGCACTTCATGCTGGGGCAGGTGTATCGCAAGACCGGCCAAGCGGAGAAGGCGCGCACGGAGTTTGCTGCCAGCGCAGCGCTGCGTGCGAGGGAAGCTACTGCGGCGGAGGCGGAGCCCCACCGTTGACCGGCGCCGGTGCGGCATCTTTGCTCGCCTCTTGCTCTGCATTCCGGCTGCGCAGCACTTCCTGCATGCTCCCATTAATGAGGCCTGCCAGGGTGGCCCTGA
>CAXTNA010000002.1:23479-27882 GCA_964245535.1 uncultured Acidobacteriaceae bacterium | reverse complement strand
CCACCTTTTGCCGGTCCGCAGTTTCTAGCTTCTTGAAGGTTTCAATTTCGGCGGTTGCCGCTTCTGTGTTGCCCGTGGCTCGATAGGCGCGGGCGAGGTAAAAGTGCGCGCTCCGGTCGCTGGGATCGGTTTGGAGAACGCCCTTCAACTCGGCGATGGCCTCCGTGTTGCGGTCGAGCCGCTGCAGGGCTCTGCCCCGGTCAACGTGGGCCTCTAATGACCCGTTACAAAGGGAAAGAGCGGTTTCGGCCTCGGCTAACGCGGGCTCGGCGTGCTGCTGTTCGAGCAGGATGCTGGCGCTCTTGGCGTGTGCCTCGCAATTGCTGGGGTCGTTTTGCAGCTCGGTGTGGAACTCGGCGAGCGCGGCGTCCCAGTTGTTCTGGTTCCAATAAACCATCCCAAGCCCGAAGTGCGTGCCGGCTTCGGTGGGCGCCATCTCCACGGCTTTTTTGTATTCGACCATGGCGCCGTCGTAGTTGCCCATGTCTTCCATGAGTTGGCCGGACATTTCGTGCACAAGCACTGAATTGGGGTTGATGGTTTGCACGCGCGTCAGGGCCTGCTGCGACAGCTGCATGTAAGTTTGGCCGAGCAGATACCAGAGCTCCTGATTGTTTGGATCGCGTTTCACGAGCTGGCGAAGCTGCTGAGAAGCAGCATCGCCTTCGCCAAGACGGAGCAGCGTGCGCGCCAATAGCAGCGCGGCGTGGGCATCGCCGGGGTTGGCTTTCAGCGCTGATTCGAGCGCCGTTTTTGCATTAGGGTAGTCGCCTTCGCCGTAATAGGCGATGCCAAGCAGCGCGGCGGCTGAGGGCAGATTCGGCTCGAGCTCGCGGGCGCGCTTCAGCGTATCGATGGCTTCACGATATTGCCGTGTTTGCTCGTACAGGATGCCGAGGTTGTTATAGGCAGGCGCCAGGCGAGGGGCGATATGGATGAGTTCCTGATACTTTTCGATTGCCCCGGGGATGTTGCCGGCCGCTTGTGCCGCCTTTGCTTGCGCGTAGAGATTTTGGACCTCCGCATCGTGCTGGGCCGGTAGCGGCGTTGAAGCCGCGGTGAGGGCAGCAAAAACCCACAACGCCGAGCGGCAGCGAAGGTGCTTGCAGAATGCGGTCGTGCGGCGCATGGCTATTCTCCTGCAGGCTGATTCTACTTCGGCGGCGAAGGTGCTGAAGGGACACGGCGCTCGCTATGCCCCGTGTCCCTGCCGCTGGGCTACTGCCCGGCGGGTACGAGCGTGGTGGCAAAAAGCAACACATCGCGATTGGCAGGCAGCGTGAGGCTGCGGACCTCCTTGGTTGAATCGAGGGTGAAGCGGTAGGCGAAAAGGCCGAAGGCGTTGGCGTCGGTAGTGCCGTCGCCCGCAACGCGATAAGGAACGCGAACGGCAGAGCTTTGACCGGGCACGTGGTCCTCACCCGCGGAAGCCCAGTCGCTGAGGGTCTGGGTAAAGGAGGACGACGTACCGTCAGCATAGTTGACGGTGAAAACCTGTCGGCGCTGGTTGCCTTCAACCGCTGTGGCCAGCAGGCGCAGGCTGGTGAACTTGCCGTTCGGTAGAGGCACGGTCTTACCGCTGACTGCATCGGGTGCATCGGACGGCCCCAGCTTAAAAACAACCTCATCGCCCACCTGCTCCGTGCCGAGCGCGCGCGCGGGAAAGGCGTAGCCGCCGTTGTCCGCGCTCGCGGTTTCGGCGAACTTGGCACCGTCTTTGTAGATCGCCGAAACGTTGTAGACGGATGACAGGTCGACGGGCACTGTGCCCTTCAGGATGGGCGTGACAGCAAGCGCGGTCGTGGCCGTGTGCGTGACATTGCTCGCCGTGGCGGCGATGGTGATTGTGCTCTTTGCCGGAACGGTGGCGCCCGTGGCGGAAAGCGTCATGGTGCTGGCGGCTTTGGTGACCGCCGGATTGAACGTCGCTGAAACGCCCGCAGGCAATCCCGAGGCGCTCAACTTTACCAGTCCGTCAAAGCCGCCGCGGCCTACGACGTAGACCTTGGTGGTCGCCGTTCTGCCTTCGGAGACGGACGCGGCTGCGGGTGCGGAGATCGTGAAGTCGGCCGGACCGGCGTTCGGCGAAGGCAGAACGTCGTAGAGCGGCTGCGCGGGCGTGATCTCCGGATTCTCCTTGGCCACAGAAACAGCCAGGATGCGGATCTTGGGGTCGTTGGGCAGTTTCAACATCTTTGCGCCGGCCGGCAGATCCATGCTGTAGCCAAAGAGGTAGGAGTAGCTATAAGGCACGTTTTTGCCGCTCGCATCATGGTAGTGACTGGAGTACCAGGCAACATTGGCGCGTTTGATGAAGCCGGGCCGCAACCCGGTCATCTCGCCGTAGTTATCGTGGGCGGTGTTGGTGGAACTCCAGGTGCGGTCGTCCCATTGGCCGATAAAACCGCCCCAATTCTCAATCTGGAGATCGGTCTTCTGATTTCCGACCTCAAAGGTAGCTTTCTGATCGCCGTCGCTGGAAGCGGCCAGCAGATAGACACGGTTGTAGTCCCCGGCCGGGAGCGCAAGACGCTGCCCCGTGGCGACCACGGCGTTCGGCGCGCCTGTTTTTGCAGGCCCCAGATGGAAGGTGACGCCGTGGAAGGCGATTTGCTCGGGCAGCATCGCGGCGGGCAGCGCGTCGCCCTTGCCGTCAAAGCCTACGCCGGATTTGCTGCCGTCCTCGGTGGCCGTGGCCAAGCCGTACTGCAACGGTACCGGTGCGGAGTCCACTGCCGCCGCCGACGTCGGCGCGGCACCAAGCTTCACGGCAAAGGTGCGGGGCTGATAAGCGCTGAACGACGTCACCAGGGCGCCCGCCGCGAGTTGAGACTGCATGGCGGATTGGGCCAACGGCCGTTCCTGGGCGGTCAACTCGCGCACAGCGGTAACCGGCGCGGCAAAGCTAACGTGCACGTCGGCTTGCGGCTTGCCGTCGAGTTCCACCAGACGCAAGATGACCTCATCGCTGTCTTCGGCCTTTTTGAGTGCCATGATGCGCACGCGGGGGTTGCTGACTTTAACGAGCGAAAAGCTGGGGCCCAGGGCCCCGGCATGGCTGGTGGATTGGAAGGCAGTCAGCGGCGCGTTGAGTCGTTCAGCTTGCCAGTCTGTGCCTGCCTCGCGCCAGCCGCCGGTATGCCCGCTCAGGCCGTAAACAAAGTCATGGTGGCCGATATCCTGCGTGGCCTCGTCCGGATAGCCGCCCCGCACGCCGGGGGTCCGCAGCAGGGTCAAGCGCAGGGTATGGTCGTTCGGCTTGTCTGAGCCGTTTTTGCAATCCGTCAGAACCGTGGTGCCGAACTCGCCGCTGCCGTCGGTCAGGTCGACCCACTGGTGCGACGGAACCTCAAACTTTTTCGGCTCCGCCGTGGGCCGCTGGATGGTGCCAACCCCCCAGTTGTAGGTCGCCATTTCGTTGGAGGCGGTGAGCGGAAAGGTCGCCTTCAGATTGACGCCCCGGGTATTCCAATCAATTGCGTTGTTGAACTCGACGCGCTTGCCTGCATCGCCGGCGGCCAGGCGCACGGTCTGCACGAAGCGCGAACCGCCGGTTTCGCGAGTGACTTCAATGGCCACGCGCACGGGACCTTCTTCAACAATCCGCATCTTGACCGGGCTGGAGGCCGAGCCGCTCACAAAGGACTTTGGCGCAGCCTGTTCCTGCTCCCAATCCATGTTCCAGGCCGGCCATTGCGAGGGGTTGTCCTCGGAGATGGCGAGCCTTGCCGGCGCTGCCAGCAGCTCGCGGCCGGCTTGCTTATCGAAGACGCTGGCGACGTCGCCATCGGCATTGAGCGTGACGCGGTAGAAGCTGTTTTCCAGCTCATTCTGTGTGACGCGCAGCGCGCTGGCGGCTGCGGCTGCCGCAGGGGCGCCCGGCTCGGCGTGGTATACCGCATAGCCGACCGACGGCACATGCGCGCTGAAAAGCACCTTGCCGTTGACCATCTGCGCCGGTACGGGTGTACCGTCGGCAGCTGTCACGCGCACCGATTTTGGCGTTGCGCCGCGACCGAAATCGACGTTCGCTTCAACGACATCCTCGCGCTCGATGTTGAGCGGATTGAAGATCACAAGCGGCACGCCGGGCCCTTGCGTATCGAGCGCCGCGGTAACGCCTTCCGTTGCGCTTTCGAGCACACCGGCGAACTGATTCATGGCGATGACGTCGTCATTCCAGGCGAATTCGTACGCCCGCGGGGTTGCAGTTCCTGCGGCCAGGTCGTGAAAATGACCACCCATGGCGAGTGTCCAGGCATCGTTCAGGCGTTCCTGCGGGTACGGCCGGGCGCCCAGCCACTGCGCGGCCACTGAAGACTTTTCCGCAGCATCGGCGAGCAGCTCTTCCTTACGAATCCAACGCTTCTGGTAGGCCTGTGAAGTAAGCGAGCCGGCGGAGT
>CAXTNA010000002.1:0-23469 GCA_964245535.1 uncultured Acidobacteriaceae bacterium | reverse complement strand
GCAGGGCAGCGGCCTCCGCGGGCTGGATGTCGCGAAACATCTGGTCGGCGGTGGCAGAAACGACGTGCACCGGCCCTGCCCCAACGGCTGTTTGCGGCCAGGCCGGATGAGGCAAGCCGTTGAAGGAATACTCGTTTGCAGGCGGCATATCCACGCTGCCTTTGGTGATGATCGCCTCCAGGCGCTTGACCGACTCTTCACGCGGCGCGCCGCCGATGTCGCCGGTGCCGTAATAGTGGTAGTCGGCAAACAGGCCCGTGGCTTTGCCGTTGTGCAGCACGCGCCCGGCCCAATCGCCCTGAAAGCGTTGTTCCGTACGCTGCTCCTGCGCTTGCGCGAGCGCGGCTTGCTCGCTGCGCAGGGCAAAGTAATTCTGCACCTTGGCCGGGTCGGGCGTCCCGCTGCCGAACTGGCCTTGCAGCGCAGCGATCTGCTGTTCCACCCCGGCCATCGCCGGATTGGGCGGCAAGGGCGGTAGCGGCTGGCTCAGGTCCGTGGTGATATCCCCGTTGTAAGCGCCAGGATTGAGAGCGGCTAAGACCGTGCGGCCATCAGGGCCGACCCACACGCCCACGTTGAACGGAAAACCCTCCGGCGTCTGCTCGATTGAATCAGGGCCGCCGGCATTGGCAGAAGAACCCCAGCTCAGCTTCTGTGTCGAGAAGCCCACGACGCCGGCATGCGCCAGCAAAGTCGGCAGCGAGGAAGGAAAGCCGAAACAATCCGGCAGCATGTATTCCTGGCTCGATTTGCCGAACTCCCTTTCAAACCACTTATTGCCGTAAAGCACCTGGCGCAGGATCGCCTCGGGGCTGGGCGCATTCACGTCGCCTTCCTCCATGGAAGAGCCGGCCGGAAACCAGCGGCCTTGCGCGATGTATCCCTTCATTCGCGCGAAATCCGCGGGGTAATACTCCTTCATCAACCGGTATCGGTTGGCGCCGCTGAAGTTGAAAATATAATGCGGGTAGGTATCGATCAGGCGGAAATTATCTTCCATCGTCCGGCGCAGGTATTCATCGATGACCTGCGGGTACTCCCAGCGCCATTCGGTGTCGAGGTGCGCGTAGCCCACGGCGTACAGCGTGGGCTGCTTGGCAAGATCCGGCTGAGCTTGCACCTGCGTGGGAGCCTGCGCGGAAAATGTAGCCGAAAGGGCGAAAGGGGTCAGCAGAGCCGAAACAAAACGCGTGCGCAAGGTGGGTCTCACTTTCGAGGCTGGTGCTTTTCAGGCTAACTGCTGCGTAAACCGCATGCAGTTTGCGAACAAGAGTGCGGTGAAGCAAAAGGTGCGGTACGTTTGGCCCGAGGACGCTGATCAATGAAGCGCGCAAAAGAATCTACGGGGTCCTTTTCACTTTCGGTACTGCCTGCGGTGCTTCGGACGCATTTGCTTGGTATGCTTTCCACTCATATGTGGTTGCGATTCCATGGGCGCGATTGTCGACGCAAGCCCCGGTCCGTGTCAATGGGGATGACAGTTCGCCGCCATGGACGCAGCCGCACCACGCCGAGCCGTGACCGAGTTCCATGCCCATGCCGGCGAAGAGGTTCCTCGTCACGGGCGCGGTTCCGGCAAGCAGCCGCACGATTCACGCCGGATGAGATCTGTTTTAAGTTGCACAAAATCTTTGTGCGCAGGAACGAACCCATTCTCCGTACCGGACACATGGATTTCAGTACCGGAGCTTCCAATCAGCCGCTCGAACAGCAATGCGGCCGCAGTATGCCCGAGCCGGTCGATCGGTTGCTGCACCACGCTGACCGAAGGGCGCAGCGTGTCGGCAAGTTCGAAATCGTCGTACCCCAGCAGCGCGACGGTCTTCGGGACGGCGATGTTCAGCTTGTGCAGCGCTTGAAAGGTATTGATGGTGACACTGTTCTTGAGTGTAAACAGGGCATCGGGCGGCTCGGCCCGGGCAAACAGCCGAGCCACGGCCTGATCGGCGGAGGCATGGTCCACAACGGTGTTCTCAATTTCGAAGGTAAGCCCGGCAGCGTCCATGGTCTCCCGGTAGCCGCGCTCGCGCTCCTGGATCGTGTACAGACCGGCCTCCCCAGCCAGGCATACGATGCGCCGATAGCCGTGCTCGATCAGGTGCCGCGTAGCCAGCTGTGCCCCGGCAAAGTTGTCGGCGACCACAGAGGGCACAGCCGCGCCGGCGATGGGGCGATCGAGCGCGACCACCGGTACCGGCACGCGGCGGAGCAGGCTTCGCAGCGCGGCGTTGTCAGAAGCCGCCGGGGCGATGACGAAGCCGTCGACGCGATGGCGCATCAGGGTTTGTACGGCGTCCATTTCAGTCGCTGGATCGTTCTGCGTGGTGAGCACGATCAGCAGCGAATCATGCGCCCGGGCCACGGCCTGCGCAGCTTCGGCGCAACTGGAAAAGAACGGATCGGCGATGCTGGGAATCACAAACCCGATGATGCGGGTGCGATCCCCTTTGAGGATGCGCGCAGCCTGGTTAGGCATGTAGCCGAGTGTGTCGATCGCTCGCTGGATGCGCGCCATGGTTTTGGGATCGACGCGATGGCCGCCATTGATGGCGCGCGAAACTGTGGTCGCCCCCACACCGGCTTTCCGCGCCACCTCGATCAGCGTGGGATGTTTTCCCTTTTTCTGCATACCTTTAGGAAATACGTAAATCAGTGCGCGGAGGTTCTGTTCTTTATGTCGCATCTTATCAGTGCCCATCGAACGCAAAGAGGGAAATGGACAACGCACCGCTGGGGCCGCGCCCTCCTTGGGACGATCCTGGTGCTTTGTGCCGGCTGCAGGTTTGCGGAGGGACAAACGGGCGCGGCAGCCCGGGTGCAGACCACCGCAGACACCCTGCAGGCCGCCTACGACCCCGTGAGCGGGCTTTTCACCGGAACAGGCTGGTGGAACTCCGCAAACGGCATCACCGCCTTGGCCGACGCGAGCCGCGTGCTGCACACGCATGCGTATGACGCTACGTTTGCGAACACCTTGACGGCTGCACCGCACCGCTTCCCGGGATTCTTGAACGAGTTCTACGATGATGAAGGCTGGTGGGCGCTGGCGTGGCTCGATGTGTACAGCCTCGGGCACGATCCCCGCTATCTGCACATGGCGGAAACCATCTTTGCCGACATGACCGGCGGTTGGAGCGATAGCTGCGGCGGCGGTATCTGGTGGAAAAAGAATGAGCACTACAAGAACGCGATCGCGAATGAACTCTTCCTGGTCGTGGCTGTGGGCCTGGCGCGGCAGCACGGAGGCAAACAGCGGGCGAGCGATCTAGCCTGGGCCCAACGCGAAGAGCAGTGGTTTCTCAGCTCCGGCATGCTGAACGAAAAAGGCTTGGTCAATGACGGCCTGGATGCTGCCTGCCACAACAACGGCAGAACGACATGGAGCTATAACCAGGGCGTGATCCTGCTGGGATTGACAGGCTTCAGCGAAGTTACGCGGCAGCCGGAGGCACGCGCCCTGGCGACCCGGATTGCGCTGGCGGCGAATGCGCAACTCACGGACAGCCATCGCGTGCTGCATGATCCCTGTGAGCCGCGGTGCGGCGCGGATGGGGTGCAGTTCAAGGGCATCTTCTTTCGCGACCTCGCGCCCTTGCTGGCCAGCACCCCGTCGCCGGTGCTCGCGGAACTCATTGACGTGAATGCCGACAGTGTGTGGAACCACGCACGCACCGCCGAAAACCAGTTTTCGACTGACTGGGCAGGGCCGCCAACGAATGACGGAACAGGAAGCCTGATCTCCGCGCTCGATGTCTTAAATGCGGCTGCGGTCAACGCGCCTGGCGTTTCCCCGCAACCAACCGCGGCAGCTTTGCCGGCAAATCATTGACGCATCGCACAGGTGCATGATTCCTCTCGGCAAAGCAGACAAGTTCGTATCACCTACAGCTACAACACAGGACGTTATGACAAACGAGAAACCTTCCAGCGGTCAAAGTTTCACTGCCGCGCCGACTCGGCGAGCTTTCCTCAAATCCTCGGGCCTGGTCGCGGCCGTTTCCGCCTTGTCACCGGCAACCTATGTCGACGCGTCCTCACCCCAACCCGCACACATAGCGAACGCATCGGCGGGGGCCACCGGTGCAGAGGAGGCTTCGCATCCGGCTACCAGCCCAGTAGACTTTGTGAACGTCTTGCAAGGTACGGCGTCCACGCCTGTGTTTTCGCATGGCAATACACTGCCCATTGCGGCCACGCCCTTCGGCATGGCGCATTGGACCCTGCAAAGCAATGCGGGTACGCCGTGGTTCTTCCAGCCGTGGAACCGCCGCATGCAGGGCTTTCGATGCACGCACCAACTTAGCCCTTGGCTCTACGATTACGGCTTTGCGACTTTCATGCCCATTGCCGGCAAGGTCAACGCCGCTGCGGGGCCACGCTCCTCTTCCTACCTTCCTGAAGAGCTAAAGCTCACGCCGTACTCGCTAGAGATGTATCTGCTGCGTTACCGCGCGAAGGTGGAACTGGTGCCCACCGAGCGCTGTTGCGTGCTAGCGGCAAGCTATGATGCGCCGGACCCGGCTTTGGGAACACCGGGTCTTGTCATCGACATCCCCAGCGTCGCGGGTGAGGTCGTGCAGCACAAGGACGCGCGCCGTTTGCAGTTCGCCTGCAACCAGACCTCAGGCGGCACGCCAGAGAACTTTGCCACGTACTACGTGGTCGAGTTCGCTGAGGCTTGGGACACTTGTGCGGTCGAGCCTCAGAAAGGTCATGACGGCAGTGGCGGCGCCACGGACCAGCAGGTCGTGTCTGTGCACTTCAAACCGGGCCGGCAGATGGAGGCTCGCATCGCCACGTCTTTCCTCTCGTTCGAGCAGGCGGCTTATAACCTGCAACAGGAGATTGGCACGAGCAGTCTCGCAACGATCAAGCAGCGCACCCAAAATGAATGGAACGCGATGCTGAGCCGCATCACGATCGAAGGCGCCACTGCGGAGCAATCACGCACCTTCTACTCTTGCCTGTACCGCGCGCTGCTCTTCCCCCGTACCTTCCATGAGCCGGTACCGAACGGCAACGGCGTTCACCACTACAGCGCCTTCAACGGCAAAGGGGAGCCCGGCGTGATGTACGCGGACCATGGCTATTGGGACGTGTATCGCGCATGGTATCCGCTTGCGAGCATCCTGTTTCCAGAAAAACTTAGCGAGATTTTACAAGGCTGGGTGAACGCGCTGCACGAGGGCGGATGGTTTCCGCAGTTCCCTGCTCCGGGCTATCGCGCGTGCATGTCCGGCAGCCTCATCGACTCCCTCTTTGCCGATGCGATCGTGAAGAACATCGGCTCGTTTGATCGCGAGGTCGCCTTTGCCGGCCTGAAGAAGCATGCAACGCAGCCCGGCAATCCGAGCAAGGGCTACGGCCGCGTGGGCGTAGAAGAATACATGCAGCTGCACTATGTGCCCGCGAACAAGATCGAGCAGTCAGTGGTGGAAACAGCGGATGCGGCCTATGGAGATTTCTGCATCGCGCAGATCGCGAAGGTGCTCGGCAAGCAGGCAGACTATGAGGCCTTCATGCGCCGGTCTGACTATTGGCAAAATGTGTATGACAAACAGATCGGCTTTTTTCGCGGCAAAAATGCAGATGGCACGTGGGTTCCCTTCAACCAGTTCACCTGGGGCAGCCCGTATGAAGAGGGTTCTGCTTGGCAACATCGCTGGGACGCGCCCCATGCCGTGCCGGCACTGATCGAGGCCATCGGCGGCAAGAATGCTGCCGTGCATGCGCTTGAGACGATGCTGTCGACCCCGCCCATTTTTGAGGTTGGGGTTTACGGTGATGAGATTCACGAGATGTCGGAGATGGCCGCCGTGCCGTTTGGGCAGTACGCGCATTCCAACCAACCCTCGCATCACCTGCTGTATCTGTTCGCACATGCGGGGCGGCCGGATCGCTTGCAGTTCTGGGCGCGGCGCGTGATGGATGAGCTGTATTCGCCGGACAGTTTCGCCGGGGATGAAGATACGGGCTCCATGGCGGCGTGGTATATCCTCAGCGCGCTTGGGATCTACCAGGTGTGTCCGGGCGTGCCGGAGTACACGTTCGGCAGTCCGCTCTTTCCCCGCGCTACAGTCCACCTGCCGCAGGGCAAAACGCTGGTTGTGGAAGCGCCCGCAAACACGCACGACACAGTGTATGTGCGCCGCATCGACTTCAACGGCACGCAGCGAACCGGCCCTACGATTGCGCATGGAGAACTGCTCGCAGGCGGCACGCTCCGCTTCGCGATGAGCACGGAGCCTCGCGCGTAAGCGATCTACATCCCACGTTGCCATTCCGCATTCCGATCCAGGCCGGAGGAAAGAAATCGCTTACCCGTGCCGGTCATGCAAGCACTTCACCGCAGCCCCAGGCCCGTTGCATCTCAGCGACCAGATCTTGAACAAGAGCCCCCATCGTTTGCGGAAGGTCCCCTGTTGTTGTGCTGTATCGTCCCGACCAGATGTTGTACCCATCGGTGGTGTCGGATAAATGGATGATGAGGTGGTAGGTATCTTCCATGGCAAGCACAGTACCTTCCACAATGAATCGAGCGCCCACCTGCTGACTGACAAGACGGGTATCGAGATGCGAAGCCAGGTGGTTTGCAGAAACACGGGAAACGACACGAATGCCCGCTGCGTGGGTAAGCAGGTATAGCATCTGATCGTAAAACGCGATCTGGTGCGCACTCCCCTGCAGCACCAGGGGAAGCACAAGGACCGTGCTCCCTTTCGTGTCGCGAGCTTCCTTCTGCTCGCATGACACGGCCACGCCTTGCACCTCCCTGACAAGCTGCCAAGTCACCGTGGGGACGTATCCTCCCTTGGGGATTTCGATACGAAGCGTGTCCTGTGCGCCTTCGCTGTTGTAATACTTCGCGAGCTGGGTACGCAGCCGCGCCATCTCCACACGAACGATCGGGTCCAGGCCCGACTCAAAGGACGCATCGCGTTGAAACACATCAAGCGCAAGGTTATAGCCATCGAGCTTCTGGTTGTTTCCAGCAATCCATTGCGTGACGATGTACTGCAACAGATGTTTCAACCGTGAAGACTTCGAGAAAGTATGACTGCTGAGCACTCGCCGAAGTTCGGTGTTGATCTCTGCCTTGCGCGCGGTGACTCCGGGCGTTGGTGCGTCGAAGAGATCATCCCCGTGCGGTGGGGGAATGACTGCCGCAATCGGGGTCGAGGCTCTCGCCTGCGTGAGGCGTGCCGCATCTGGAGGTGCCTTACTTGAAGGTGTCGTACCTGTGGGAAATTTTGCGGGTTGTGCCGGCTCAACAATCAAGGCACACTCCGCAGCACGGCTTTTCTGTTGCTTGTCTACATAGACCACCGAAGCACCTCGACGGGTGGCTGCCTGCGTGCGAGCACGCATTTGAAGGAACAACGACAAAGCTCCAGCATCACTTGCGAGTTGCTGTCGCACGCGAAAGGGTTCCGGTTAATTTTGCTCGGCTTAGTTTCACCTTTTGTTCGCCTCCGGAGAACCAGTCTACGCCATGGTTGCTTCGAAGTGCCAGCCCTTTCAGGTTGTGCAAATCACTCATCTTGCGAAGGGCTCAACAAGGCTCTACGGGATTGATTGCTCCTTAAAGCCTTGATTGGCGTCGCATGCTGCTCGGCGGGGCGCACCCGGGAACGCGAGGCGTTTCGCCGTGCAGGCGTACACTTCTCAGGAAGATCGCGTACCTCCGGCTTCCGTTCGGTGGGGGGGCGCGGCCTTCGCAAAATAGGTCAATGAAAAGGCGGTATCTGTGGATCGTCGCAAGTTCCTGAGTTCCTCTCTTGCTACCGGCAGCTCGTTCGCGCTTCCGGAACGGCTTTTCGGTATGGACCGCACCCTGCCGGAGCCCGCGGCCGCGCAAACGTCAGCATTCACGGGGAAAAGCTTCCCTGAAGGGTTTCTTTGGGGGATCGCCACGGCAGCCTATCAGGTAGAGGGTGCATGGAATGAGGATGGCAAAGGCGAGTCGATCTGGGATCGTTTCTCCCACACCCAAGGCAAGATTCGAGGTGGGGCTACCGCGGATGTCGCGTGCGATGATTACCATCGCTTCAAAGAAGATATCGCGATTGTGCAGCAGCTCAATCTGAAGAGTTACCGCTTTTCGATCTCCTGGCCCCGTATTCAGCCAACCGGAACAGGTCCCGTAAACCAGAAGGGTTTGGACCATTACGCGAAGCTTGTCGATACGTTGCTAGAAGCCGGCATACGACCGTTCTGCACGATGTACCATTGGGACCTGCCGCAGGCGCTTGAGGACAAGGGAGGCTGGCCCAACCGCGATCTTGCCCATTACTACGCGGAGTATGCGGGCATTCTGGGCAAGCACCTCGGTGATCGCATCACGGTGTGGGCACCCTTCAACATGCCCTGGACCTTTGCGTACCTGGGCTACGGTGTGGGCGCGTTCCCTCCCGGACGATCGGACTACAAGCTCTTTTTGCGGGCAGCCCACACCATCAGCCTGGCTCAGTCGCAAGCTCTGCGCGCGTTGAAGGCCGCCTCGCCGAAGGCGACCGTGGGCAGTGCCTACGGCATGGCTCCTGCCTACCCGAAAACAAACAGCGAGGCGGATGTAGCCGCTACGGCACGCTACCATGCCATGAACAACGTGTTCTTTTTGAATGCGGCAATGCATGGAGAATACCCAAAAGCCTTTGTCGGGGATGTGCCCTACAAGGAGATGGGATTCCAGCCCGGGGATGAAAAGATTATGAAGGCGCCGCTGGATTGGGTGGGCTTTCATTACTACACCCGGCGCGTTGTTTCAGCGGTAACGCCGAACAGCGGCTCCAATGGGGCACAGTTTGGAACGGAAACCGAGTTGGATGGCGGCGCGGCCAGCCGCGATGACATGACCCGCTTTCATGCGGAGATGCCGACCGAGGGTCCGCTTACCGATGCCGGGTTAGAGGTGTATGCGCCCGGCATGCACGATCTCATCATGCAAATCTCAAAAGAATATGACTATCCCATCATTGAACTTACGGAGAGTGGATGCAGTTACCTGGATGCGCCCTATGCCAAGCAGGGCGGACAGGTTCCCGATGCGCGCCGGATTGCCTTCTTCCGCAGCTATCTTGCCGAACTGGCACGTGCGATCTCCGATGGCGCCAAGGTACGCGCGTACCACGCGTGGACTCTGCTGGATAACTTTGAATGGGCCGACGGCTACAGTCAGCGTTACGGCTTGACCTATGTCGATTTCCGGGATCAAAGCCGTACAGTGAATGATTCCGGTCGCTGTTATTGCCGTGTCGCGGCAGCGAACAGATTGGATGTGTAAGGGAGGAGGGTGTTGCATAGATCTCCGAACATCAGGTCCGGACTGAACTTCAACATCCTCAATCGTTAGCTCCACCCAGGCTGATGTTCCATCCGAAGCTGTTACGAGAAGAGCAAGCTCCTCTGCGGCGATGGACGACAGGGTTTCTACAAAACTGCCGTCATCGCATCGTGCCAGCGCGACGACCTCTGCAGGGTCTCCTGGGATGACGACTTCCACAGCAGCTGTGTTCGTTGCAAACCACCTCACCTCTACACCCTGTTCTCGCCGATGTGCATGACCCTGCCCCGCATCTTGTATTTGTCGCGGTAGGGACACAGGCGTCGCGGTTGTGGCAGCAGCACACGGAGTCGCTTGAGCGGGCACCTTTCCTGAGGCACACGCCTCAAAGATAGCGAGAAAACGCCGTGCCACCACCGGCCACGTGAAGCGCGTTGCCACTTCGACAGCTCTCCCCCGAAGCATGCGAATCCGATCGGGGTTTGTGCGCAAAAGATGCAGCATGCGATGGAGCCCGTCACACACGGCATCCGTCAGCAACGGGTCGTCTACACGAAAGGATCGCGGCAGCGCCAAGCCCGTGCTCCCAGGAGCATCAAGGTCAAACGTGTGTTCGAAATGGCGCATACCGCTCTGTGCCGTAGCGATGGGGATCGAGCCACTCGCCATGGCTTCGCCCATTGCCATAAGAAAGGTGTCCATCTCAAACTTGGAAGGAAACACAGATAGATCGCTCGAAGCAGCCCAGTCCATCAGTTCAAGCGAAGTCATAGGACCCGTGTTGACGCGTGCCTGTTTCGGGTAGTCGTGAGCGATCGCCTCGAGGTCCGGATCATGTGGAGGATGAGGGGCCAGGCAATGCAGCAGCACATTGCATCGCTCTCCCTTTTCGAGTACACGCCGTAGCGCGCGAAACAACTCCCGTTGGCCTTTGTGCTGCACGGAGTACCGAGAGTTGTGATAGATCGTAGGCAGCAACGGGTCTAACCCAAGCGCAGTCAATGTTCGTTCGCGTCGCTCGTTGCTCCGTTCCACGTGCATCCACTCCTCGCCGATAGCACAACCACCCACCACGAGCTTACCGGCATGCAGTTGCAATTCGCGGTACACCGCCAACTCCTGAAACAGCGCTTCGAAGGGCGTTCCCGCTTGTGTGAGCGCGTGGTCGAGTTGCCCTTCCGAAAGAAAATCCATTGCAGCAACGGAGCGGACGATCAACGCAAGCATGCTGATGTATTCGTGCCCCGGGCGTTCCGGATACTCGTGATAAAGCTTCGTGCGCGGCAAGTAACAACGCATCGCACGGTGCAGATTGGAGTCGAGTGCAGGGTCAGAAAGACCTTCCAGACTCGATGTGCTTGCACCAAGGTGAGCAAGCACGGAGTGTACAGCCGGCTCATACACTTTCGTGTTCACCGGCATGTTGGTCTGGACAGTCGATACGACAATCAGTCCACGTCCGGCCAACGCAGCAGGAAGTAGATAGTGGTACAGGGGCTCGTGCAGATGCACGATGGCTCCCGCCTCTACGCGCTCTGTCAGGAAGCGCGCAGCGGCTACTTGGAATGCAAGCGGTTTGAGGAATGACAGGTCCTTCCCTTCTGCCATAGCCGGGGGATAAAAGGAATCGGAAAATGTATCCAGCAACCCGCCACTCAGCAGGATCATTTCAACACCTTCCACGCACATGCGGTAGGCCTGTACGGCAAGGGACAAGGTGATCTCTTCAGGAAAGCCCTTCCAGACGAGAGGGTCCAAGCGCACCGGAACCTCATCCACAAACTGCCAATCCAGCTTCAAAAGTTCGTGTTTTGTTTGCAAGTATGGGAGCAGCCCGTGCATCGGCGTCACCGCCGTTACGCGATGTCCCGCCGCACGGAATTGGCGTACAAGATTCCAGAGATAGACCGAAGTTCCGGCTTTGACCAGGTGTTCGTCGAAGCCGCTGAACTCGAGGTGACACTCAACAATGTGCATGGGATCTCCTTGAGGCAAAGTCGAACGCGCGGGCGCGTAATGTGAATTCCGGAACAAGGTAAAGCTTGCTCAAGAGGACGCGAGGACGCGCAGAAGTTGGAACGATACAGACGGGAGATCAAGGCTTGGCGGCGTTGCCATCAGCTTTCGCGCGCGGTGGAATTCAGTGATGGTTGATTCAATGTCTTCCGACACGATCGTAAAAATGGCGAGACATTGGGTGCGATCGGCTGAAGCGAGAAGAAAGGGATCACAGCTTTCAAGCCGCTGCGCGTGCGTGAAACCGGGAACACGCAACACTTCAGGAAGATGCACCTCGTTATACCAACGGTGATAGTCGGCTTCCATGCCGGGAACGGGCCTCGTGTAGACAAAAAGCATGTATTCACTCATGGATCTTTCCCTTCTCTGTACACCACCAAGGTTTTCGCTCGAAGATGGGCCCGTGAGCCAACATGCTCTCCGTGACGGGTGAGTTCATCAGGCATTTACCGCAACATCTTTGCGATGCACACTGCGTCGGCGCTCCTGCCAGTCCAGCCAGGCAGCAACAAACGCCACAGCGAGCGTCGTCGTTGCGACCGCACCGGCAACCGTCGGTAATATGCGATAAGCCGTGCCGCGGAAGAGCAAGAACCCACCGAGGCTCGCGCCGAGCGCATTGCCTAAGTTAAAGGCGCTCTGGTTGAGGGTAGCGGCAAGGTTGGCGCCCCACGCCTTTGCCACAACGCGCGGCTGCAAGGGGGTTCCTGCAGCAAAGTGAACCAGCCCCCACAGGGTTACGGCCGCGATGGCAGGTACGGGAAAGGGTAAGGCAAAGGGCATGGCGAACAACACCAACGCAAGCACCGTCAATCCGCCCAGCAGCAACAGCATCTGCCGACGGTCATGGAATCGGCTACCGATAAGGTTGCCCGCCGTGATGCCAACCCCAAAGCAAACAAGCGCCCACGTCACAGAAACCGGAGAAAGGCGTGTGCTCCTCTCCAGCATCGGTGCAATATACGTAAGCACCGTGAAGAGAGAGACCGAAGACAACGTGCTCAGCAGCAAGGTCAGCAACACCGGTAATCGCAGTACGGCATGCAGTTCACTTTGCAGTGGCTTGGGCCTGCTCGGCTGACGAGGAATAAGGCGCGCAATAAGAAGCACGGTAAGCAGTGCAAGAGTCACAAGGGACCAGAACGAGGTGCGCCAGCCAAAGTGCAGACCTATCGCCATGCCCGCGGGCACACCGAGGATGTTGGCCAACGCAAGACCGGTGAACATCAGTGCCACATCCTGAGCCCGTTCTTCGCTTGGACCCAGGTTTGCCGCAACCACGGAACCGATGCCGAAAAAGGCTCCATGGCAAAGCGCGGTGAAGACACGCGCGGCAAGAAGCATGGAAAAGCTATGCGAAACTGCACAGAGCAGGTTTCCGGCAGCGAAGAGCATCAGCAATAAAAGCAAGGAGCGCTTGCGATCGAGCCGCCCAAGCAGAAGCACGACGAGGGGCGAACCAAAGGTGACGCTCAAGGCATAGCCCGTCACCAGCAAGCCCGCGCGCGGGATGCTCACCGAAAGATCACGAGCCAAAATGGGCAACATGCCGACAATGATGAATTCCGATGTGCCGATACAAAAGGCAGCCAAGGTGAGCGCAAGCAAGCGTTTGCGTTCCAGTTGAAGCTCATCGGGATTCCTCTCGGTTGCCGGAGGAAGTACGAGGGGATGCATCATGTGCGCTGATCCTTACTGCATGAATTTGCAAAGAGTGGGAGCGTCACTGCACGTGCGTTGGGCCGCACGTGCAGTGCGAAAAATACATGACCGGGACGAGAAAGCACCAGAATCAGCGCACGTCACTCAGGGAGCATTGCTAGCTGATCGTTACGGACATGCCGACCTTTTGCAGAATGGATTCTCCGGCAATCACGGAGCTCATACCTCGACCACCGCCTGCCGGTTCTGGTAACGGCGTGATCCGCGTCTCAGGGTTTGCTTCGAAGAAGAACACGAGCGATACGAGTTCTTCCTGCGGAGCTTCAGGCGGTGGCGCGAGCACGCGATGCCGCAGCGCCCGCCAGCGCCCATCCGTCCACAGATGCATGAGATCGCCCAGCAACACGGCCAACGTGTTCGGTTCAAACGGGGGCTTGAACCATCCATCCTGCTCGTTCCACACCTGCAGTCCACCTACGCCCTGCTGCCGGTCTAGCAGCGTGAGCGAACCGTAATCGGAGTGGGGCCCCACACGCATTTGGCCCTCGGCCACACGTCCCAGAGACTGCAACGATGGATACCAGTTCACGTTCTGCGTCCAGGTAGCGTGATCTGCCTGCGAGGTAAAGAAGTCCTTCGGCAAATCAAGCACCGCCGCGAACACTTCTAGAATTTCCTGCGTGATACGTACCATGTGCGCGGTATAGGCCGTTGCAGTTTGCTGCAGCATCGGCAGCTCGGAAGGCCATTTGTTTGCTGGGTAGTACAGCGCATCGAAGCCGGCATTTCCGGTACGGTGCGAAGGACCGACGTGATACGCCTCATGCAAATCCGGTGCGTTCTCAGCACCAAATACCGCGCCTACCTGCAGTTCGCCCAAGCCGCGCCAGCCGTTGTCATAGGGCCGGCTCACGCTGTACTGCTTCTTTTCGCGAACAGGCAATCTGAAGAAGTCGCGGCCCTGCGTTCTCATCTTTATCGTGAGGTCTGAAGGCATTTCGTGACCACGCAATAAGAACATGCCGGTCTGTCGAAGCGCGGTGTCCAATTCCCTTGCAATCTGTTGGCGTTGGACAGTATCGGCAGATCTCCATACAAGCAGATCGAGGGTGGGAATGTGTGCCATGGTTGTTTCCTTTCTTATGAAACCGTGAGGGTGTTGCGTAAAGTCATGACTGCGAGGGCTGATAGGGAACGCTGTCATTAAATCGGTTGGCATCGCCAATGGCGGTACCGGCCTGCCAACTCAGGCCGGGGATGTGGGCATTGAGTAATTCGCCATCTTCCCGCAAGGCTGCAGATGGCGGATGGTACATGTGCAGCAGCGGATCGTGATAGCTGTCAAAGGCCGTGTGCGTGTCCAGGCGGTAAGCGAAATCGTTGTCTTCGCCGCCCCACCCTTCGAAGCGTTCGTCCATGCCGCCCACGGCTTGAAAAGCACTCAGGCGCACCCAAACACAGGCACCCGGCGGTCGGCGCAAGATGAAGCTCCGCAGGTGATCGGGATGCACTGCAGCCAACCGGCATTGCAGGCGCTGCTTGATTGCCCAGGAGGTGGAAGCCTCATCCAGACTCCACATGTCACGATAGGTGAGGTGCCCCATGGTGCCGGGCTTCGTGAAGCGGGCAAGGTTGCGTGCAATGAAGTCGCGATCGACAAGAACATCAGCATCGAGAATGCAGATCAGCTCAGCGTCAGATCCATCGTTCGTAACGCCCACATTGACGGCCCACGACTTATTGAATAAGCCCGCCTTGCGCGCAAAAACATACTCGTCGGCACAAGGGGTGATCACTTCACGCCAATGCGGTGCATCATCGCTTTCCACTACAACGACGCGGTAGCTTTCACACGGAGCCGTCTGGTCTCGTAAGCTAAGCAGGCATGCGAGCAGATTACGCAGGCGCGGCCCGCTCGCATCCCGATCACGAAAGGGCACAACGACCAGCACGTGCGCGTTCGGACCTCGTGGGTGAGTCGACCCAGGAGGAAGCGCCCGCAATGTTTGTGGCAGAACCGCACAGCTTCCGGTCGCTTCGTACCGTGACCCAACGTGATAGCCAAGCCGCGAGCTGCACTCCGCTTGCCAAGCGGCAGCGAACAACGCTGCCGTGGTCTTTGTCATCGTGGCGGTACAGAGCTCCAATAAATGAGCCTTCAGATCGAAGTACAGATCGGGGTCAGAAGGATGTGCCATGAGTTCGTTCGCCAAGCGCTGCATACAGGGAAGATTCAGCTGCTCGAGTGCCCTCACAACGGCCAACGCATGGGGACGTCCACGTTCCCAATAGAACAGGCTGGCATGTCGCGCCTGTGGGTCGGCAGCAATCACGAGTGAATCTGCAACAGCACAGGCCAAGGTTTTAGCCGAAAGTAGAGGAAGTGTCGTCATGGGAGTGCTGCACCTTTCTTGTGATTCGTTATCAGCGATCGGACCAACGCAGACCGCATGCTGGGCGTCGGCGAGCCGATGTTCCTGTTTCGTAGGGCAGAGCGCCATCGGGCATGCGCACCAGCTCGATGTGCAGGTCGATCGGAGTGCGAACATAGACCCACTGATCGCCCGCAATTGGGCCATCGCCAATGGTCTGCGGTGATCCCAGAACCGTGCAACCAGGCACAAGCGCTAGATAAGCCGCAGCGCTTGCGACATCGTCCACGTGAAAGGCAAGGTGTCTGCCGCCGACATCGCTGTTGCGCGGCGGACGCTTGCCTGCATCGTGTGTCCGGTAGCAGATAAGTTCAACATTGTCGGTTGGTCCCATCCGCAGGACCGCCCGTGCAACATCACCTTCGGCGGGCACGCCCAGTGCTTGCGCCAGCAATGATCGTTCGAGGTTTGCCGAAGTGCGATACAACAACTCGGCACCGAGAACATCGACAAAAAACATTACTGCACCATGAAGGTCGGCCACGGTGTACGCGATGTGATCGACATTGCGCGCTCCTGGAAGTGGGCCTGGAACTGAGCCTGGAACTGGGCCCGGAACTGAACCCATACATGAGCTTGGCGGAGTCGTGCCATCGTTGCGATTGCTCCAGGCAACGCATGGACCGAAGCGGCGTCCGATGTGTGTCTCTTCGCCCACGAGCGGCATCGAACGCAGCTCGATGGGAGCACCCCAGGGCGCCATGAATCGGACCCAACGCATACCGGCTTCCGGAGCCTCTGCCTTGGCTGTGTACACGGTGCTGAAGGCACGAACACCAAACTGGTTTTGCAAAAAAGTCAGTGCGATATCGACATCTTCGACGAGTAATCCCAACGTGGTGCTGCCCGCATCGTGCGGCCGAAGCGGAGTGTTGCAACGATCCGGCGCCCAGTACTGAAAGAGTTCCAGATTGGTGACCGGGCCCAACCGCACCATCGCAATCTCGACGCGAGCTCGCGGATGAACGTCCAGGTAGTGCAGCATCCAATCATCGTCACAAGCCATCGCCGGCAAGCGATACACGAGCTCACCGCCCAGCACCTGCACAGCAAAGGTGATGGCTGCGTCAAGATCCGGTACTGTCAGCGCGATGTGATCGACACGGCGTGCGCCGAACGGATGCTCCGATATGTAGGTCGGTTTATGATTCATGGCTGCGGCTCCATGGCTTGCAATCCCCGGTTGAGGAGAAAGCCGATTCCTTCGCGCACGCCACGGATCCGGACCGCAGCCGTGCTCGGGTGCGTGTGCAGCAGTCGGCTGGTGAGGCAGCTATTCGCCGGCCGACTGGCGTACCGGCCATTCGCCTTCGGTTCTGGCATTACCAGGTCTGGAGCAGCATCGAGACGATCGGCAATGAGGGTGGCCCACGCAGCCCGGGAGATTCGTTCAGGGCCACCCAGATGCAACAGCGACGGCACCTCGGGCGATCGCAGCAGAGCCGCGGTGACGGCAATCACATCTTGCAGAAGGACCGGCGTGCTCCATTGATCGAAGGGAACAACAGTCTCCAGACCGGACCGTAAACGATGCGTGCACGATGCGAAGAAGTTCAGCCATTTCGTGCTTTCTGCAGGCTCCCAACCGTAGATCAGACTTACCCTGAGCACAACGGTGTTTGTGGCATGCGCGATCTCATTCTCCGCGGCCAGCTTGGCTCTTCCATAGGCATTGGTGGGGGACGTCGGCGTGTCTTCGTTCGGAGCCCGTTCCGTCCCATCGAACACATTGTCAGTGGAGATCATGACCACGCGCCGACCGTCTGCAAGCTGCGCGATGTTGCGTGCCGCGGTCTCATGGCTCCATAGGCTTTGCTCTTGGTGCTGCTGGCACCAGGTCACGTCGGAAGGTCCGTGCACAAGCACAATCGCATCGAACGCTGCTTGCTGCAGCACGCGCGCACAATCTTCCCGAATGGTGACATCAAGGGCTACCCAGGGCAGCGTGGGATCAGTTGAGGGCGGATGCCTTGAAGCGACAACGGCTTCATCGCCCTGTGCCAGAAGCAACGTCGCGAGTGCCGAGCCGACGAATCCACTGCCAATGATTAGTGTGCGCATGCATGCCAGCTTTCTTTGGTGATGGAACTCTGTAATGTATTTGCCATAAAGGCCGAGACCATGTGCCCGATGCCGATGAGGCTGTGATCGTCATCGGGCGCCCCTAGGCACAACATGCCCCGCATTTCTTCTTCATTCAGACCAAAGCAGCCGAAGCGCACAAGCTCATCGCCGAGCATTGTGATAAAAGCTTGACCCACTGCGTTGGCAAATCCACCGATGAACAGGTAGCGGCGAATCCCGATAGCCGCAAAGAGGCAACTCACAGCCGACGCCAGCGGCTTCAAGGCTTCGCGCATAACTCCCAGCGCGAAAGCGTCTTCGCTGCGCACAGCTGCTGCGAGAGCGATGCTTGTGATGGCGTCTGGTCGCCCTCCGGCAGGTTTGAAAAGCATGGAGTACGCAAACTCCCTCGATTGCTGCGCAGCCATGCGGCACGCGAGTGCGACCACGCCTCGACCGGAAGCGATCGCTCCCAAATGGCCTTGTCCACCGCAGTCGCATCGTGGAGCGTCAGGGCTGTGATCGACGCGCCAATGTCCCAACTCACCCCCATGGCCTTCGTCGCTGACCAACACATCGCCGCGCCAAAACACTTTATTGCCGATACCGGAACTGACCGTGAACAAGCAGAACGATTGGCTTTCACTGGCCATGTAACGCCAAGCCGCTGCCGTGATGTCATTCGCGACGAAGACCGGTAGATCCAGCGCCTTCTGCAGCACTTGATAGATACATAGCGGTGCTGCGCCATGACCCCAAATCGTCGGTGCCGCTACAGCAACACCGTCCCGCGTGAGCGGACCGGCAAAAGAAAGGCCTACCGCGCTTGCACCGATGCCTATGGGTGAACGGAGGTACGTGCGTAAGGCGTCAATTAGTTGTGACATCACTCGGCGCTGCAACACGCAGGCCGAATCATCTGGGTGCAATCGCAGGTTTTCTGTAGCAACTCGTCGTATCGAATCAGTCTCAAGCTGGCCACCCACAACGCGCCCTAGCCGCAGGGTCGTCCCTCCAAGATCCGCCACGACGTACACCGAAGAACTCACCGTTTGTTGCGTCATACGACCTCCTGATTGGCTGTCTGTCTTGTGGAGTCGCAGGGCAGAACCGTTCCATCTTCGAGAACGATGGCGGATTCAATGTGGCTGCCTTCGGGCACCGTCACACCCGGAAGCAACACACTATCGCGCACGCTTGCCCCTGCCCCGATACGCACACCCGGAAATACGGTGCTGCAGGCGATCTCACCCAGATTGATCAGATCGTCCGGAACGATGCTTGCCCGAATCCCGTTTGCACTCTCGATGTACCTCCGCTGCACCTCTGGGCGGATCGTCAAAGGCATCTCGGAAAGCCGCATGGAAGGCGGCGATGCAATCAGCGACCGATGCGCCTCGAAGTACCGATCCAACGTGCCCACGTCCTCCCAATAGCCGGAAACACGGTATCCGCGGATCCGTTCTCCACTTCGCAACATCGCTGGAATCACATCACGGCTTAGATCATGCTGCCACTCCGTACGCCCAAGCGAATCGAGATACCGGTGCAGGATTGCCGCGTCAAACACACAGAATGCGGCGAATACCAGATCGCTTGTGGGGCTTTGCGGCTTCTCCACAAATTCCGTCAGAGCTCCGTACGCATCGAAGGCCACCATCCCAAACAGGTGCACATACCGCGGATCGATGCGCTGATACGAGATCGTAAGCGCAGCCTTCGACGCCCGGTGTTGACGCACCATATCGCGGTAGTCGAAGCGGTACACATGGTCTGCATGCAACACCAAGACTTCTGTCCAATCTTTGCCGAAGATGTATTCTTCTTTGCGAATGAGGGCATCCGCCGTACCCTTCTCCGCCGGCCATGTACGGTTCGGCAGACTCGCCGGCGTTTTGCCCGGCAACGCCGCACGGTATGCCTGGTCATAAGGACCGAAATGTACGCGAAGCTGGCCTCCCGCATTCCATGTGGTGTGCAAAGCATCCATGAGTTGCCGCTCCTCATACTGTGAAAGCAGGACGACCTCTTCCAGACCGCTTCGGCAAGCATTGGCGAGGCTGAAATCGATCAGCCTGCTCCCTCCCCCGAAGGGGATTGATGGCTTCAAGCGACCACGGCCAAGCAGCCCCATACGGCGACCTTCTCCGCCCGCGAGTAGCACCGCACGCACCTTATGCATTGCCGCCTCCCGATGCGACCGGAACTTCGGTGCCCATGTTCGCTTTCACCACCATCTCCAGTGCATGCTCCAGTTCCACTGAGGAAATATCGTTGACGAAGCACGCATTTCCAATGCCGTCGGTTAAGGGCATCAGCTGTCGCCCATTTCTGTGCTTCACTGTGTCTGCCATTGCTTCCATCAGCAGATCGGTTGTACAAACCGGATGCCACACAGGTAGCTTTAAGCTGCGAATCACAGCGAGCACACGCACAAGTTCCGTTGCGCTCAGCAGGCCGCGCGCGTGTGCCAGGGCCACGCTGATAGCCATGTCGATCGCCACCGCCTCTCCGTGCAGCAACCCGGGCAAGGCCTGCATCTCAATCGTCGGAGAAAAGGAGTGGCCGTAATCCACCAGCCGCTGCAGGTCGTGTTCCCACAAATTCGGCTGCAGTTCCTGCAGCATGCCGTGGATCGAACGCCGCATCACTTCATCGGCCACGACACCGCCGTCGACGCTGTGCCCGCGCCTCATGGCTTCCGCCACCAACCGTGGCCCATGCACTTCCAGCAAATGGAAGAGGGCTTCGTCCTTGATCAGCGCAATCTTTAAAATCTCGGCGAAGCCGTTGCATAGGTGACGCGTGTCCGACGTCTGCAGAAAGCCGGGATCGATCAATGTCGCGAGAGGGCCGTAGTATGTGCCCAATCTGTTCTTGTGGCCGGCGAAGTTGATCCCTGTTTTCACGCCGATTCCCGCGTCGATCATGCCCATCAGGGTCGTCGGCACCCGTATGTATGGGGTCGATCGACGGTACAGGTTCGCAGCCAAACCTACGATGTCGGTGAGCACACCGCCCCCAACGGCAATGACCGGATCGCTCCGGCGAGCAATACCAAAGCGATCCATGGCAGTAACGACCCCGAGCACGGACTCAATCGTCTTTACCGTTTCATGTGCGTCCAGGATGTAGAACTCATACGTCACATCTTGTGCGCGAAAGTAATCTTCAAATTGTTGGCCGTAGAGCCTGTGCACCTGTGCGTCGATCACACACAAGCGCCGGTGGGAGCAAGACAAACCGTTTGAACCCACCTGAGCCAGCATCGGGTTCTGAGGGTCGAGAAGGTCAGCGCAGAGGACCACCTCGTACTCCACTGTTTGCTGTGCTTGGACCCGCCATCTCCTAAGCTCCGGAGACTCGAAGATTTGTAAGTCCGAAGCTGCCACGGTTATAGGTTCTGTCGCGTTCACCCGAAACGGGAATGAAGAAGTACACAGGTTATCCAAAGGACATATAGGGTCTGCATTTACCTGCAGAACTGACGTTGTGCTCATAAGTTACTCCAAGAAGCGCTGCATGTTTAAGAAGCGACGGGCAAACACGCGCCGTCAGATTGCTGGATATCTATCATCGAAGAACCGCTTCACCTATACAGAACGAGTTTGCCGTGTGTTACTTTGCTCGCTGCTGAAGCTTCAATACCCAAAGTGTGTCACATGCGTTATCCCCTCGCGAGTAACAACGGAAAAGTTACGGTTACATCACGCCCGTTACAGGATACGGATACGGAATTGCCAACCAGCGCTCTGTTGCGTTAGAAAAGAACAGCACAACGCACAGGAATGCCATGCCGCGCGACTCGACATCGAGTAACCGTTTCTGCTGGACGGCATTTCTATCTAAGCTTTGTTACAAGCAAATTGCAGCGCAGCTATTTACTGGCATTCTGGTCCTGAGCTGGTCGAATGATTCTGAGCTGGTCGAACGATCCTGAGCTGGTCGAAGGGGTTAGTGCCTTTGTTCCTTCGGGGCGCCTATCTGCTCCGTGCAGAATACGGAGGTTCTTCGCTTCCACCCCAACGAGCAAAGAACGCTCGCTGGGGACCCCGGCTGCGCTCAGGATGACGCTGCAAGCTTCTCATAGCTCATGGAAGAATCGTTTCAAGCCACGGCGCGGAAGGCTTATCTTCCATAAACGACTTCAATGAGCATCATGGGTCAAATTCGTCGCATACAGATTGCCGCTGCCAACTCTGGGTTCGATCATCGGCAAACCGGCAGGCGTGACGCCACTTAGCAGGTAGTCATCCGCGGACGGCAGACCGAGCTTCGAAAGATCGCCCACAGATTGCACGCTGCCGTTGAGTGCCACGCGCATAATGCCCGAATGCGGCTCAGCAAAGGCGTGGAAGAACAGAGTCTTGCTGTCGGAACTCCACACCGGATCGGCCGCACTGCCCGCATACAGCGTGCGCCAGGAAAGATGCGCCGTGTCGAACAGCATCAAGCGGGTTTGGTCCAGGGAGAGTGCCACAATCCAACGCCCGTCCGGCGACCAGCGCGGGCTGAACAGGCCTTCCGATCCCGGCAGCGTCCGAAGCACATGGGAGCTCATATCAAAGGTTTGCAGCGTATGCGGTCCGCTTTCTTTGCCCATCAGATCACCTTCACGCCCAAAGACGAGCGTTCGGCCATCCGGTGACCACGCCGGGTCGGCCAAATTGCGCTCATCAGTCAAGAAGCGGTGAAGCGCTCCGCCGCTGGCCGCCACGGTGAAAAGTTGCCAGGTTTCTCTGGGCTTGTGCGCCATCATCACGAGCTGACGGCCGTCAGGCGACCACTGTGCCAGGTACACGTCCAGGTCGTCTTCCGTGAGCCGCAGCAGACCTGAACCGTCTTTGCTGCGGGCACGCCAAAGCCGTTCATGGGTGTCGGTCCAAGCGACCCAGGCGCCGTCCCGGGAGTAGGCGACCCGCCGGGCATCGCTGAGAAACGTCGGGGAAGGCACAAATTGCTGCGTCATTTGATCCAGGGTGCGGTTTCCCCCCGGCTGATCCAGGCCCACGAAGTAGAGCGTGTTGTCGGTATGGTCCGGCAACGGTGAAGTGTATTCCATAGGCCCATTGGTGAGCTCGGTTAATTGCGGCTTTTTGCCCGTGCCCAGCGACCAGATATTGCTTTCACCCCCGCCATCCGCCTGAAACACGTAGGCGGTGCCGTCCGCAGTCCAAGATCCGCAACAAAGGGAAAGCCCCGCGAGTTCAGGAACGTCCAGCGGATGTGGACGGCGTGTGCGAGCATCCAGTTCCCAAAGCGACGAGGCATGACTCACCGGATCGAGCAGGGTAAAACGCAGCAGCGTTCCATCCGGCGACCAACGTGGCCAGAAGGCGCGGCCGGGGAGCGCGGCGTAGCCTGCCTCGGCACCGGTGGCCAGCTGCAGCGTACGAAGCTCATTGCCGGTAGCGGTAAGAATGCTGTCGCTCTTGGGCATCCATGTGGCGTCGTGCGCCAGCACTTCCCCAGCTCGCAGAGCACTCGAGCCCGTGGTGGGCACAATCCAAAGCGGCTGTTCCGACCCGCGGGAGTTTTGGCCTCGGACGATTAAGCGCGACCCGTCTCGTGAGATATCCGTCAGCGTCACCGTTCCCAAATCGTCCGGCAGGCGGACCGGCTGAACCTCCGTCCCGTGCAGGTCCATCGAGGCCAGCTGAGAGCGGCCATCAATTAGGAAGTTTGTGTAAATGCGCGGACCATCGGTAACAAGGCGCAGCAGCGTCTCCGGATTAGGCGGGCCGGCGTAAATGGCATAGGCTTGGCGGACCTGCTCGATATGAGGCGGACGCACCACGGACGGTCGCTGCCCTAACCTTGCCGTGAGCAGGGATCCCAGGCCCATCAGCAACAGGCCGCTCACTCCCCACACGATCCACGAGAACCACCTGGGCACCGGTCGGCGTTTTCCAACGGCTCTCCAGCTCGTGACAAGTAAGGGTCCCACAGCGAGTAAGGGGCCCTTGAGCGACGCGGTCCCCGGAGCAGGCCCAAGGGCCCCCGGCTCGG
>CAXTNA010000001.1:34041-50089 GCA_964245535.1 uncultured Acidobacteriaceae bacterium | reverse complement strand
TTTCAGCTTTGTGGCGGAAAATGTCGCCATGGCGCCGGACGCGCTTCGTGTGCATGACGCCTGGATGCGGTCGCCGGGGCACCGGGCGAATCTGCTGGACGCGCATGTGGACCATGTGGGCATCAGCGTGCTGAGCCGACATGGCGAGCTGTATGCGGTGGAGGATTTTGAGCGCGGCGTGGCGGTGCTTTCCTTTGAGGAGCAGGAGAGTGCAGTAGCGGACCTGCTCGGGGCCACCGCGGGGCTGGCAGTGCAGGTGGCCGAAGACGCAGCGCGCCAAACCTGCCGTCTGGAAACGGGGTATGCGGGAACGCAAAGGCCGTGGTTCATTATGCGGTTTACGACAGGTGAGTTGAACCAGTTGCCGGAGGAGCTGCAAACGCGGCTTGCTTCCGGCAGGTTCCATCGCGCGAGTGTGGGGGCGTGCGCGCCGCGCGGGCAGGAACCCTTTGCAAGCTACAACATCGCGGTACTGTTGTATCCGTGAGTGAGATCGTTAAGCTGGGATAGAGATTTCCCGCGAGGATGAGGAGAGCAGGTGCACCCTCCTGTGTACATCCTGCCCCCCGATGATGGCGCGCAGGGGCCTTCACCTTTGCTGGTAACGTCCAGCTCTGTTGACCGTGATCGCACGTTTTGCTATAAAGGGGATGCACAGCCGCCCGGCTGTTTGCTTCTGGTCCATCCTGATTGATCCTGAGTAGCTCAATGGCAGAGCATTCGGCTGTTAACCGAAGGGTTGTAGGTTCGAGTCCTACCTCAGGAGCCACCTCTAAGACTTACAGCGCCGGAAGCATTAAGGGAAATCACCCGAACTCGATTCCACTCCGAGTTTGTGCTTACACCTCTGAATCCGGCAACTCATCCTGCCGGTAGCTTCCGCTATAGTCCTTCAGTACAATCTAGCGAAGCGCAGTGATGATAGTGTTTAAGCCAAACAAACGATTTGGCATGGCGTTACGAGCGCCGGTTTTGCAGAAACACTCCTTTGGCAACACAGCTTAAGCAGCTGTTCTAGACGTTGTTTGTTTCCTGTCACAAAGACGGTCTTTTTCCGGCGTTACCTAGATACACTTACCATGGTATGGTCACATTTTCCCAGCGTGTGAAGGTGCCGGTTGGGCCATCCGGTCCGAGTAGAGCCATGCGCACTATCTCGCGGGAACCTTCCTCGGCAGTTCCCGTACCGGCATAGTTGTTGAGGTTGGTTTTGATAAAGCCCGGAGACACGGCGTTCACCTTAATACCGGTCGATTCCAGCTCGATCGCCGTAGCCAGCGTCATCGCGTTTAGAGCCGTTTTCGATGCGGCGTAGGTGGGGCCGAACAGCGAACGCCCAGGGTGCGCGGGGTCCGCGTTCCGCGTGAGTGATCCGGCACCGCTTGATACGTTGACGATGCGGGCTGCCGGAGCCTCGCGCAGCAGCGGCAACATCGCTTGAGTCACGGCAATGACTCCAAACACATTGGTCTCGAAGACTGCGCGCACTTCCTCAAGAGACACGTTGCTCGGGCGACTTGTCTTCGCGTACTCCTCAACAGATTCGTTGGACTGCCGCCACGTGTGCGAGATCGCGGCATTGTTGATTAAAACGTCGAGACGGCCGAGCTCCTTACGGATACGGGCCGCAGCCGCGTCGATGGAGGCTCCATCCGTCACATCAAGCTGAAGCGCGATGGCGTCCGGCCCAACCTCTTCGGCAGCCGCCTCGCCCCGTGCGGGTTGGCGGGCCCCGACGAGCACGGTGAAGCCATGTGCCACGAGGTCCTTTGCGACTTGAAGGCCGATACCTTGATTGGCTCCTGTGACGAGAGCAACGGGCTTGTTCTGCATGTTCTTCTCCTCTGCGGTGTGATAGAACTCCTGCTATGCGCCCGTTCGAGAGATTGCGGACAGGGCGGGCATCGACCTTGGTACCTTGTATCGGCATTTCCCCAGCGCTCAGACCTGATCGTGGCCGTGTTTCAGACCAAGGTGGATGCTTGCGCTGATGCGGCTTCCGTGCTGGCCGGCAAGTATGAACCGAGTGAAGCGCTCGCTCGCTGGATCCAACGCTACGTTGACTTTCTCCAGACCAAGCGAGGACTTGCTGCCGCGCTTCATTCGGGCGACGAAGCCTATCTTGCTCTGCCGCATTCCTTCAAAGCTCGCTTGCAGCCGGCGCTGCAAAGCTTGCTGGACGCGGCGATTGCAGCCAACGCAATACCTTCAGACACCAGGGCCGACGATCTTTTTACGAGCCGTCGCAAATCTATGTGATGGGCCCCGGAACGAAGACCCAGCCTACGCTCGGCGGATGGTAGACCTGGGACCACTACACCAAACGTCAAAAATCGTACGCTAACAACCTGAGGCAGAGCAGGCAAACTGGCGAGAGGCACTTTCACGGGACCTTATGTTCATAAGTCTAGAATCGCTGGTCCCTGTGCGTTATCGATCATGGCCTTCCACCCGCCATCATCCTGTTGCCGTAAAACTGTAGTTGAGATGAAGGTTTTTTCTCCTTGAGCTGGCTGACTTAGGCGCCACTGAGAGATGAATAGCGCAATCCCATCCGCTTCGAGCACACGTACCTTTAGCTGGCGGGCCACCATCCCCGGCTGTAGCATCTTCGCGTACATGTCGCGGATGGCCGCTTTTCCCCTGGCCTCGATCCCAGGTTGAGGCACTACAACGGCGGACTCATCGTAGAAGCTCATGATTTTCTCTAGATCCCCTTCGTTGAAGGCGCGGTCGAGAATCTCAATAGCGTGTTCAGGACTACGGGCAATGGCATCCATGCTCGCTATGTTCTCACTGATCGGCAAATCTCCCAAGCCTCGTCGGCGCACGCCTCAGTTTGCTAGCGGCAAGTCGCATTCTCGGATGTTGGGGCCGAGGAGACCGAAAAGCAGTCTTTCCGGATTGCGCAAACGAATCTTCGTGCACGGATCGAAGGACTGGCTCGAAGCACAGCAATTTGCGTTGCAAAAGCCTGTTGCGAATGCTTCCGAAAAGGCAATAGGTTTGCGCATAACTGTCCCGAGCACTTCCGGAGTCTCGCGGGCTGGCTGCTTGACTACATCAGCACTCAAATGGGCGCTGAGAATTCCTTAACGTACAATTTTTGACGTTTGGTGTGGTGACCCCGACCTGCTCATGAATGGCCTGCGTTACGGAGCCGGCAACAAACCAGAAGGCCTTACCCTATAACTTTACGTTCGATGTCGTGACCCTTACGGCTGCTGTGTCAGGATAAAATCCTGCGCCGGGCTTGCATTGCACGTGGCCTGGACGACTGGCTGGCCTTCACCCGCCGAGCCTGCGGCGGGCGCTTCAAGGCAGAGCCCGTGATCGTGGGCTGCGAAGCTGTATGTTTTGTCCGCATTGGCGACCAGCTTCCATAACTGTGTCGGCCTGTCTTTTGTGTCTCGCAGCTGAACGGGCATCCCCGTGCCGACGCCCTTTTTGTTCAGCGCAGTCTCAAATACCGCTGTTGTTCCGCGGCGTCGAATGGTGTAGAAGCCATCGGCAGCCGGCGTAAATTGCCATTGCTCCACCGCGTCACTGCCTCCGCACCGATGCTGCGCGAGCGAACGTCCTTGTGCGTTGGATGGGCTGGTGTCCGCAAGGCACAACCCGCTCTGCTTGTTCACCACGGCGTAGGCCTGGTTCGGCTTCGGCGCGTAGCCTGCCTGGTAGACACGCACATAATCGACAAGTACCTCGCCGGAAGTGGGCGTCGTGGCATCAGTGAGGCCCCCGAAACCACCACCGCCGATCGCGAAGTTCAGCAGGATGAAGAAGGGCTGGTTGTATACCCATTGGGTGCCGCTGGGCAGATTGGCGGGTGTGAGTGTGAAGAAGGGCTGCGCCGCATTGTCTCGATAAAATTGCATCCGGTCTTCAGTCCAAACCACGCCGTAGGTATGGAAGCCGTCGTCGTCTACCCGCTCATTGTTTGAGAAAAGAAACTTGCTGCCGATGCCGCTGCCGCCGGAGTAGCCAGGCCCATGTACGGTGGACGAAGTTGTATTCGGGCCGTAGGAAGTCACCCATTCCATAATGTCCTGCTCGCCGGAGGTGGGCCAGCCGATCTTGCCGACGTTGCTGCCCAGCATCCAGAACGCCGGCCAAAAGCCGTTGGCGACGGCGAGCTTCATGCGCGCTTCCATGCGACCGTATTGAAACTCTTTCAAGCCGGCTGTTTTGATGCGGCCTGAGGTCCAGGTTCCGTTCTTCAGCACCGCATGGAGCACCATGCTGCCCTTGCCGTCTTCAAAGGCGTTCGGCTGGCTGGCATCGCAGGCGGGATCCTTGAAGGACGGCGCGCAGTAGATTTCCAGCTCATGATTGCCGAAACCACCACCGCCCGTGTCGTAGGCCCAAGCGGCGGGGTCGGGTAAAGTGCCGGCATGGGCGTTGAACTCATCACTCCACTTCAGATCCCAGGTTTGACCCTGGCAGGTACAAGCACCCGCGCAGGTCAGCAATACCAGGATGCTGCTCACGACGATTTGCCGGCCAGCTTTATCAAATAGAATACGACGTAAACTCTTCATAACTTTCTTTCTACTGGGCCTTGCCAAAATGATTGTGGAAAGTGAGATGAGCAATCTACAACTTTGGTTAGGCGCTCCGGTCAACGCACGTTCGCTGAATGCACTACCGTTGGCGTTTCGCCTTCCTTTACATGATAAAACTGGTCCGCCGCGAGGTCGTGGAAGCTTTGCTCTTTGCCGTCCGGCCAGTGGACCTTCACTTCGTCGATGCGTGCCGCAGCGCCCAAGCCGAAATGCCGCCGGAGATCACTCTGAGACAGATAGCTATCCGCGCTGAGCACTTCAGTCATCTGCTGCACGGTGCCGGTACGCACCGTAACGCGGGCATTCAATGCCAGGCGGTTGCAGGTCGTACCTTCCAACTGGAAGCTCACCCAATGATTTTTGGGGTCACTTTTTGCCTCCAGGATCATCGGCTCGCCGGTAAGATTGCCGATCACAATATCCAGCCGTCCGGTGTTGAAAAGGTCGCCCACGGCGAGACCGCGACTTACCTCCGGGGTGCGCAGGGCAGTACCGGTTTCGCGGCTCACCTCGCGAAAGGTCCCATTGCCGTTGTTCCAAAATAGCAGCTTCGGTTCGCGATACAGTGTGCCGAGCTTCACGCTGTCCACCTGCGGATACACATGCCCATTCACCAGGATCAGGTCCAGCAGTCCGCGATTTGCCGTGTCCAGGAAGGCATCGCCCCAACCCACATAGGGCATCGTCGACTGCGCAATCTGCGCGGTGTGAGCCACATCCGTAAAATTCAACCCGCCATCATTGCGGTACAGGACCGCATAATCCTCACTGAAATGCGAGATGGCGACACTCTGGCGCCCGGACCGCGTGTAGTCGCCCAGGGCAATGCCCATATTGGCCTGCTCGCCGCCATCCTCGCTCAGCGCCACCCCGGCATCATTGGCGATCTCTGCGAAATGCCCGCCGCCCTGATTGTGGTAAAGGTAATTGGGCTCGCCATCATTGGCTACGATCAAGTCGAGCTTGCCATCTTCATCGAAGTCCGACCAGACCGATTGCAACCCAAAGTAACCGCGCGGATCATCGACACCGGCCTGGCGGCTCACCTCGGTAAAGGTTCCATTGCCGTTATTGTGGTACAGCGTGTCCGGCGACCCCTTCAGCCCGCGAGGCCCGCACTGCACGGCGATCTCATGGTAAGTGCACGTTTTTTCCGCACCGAAAGTCGGTAGGTGCTTCAGGTCCAGATCCACATAATGCGGAACGAACAGATCCACGAACCTATCGCCGTCGTAATCGCCGAACGAGAGCCCGGTAGCCCACCCGTGATCTTGCGCCAACCCGGCATGCTGGGTGATGTCGGCGAAGGTGCCGTCGTGGTTGTTACGATACAAGACCACCCCGCCGAAACAGCTGACCGCCAGATCCGGCCATCCATCGTTGTCGATATCGCCCACGGCCGCACCCATCGCCCAGCACGGAAAGGCCACCCCGGCTTTGTCGCTCACATCCGTGAACGTGCCATCGTGATTGTTGCGATAAAGCGCACTCCGCGCTTTCTCCCCAGCCTGCGCCATGCTGACGTTCGGCGCATTGGTGAAGTAAATGTCCAGCCAGCCATCGCCGTCAAAATCCAGCAGGGCCACGCCCCCGCTCATCGACTCAACGATGTACTTCTGCTCCGGGCTGGCGAGGTGCTTAAAGTGAATGCCGGTAGATTTCGTGATGTCCACAATCTGTGGAATCTGTGGAATTTGCACAGTCTGCTCCGGCGCTTTCACCGTAGCGGCACCTGTCTGGCTCAGCAACCTCTGGCATCCCAGGAAAAAACAGAGCAGCGCCACGCTCTCGAAAATAAGAGGGCTCCATGAGGGCAATGGCTCAGTTCGTCTCATCATTCTTCTTCGGCGCATCCATACGCATAGCCTCATACACGCCACGTAGCTTTTCCTTCACTGTCTTTAGCCGCTCATACTCCGCGATCTCGTGTTTTGCATCCTCTGGCCGGTGCAGCCGGCGGTACAACGCGCTCAGACGGTAGTGCGCCTGGATATTGCTAGGATCTGCTTTCACTACGGCCGTCAGCAAGGGCAGCGCCGCTTCTGGTTGACCGGTCTCAGTGAGTTCATGCGCTAAGCCAACCGCTGCGTCCTCGTTGTTGGCCTGTAACGCGAGCGCCTGCTTGTACAACGTAATTGCCTGGGCGTGTTCGCCCTTCTCCGCCGCGATATCGCCGAGCCGAGTCATCGCGGCAATATCCGATGGATTCTCCTTGAGCACCTGCTGGTACTGGCTTTCCGCCTCCGCTTTCAGCGCCGGCTGCTGGGAAACATGCAGCGCTTCAGCGAGTTCAAACCGTGCGCCTGGCAGGTTGGGATCGGCCTGCAACGCCGCGCGCAGATTCGTAACAGCCGCAGTATTATCCCGCTCCCGGACTAACTCATGCGCCATGGCCTGATGCATCTGCCCGGAGTTCGGGGCGGCTACCGATAGGTCCAGCAATGCTTCTCCCGCAAGATCGGTGTGGATGCGATAGGTGGCATACAGGACTTCGCGATCAGTAGGAAACTCAGCCTTGAGCTGGTCGATCACTCTGGAAGCTGCCGGCAGATCAGAAGCGCTGGTATCAATTTCCACAAGCTCCAACCCCGCTTGCCGGCGCACAGTAGGGTCGGTCAAGCCGGGCAGGGCAGCGGTTAAATCCGTGCGCGCTCTCTCATATTCCCCGCTCCGGTGCTCGCAAAACCCGAGCAACGCTTGCAATTTGGCCTGCTTCGGGTCCAGCGCAACCGCAGCGCGAAGATGCGGCTCCGCTTGTGGCAACTGTCCGGAGAAGTATTGCAATACCCCGAGGTTTGCCTGGGCATCAAGATTGTTGGGATCGACGGCCACGGCCGCTGCATACTCAGGGATCGCCAACGTCGGCTGCTTTTGTTGCAGAAACTGATGTGCCTTGCTCAAATGCGCTTGCAGTTCCGAGGATCGATCTGCGCCCTGCCCCAAAAAAGAGGTTGCGTAGGGAACCATAGGATTCAGCAAGGGAGCGATCGGCGGCGAAAAAATGCTTAGTGCCTGAGCCGAGACAACACCACTCAGAGCTAAACCGAGCATGGAAAACGCGAGAAAGAGCCTCATGGTGAAACCGTTCAACATGGAAGTCACAAAATCAAAGGGGATGGCAAAGCGCCATCCCCTTTGAGGTTATCAGCTGATTAGAAGCTCAAGCGAGCTCCGAGTTGGAGATTACGTCCGTTATCCTGGACACTGGTGATTTGACCCGTGGAACCAGCATCGGTGGAATTAAAAACGGAACCTGTTGTTCCGGCAGTCTGCCGTAGGTTGCCGGTCGGCGGGCCAAAAGTTGCATGGTTGAAGGCGTTGGAGGCGTCGGCACGGACAGAGAACTTCACCCGCTCGAAGGGCAAATCAAAGGATTTGAGGGCGGAAAGGTTCACGATGTAATAGCCAGGTCCGACCAATGGATTGCGTTGCGCATTTCCGAAACCACCCGCACCAGGATCGGAGAAGGCGGCAGGGTTGTACCAGTTCGCATGCGTCCGTCCGCCGACAGGTATGGAGCTGATTCCTGTAACGTTCGGGAACTGTTCACCGGCCTGCTGATAGGTATTGTTATCAGAAAAGACCTGGAAGGGGCTTCCCGATTGAATGACCAGAGTTCCAGAGGCTTGGAATCCTCCAAGAACTTCGTCCAAAAGCAAGTTCTTGTTCAAGAACTGCCTTCCGCGGCCGAAGGGCAAATCATATACCGCATAACCCTTGAAGGCATTCCGGACATCGAAGTTCGATGGGCCGTAATTCTTGTAGGTTAAGTCCTGTTGCAGAGTGGTAGCGTATTGGAAGTTTTGCGGGCCAGTGTGGCTGCCCCATCCGGAAGAGTCTTGATCGTCTAAGAAGTGCGACCACACATAATTGAAGCTCGCACTGAACCCGCTGGTGAAGCGCTTGGTAAGAGTCGCCTGCAGCGAGTGATAATTTGAAATCGCATTGTAGACGTTACCCCCAAGACCCTGGAATAACGTGAATTCACGCTGACAGGTCGCCGCACCGCTTCCACAGCCGGCAGTATCGTTGGACGAAAGTTTTCCTTGTGGTACAGCGTTGATGTCAGTAGGGAAGGTTAGATTGTAACCATGGCTGCCAACATAACTTAGAGTTGCGGCGACATTATTCCCAATCTGCTGTTCAATGCCCAAATTCCACTGGTAGGTCTTTGCGATCGGAGTGTTGTATGGGTTATAGCCTGCACCCTGCCCATTGAATCTTGTCGGACTAGTGGAAGCCGTGGTGTAGGGAAGTGTTCCCGAGGTCCCGCCACCGAGAGGAAAGGTGGTGCCAGTGCCATCGAATTTGGTCACAGGATAAATACCGTTCGACTGATCACCAATGCTTCCTGAACTAGCCAGGGACGCTCCCAAACCGCTACCATAATTGTCACGGCTGAAGTTGTAGGAGTAGAGACCAAAACCGCCACGAACCGTGCTATTCGGATGCACTGCCCAGGAGAAGCCTGCCCGCGGAAGGAACGTCGTGTAAACATCCGCTTGTAGAGATGACCGGCCATTTGCCTTGGTCTCTCCATACCAATACGCCCCAGGGGTGTTGTTGGCTGGGTTCAAGACTGTCGGATCAAAGGTAGCTTCGTTTCCCTTGACTTCGTTGAAACCATGGCTGATCTCATAACGAAGGCCGAGGTTCAACGTGAAGTTCGGCTTGAGCTTGATGTCATCCTGCACGAACATCTGAGGCTTCTTCAAACGGACACCGAACTCGGGAAGTACTTGCGCACCCCAGCTTTGCGAGTAGCCCAACAGGAAGTCCGCATATCCAGATCCTGAAGCTTGGTTGGGTGATGCAATGATCACAGGTTGACCATTGGCGCCAATAACCGGATTTTTGTTTGCATCGAGCTTGGGTCCAAGTGTCCAATTTTGTGTGTATTGCCCGCTAAAGTTGAAGCTGCCCGCATTGATGTTGCCCCAGTTGGTATCGTCATCACGATAAAAAGCAAACTCTCCACCAAAGTGAAAAATATTCTTGCCTTTGATAAGGGTGACCACATCCGAAGGATCGAAAACAAATTCCTTATACTCGGCATTGGTGCCTGGACCAAATGCGTTATAACCGCCAATGCCTACACCGGGGACGGTGTCCGCCTTCGCGTACTGCCAGCCAAGAGTCCCAACAATCCCTTGATTTAGACCGGCATCTTGGAAGAAGTTGAGCTGGTCGGTGTACCCCATTCTCGCTTCATTTACGAGGTGGGGGCTGATATTCCAAACATCAGTAATCTGTGCGTTGTTGTTGTCCACATCGCCAATTTGGCAGCCAACAGGGCAGATGCTTGTAGCACTGAATCCGTTCTGGCCGTTGTCGCCCTGCGTATCAGAGAGAGTCAATCGATTATTAGAGCTGATGTCATAATCCAACCGGCCGAAGTACCGCTTCCACGGGCGAGGGACCGGTACGCTTACATAAAGATTGCTCGCCGAGATGCCTTGTCCATTAGCGGTGGCTCCGTTCTCGAATGTCTGGTAAGCACTGTGATTCGTTTGAGAAGCGAAGTACTTCTGGTAATTAGCAGAAACCTTATCGATCAGGTTAGCGGGAATCGCATTTGTTCCGTACTCCTGTTGGAAGGATTGACGGACTGGGTATGGATTACCTTGCGGGTCGAGAGCTATCTTTTGGGTCGTTGGATCATAAATGGTGTAACCAGTGAACTGACCCGCTTGATTAGCCGCCGTTGGAACCGTTTGGAAGTAAGAGTTCGACCCATTGTTAATGATCTGATCATAGCCAAAGAAGAAGAAGGCCTTCTTTCTCAAGCCGGTGAAGGGAATGGCAACAGGTCCGCTGAACGTCCCTCCAAAATCATCAAAGCGTAAAAATGGCTTTCTGGTGCCTTTTGGATTCGTCTGACTGTTGTACGGTCCATTGGGAACACCGCCCACGACGTACTGGTACGCATTCAGGGCGTCGTTTTGGAAATATTCATAAGCCACGCCGTGAAATTGGTCAGTGCCGCCCTTAGTGATCTGATTGATAATCAGACCGCCGACGCCGTACTGCGCCGAAAAAGAGGAGAGCGAGACCTGCAACTCCTGAACGTCTTCGAAGGTCGCTGGGTTGGCATTTTGACTGCTAGGGAGCGTGGTCGATGCGCCATCCTGGAGAACGTTGTTGAAGGGAAGGTTGCCGTTCGTGGAGACTTCCTGGCCGGGATTCGACTGTGAGGCTTGGTTGCTTCCGGAGCTATATGTGCCGCTCGCTCCAGGCAACAAAATCATAAAGTTCTGCCAGTCGGGGCCAGTTGAGCCGCCGACGTTAGGCAGCTGCGCCATGTCTTTAGCTTCGAGGGTTGCCGAAACCTGGCCGTCCTCTGTGTGGAGCAAGGGAACGTCATTGGTGACAGTAACCTCTTCGCTCGTGTCACCGATCTTAAGCGGGGCATTCACCGTGGTCAAACCGACATCGACCGTGATCGGGCCGCGAGTATATTTGCCGAAACCCGGCTTGGTGAAGGTGACCTGGTAACGTCCGGCGACGATCGATGCTGTGTCGTACACGCCATCGTGGTTGGTGGTGAAGTCTTTTGAAACGCCTGTTTCGACGTTGAGTACCGTTACGGTAACGTCAGGGATTAGCGCCCCTGAGGTATCCGTAACGGTTCCACGGATATCGCCTGCGTTCGTCGCCTGCGCATGGGCTGCCGACGTTCCTAAACAAAGGGCGGCTATGGTTGCCGCTCGTCGAATTATGTGTTTCATTTGCAACTGCCTCCAAAATGGAACTCGCGAGCCTTCGCCCGGAGGTCCTGTCAATACATTCACGAACGGAAGTTCGTTTCTTTGATTGCGGACATCATATAAGCTGACGCCCTAGAGCTCTGTCAAGCGAAAACGCCGTTGGGCCATAAAACGGTACATCTGCAGGTGGAACACGATCTCCACCGAACGGATGACATGCATCTCGTCCGCAGGTTTCCTCCTCGATCAAGAACAACAAGGCTTCGCGAGAGTGGCAATAGCACTTTCGATTCGCAGCGGGCACGGTGTGTCGCAAACCGGAACAGAGTACGCCTTTGAATGGTCGACGAGCCTTCCGCTGAGACGGCAGCATACATTTCACACAGATCCATGGGCCACAAATAGGCGACACAGAATATCTGTTATCAGACGTAAGCTGGCTCGAAACTCTCAATCAGCCGGGGTACTTTCGTGTACCCTGACGTGCTGCGGGTGGACGGCATCGGAGGCGCTCGCAATGCCATAATGGATCGTGCACGCTTTGATTCGGTATGGAGCTTTGGCATTGGCGACGGTGGCCGGTTCGGTCAAGTGGGTGGAACCTACCGCAGAAGTTCCCGCATACTACCCATTGCCGCCAGCACGTGCCTACAACCCGGTATTGCATGGCGAACAACTTACCGGGCCTGCCTTCGGCCATGGATACCAGGTGGCGGCTTACCGGATGGCCGCGAAGATCGAGCGTGTGTTGTATGCGCAGCCGTGCGGTTGCCGCTGCGATCTGGCGCTCCGGCATAAGTCGCTCCATTCGTGTTTTGAAGGCACGCATGGTGCGGCATGCGCTACTTGTATGCGGGAGGCGGTGTATGCCTACCAACAGACCCAGTTGGGTAAGACCCCTGAAGAGATTCGAGCGGGGGTGCTCCGTGGCGAATGGCGGAACATCGAGGTGCAGAACGCCGCTATGTGAGTCGATTCCTGGAACCGATTCTTGAGGCGTCTTTGAGGGATACCGATGGCCTGACGAGCAGTCATTTAGTTCATCTCAGCTAGTTTGAGCCTACCTCTGGTGGCGACGCTCGGCTTTTTGATAGACCCGCAAGGTATCGCGGGCGATCCCCTGCCAGCTGCGTTCGCTGAAGCGCATAGCGGCAACGGCGCCTTCGAGCGTGGAGCGCAGTTGAGGATCAGAAGCGAGTCGTAAGATCGTTCCACCCAGTTCTTCGGCATCGTGAGGGTCGATCAGCAGAGCGTTCTCGCCGTCGGTGAGCAGCTCTTCAAAGACTGGAAGACGGCTGGCAATGACAGCTTTCCCGAGCGACAATCCTGTAGCCAATGCGCCGCTGGTTGTGATGGCGCGATAGGGGTAGACCACGGCCGCTGCAGCACGGTAGGCGGCAACCAGCTCTTCGGGGGAGCAGAAACGCAGGTGAAAACGAACGCGGCGCAGGCCTAATGTAGCGGCCTGCTGCTGGAGGGGTGCAAGGAGCGCTTCATCACCGGTGCCGAGCACAACTAAATACACGCTCTCGAGGTGTTTTTCCACTTTCTGCCACGCGGTGAGCAGAAGATCGACTCCTTTATAGGGAAAGACGATGCCCTGCCATAAAACAAAGCTGCCGCCTTCCGGTATACCGAGGGCAGCCCGGGTGACGATGCTATCCACCGCGGGTATATCGAAAAAGAATGGGCCATGGGGAATGACGGCGATGCGGGCCGCAAGCACGCCGAAGTCTGTCTCGAGACGATGCTGGATGTGTGCAGAATGGCAGATGAGCGCGTCCATGCGGCGGTACAGGTCGCGATACAGGTCGCGGTGCGCGTTGCCGGTGTCGTGCGGCAAGAGGTCATGCACGGTAAGCACGGTGGCAATCCCCCGAAAGGCGCAGAACCGTACGAACCACAGGTCAAGCGGCCAGCGGGAACGCAGCAGTGGCAGAAATTGGATGTGCAGAACCTGTGGGGGACGGAACACGAAGCGGACGGCGAGCGCCAGCAGGTTCATAGCGCCCTCCAACAATTTCAGAATCCTACGCAGCCCACGAGGAAGCCGAAGGTGGCCAACGATATCCACCAGACCCGGCTGCGGTCGCAGCCCACGGTTCGTGAAGCAGGTGTGGTCGAGGTAGTAGGTCATGCTGCCAACCTGCACCGCGGCGCCTGCCCTCTGGAGCGCTTTGGAAAGGTATGCCGTGTAATACGGCACGGTCGCCCAAAGATCCAGCATGAATATGCGCGAAACCGCCGGCTCATGCACAAGGTTGGTGGCGTCTGGGCGGCTGTCCCTAGGCATGATCTTGTACCTGGCGTCCCAAACAGCTGGATGAGCGTTGCGTTATGAGAGCTTGGTCGTAAACCTGTAGGTAGTCCGCGTTCATGCGTTCGGCCGAAAACTCACGCGCAAGATATTGCTGTCCCGCGCGGCCAAACTCCTCGCCACGGACTGGTTCCGAGGCGAACCGCAGGATCGCGGCAGCGAGCGCTGCCGGCTGACCGGCCTCAACCAGCAGACCGGTTTTTTCGTGCAGCACCAGGTCAGGCACCGCGCCTACCCGCGTTGCCACTATGGGCAAACCGCTAGCCATACCTTCGAGTAGCGCGATCGGCAAGCCCTCCTGAAACGATGAGGACACCAAAAGATCGATCGTGCTATAAAACGCTGCCATGTCGCCCTGTCGTCCGAGCAAAGTGACTTTTCCTTGGAGGTGCAAGTTGGCGATCACCTCTTGCAGTTTGGTGCGCTCTGGACCATCGCCTGCGACCGTGAAAGAGATTTCCGGAGAACATTGCAAAACCAGCGCTGCTGCATGAAGAAAGATGTCGATGCCCTTCTCCGGGGCGAGCCGGCCTACTAGGCCGACTCGCAATCTGCCGTCCGCGGGCCGGCTGCGCTTTCTTGTGGCCACAGCAACGGCGAACCGTTGCAGGTCGACGCCGTTGCGCACGAACCAGATGCATTTGGCCGGTACGTGGGCGGCGAGCAGTCTTGCCCGCACCTCCTCTGAAACGGCCACGACCGCATCGAAGCGGCGCAACACCCAGCGGTCTGCCGCGCCATAGAGCCGAAGCGCGAAGTCGTTGTCGTACCAAGTGTGGCAGGTTGAAACCAGCGCCGGACGCTTGCCTCGCCAGGCAATGGCGGCATAGATGTCTGCTTTGTAGCCGTGCGTATGGACGACCTCCGCGCCGAAGCCGGACGCGAGCGCGCGCAATTGCGCAGGGACGCTACGATCGAACTGTCCCCTGCAGGAGATCAGATGTAATAAATCTTTGTTGAATCCGCGCTCCTGTGCAACCTCGTAGAGCATAGGCGGGGGGCCGTCGGGCTTGTGGAAGATCGCCAGCGCGCAGCCGTTTGGCTCTGTCCGGTTGCGCTCAGCCATCAGGCTCAGGATGACGGCCTCTGCGCCGTACATGCCCCCACTGCTGATCACGTGCAATACCTTCATTGCGGTGCCGTCCCCGGGTCTGCGGCGTTTGCTTCCTCATGGTTGACGAGACCCCAAAGCCGCGCGTACATCCGGTCGCCGAGAAGTGCCTTCGCCCGTGTCTTCAACGCGTCCATCCGTTGCTGCCTTGCGAGTACACCCGTTGCGGGCCGCAACAAAGATTCGAGCGAAGCCGTAGGCATGCCGGCTCGTATATTTAAACGGCCAAGGGTCGCCTGCGGTCGCTCCGTGTTTGTCACGGATGGCGCCGAAGTAAAGATTTGGGTATAGCCCGCCGCGCGACAGGCGCGAAGCACGCGTGCATCGAAACGCCCACCGGGTAAGGACATTGTGGTGATGTCAATACCGAGCCAATTTTCCAGGCTGCGTTTGGCGCCGCGCAGCTCCACATCGAGTTCCGCATCGGTGCAGGCCGTGAGCAGCTTGTGACTCCATCCATGGGCGCCGAGGTGCATGCCCGCGGCTTGCAGAGCGCGCAGGTCCGCAACCGTCATGTATGCGGCACGCTGTTCCGTCCAGCCTGCTGTAATGAAAAAATGCGCCTGCATCTGGGCAGCCTGAAGAACCGGTAGAGCAAATTGAACGGCCGACGCATGACCGTCATCGAAGGTCACTTCGGGCCGTAGGTGATCAGCCGGCACCTCCTGTTCAAGCTGCCGAAATAAGGCACAGTGCTGCTGAAACTCCTCGCAGGCTAGGGCATACGCGTACCGGCTCGGCTCGGCTCGCAGTTCGTGATAGATAAGGTAGAGGCTTTCCATGCGGTACGGTTGATTGGCGCTGCAATAAAGGGCTGCCTTCTTAGCCTATATGGACTCAAGCCGGGCGGGAGTGACACAAAGGTTTTAGAGACGCGCGGCTCCCTTGGCTGCATGCTATAAAGAGCACCTTTGGCGAGATCAGCAGGATCATGATGGCGAAAGTACATTTTGAAATGAAGCGAAGCCTATCTGCATGAGGCTTGATGTTGTCGTTCCCACCTACAATCGTAGCCGGCTACTGCGCGCCGCCGTGGAAAGTCTGCTGCGCGCGCCGGTTCCCCCCGGGCTGGCGGTGCAGATCCTGGTAGTCGACAACAACAGCCCGGACGACACCGCGGCGGTGGTGAAACAGCTGCAGGCGACCGCATCGCTTCCGATCCAGTATGTTTTTGAACACCGGCAGGGGCTTTCCCGTGCCCGGAATGCGGGTATTGAGGCGGGTACGGGCGAGATCGTCGGATTCATCGATGACGATGAGGAGATCGACGCGACCTGGTACGAGGTGCTTGCCCGTGAGTTTGCCGATGCGAAGACGCAGTTCATCGGCGGCCCTTACCTGCCAAATT
>CAXTNA010000001.1:4374-34031 GCA_964245535.1 uncultured Acidobacteriaceae bacterium | reverse complement strand
ATTGGGCGGCGCCGGCCCCGGCGTGGCTGCCGCCGGGCTACCATGCGGCCATCGGCGCCATTCCGCCCAAGCCTCGAGCCCGCATTGACGGGGGTTTTGCCGGCAACTTGATGGGCGGCAACTGTGCCCTGCGCCGCACGGTGTTCGAGCGGGTTGGCGTGTACTCGCCGGCGCTGGGCCGCAGCAGCAAGGGGCTGCTTTCTGATGAAGACTCAGAATTTTTTGGGCGTGTTCGCGAAGCCGGTATCGTCGGCATGTATGTTCCGGATTTTGCAATCCATCACTACATCCCCAAAGAGCGATTGACGCGCAACTACCACCGCCGCTGGGTTTATTGGCGGGCCGTCTCGCAAGGCGCGCATGCCCGCAAGACTCCAGAGGCGGTAAGCCATCTGTGGGGCGTACCGCGCTACCGGTTCGGAAGTGCCCTTCGCGGACTGCTGTCTCTTCCCCGCCAACATTTCGTAAAAGGTGGCAAGGGCCGGGCGTTTGCGCATGAGCTCGCCTTCTGGGATTTTCTCGGCTTCATCTATGGGAGGCATTTCGTTGAGATAGCGAAGCTCTATCCGGAGGCGAACAACGCCGCTCATATCGTGCCCAAGCCCGAAGTAGAGCAGACTTCGTAAGTGCTCACCACGAGCTAGATTGCTGAAACTATGTGAACGGGATTACTGCGCGAACAGGCTGGTTTTTGTCTGTACAAAGGCCCGCACCGCCGGGAACACACGCTGCCGGACCTGGTCTCGGAAGACAAACGCGACGGCTGCGAGAAAGATCGGCAGCAGCACGAGCGTTTGCGCGAAAAAGACGAAAATACTTCGCGGTACGAAGTGAAGGTCCACGGCATACGACACGGCGGCAAACGGCAGCGCACACAAAAACATCGGTCCCCAGATGCCAAAGACGACCTTCCAGGCACGGATCTGCACCAGCTCACCGATATAGCGCGGCCACAGAAAAAGGTGAACGAACAGATTTGGAACCAGCGTGCCGACCGCTACACCATAGATGCCGAAGGGCCGCACCAGCAGCACGCTCAGCACGAGGTTGGCGACTCCTTCACTGATCGCCCATCGGGCAATCTTCTTGTGTCTTTCTGTACCGAAGGCGATTGAAAAGGCAGTTGTATTTGCCTGCGCAAAGATCAGAGCCACCGCAAGGATGCTCAGGACGGTGCCGGAAACGGCGGCATACTGTTGTCCCATCCAGAGGCCGATAAAGGTGCGCCCCCGTACCAGCAGTGTCACCAGAATGGGCAGTGAAACCGCCATCACGGTACGCGTGCCGACGCGGTACAACGCTTGCAAACGGCCGGCATCGCCGGCAGCCTCGAAGGTACTGGCAGCGGGAACGAAACTCGTTGTAATCCCGCCCGTGCACTGGTCGGTGTACCGGCAAAGCGAATTGCCGATCGCGTAAAACGTGACTGCCGAGGTCGAGACAAAGCTACCGACAACCAGATTGTCCGTTTGGTAAATAAGCTGAAGGGCGATCGAGGTCAAAAATGCATAGAAACTATATGACCAGAGTGGGCGTAATACCTCGCGAGTCGGTCTGCGCCACAACACGCGCAGTTGCGGATACAGCTGCCGCGCCATGGACACAAGGAGCACATTGCCGATCAGCGCCGCAGCAAACTCGCACAGCGCGACGGCCACGATGCCATGGCCATGTCGCAAAACCAGCACAACGCCGGTAACCCGAATCGTGACCTGAACCAGCGTTACGACGGTTTGTAGATCGTAGCGGTTCAGCGCCGAAAGCACACCACCGAAGACCCCCATCGACATCGTCAGCGCCATGTTGACGCCGATGATCAGGACCGCGATCTGCGCTCCGCGTGCGAGATATGGCGGCACCTTGAAAAACACCGGGAAGAAGTAAGCCAGTGAACCCGCAAGTAAAAGGACAAGAACGCTGATCTGGAGCCGTACCCAAAGCGCGGCAGACAATGCCGAGGAGGACGCGTCGTGATCGCCTACCGTGTGCCCTTTTGACACAAAACGCAGCACGGAACTGCGCATCCCAAGATCCAGCAAGGCCAGGTAGTTGATCGAGGAAATCGCCAACACCCAAACGCCGTACGCCTCATTGCCGAGCCGGTGCACGATGAATGGCGAAAGGAAGAATCCCACCGCCATGTTCGCGGCAGTGGCCAGCCAGTTTGAAAACACATTGCGCGCGATGTGGCGAACCCGCAGCTGCACCGCTATCTCCAGCTCGTTCGAAACACGGCCATCACCCAATCCACTCGCATCATCTTCGTGCAGCGTGCAATGCCCGGATAGCTCATCGGCAACCGGGCTTGACGCCAGTATAGCGGGTGGATTGCGACAAGAATGCTCCCCAAAGGTCTGCCCATCTACAACCAATGGCATGGCTTCGTTGCGCTATGATCGTGTGACTGCCGGTCGTCCGGACAAGGCGTGAGCACAAGGTTATGCGGCTGCTGTTCTGGATATGTCTGGCCCTGATTGCTTACACCTATGCCGGGTATCCCTTGTTGCTTTGGCTGCTTTGGCGAGCAGGTCTACGACGTCCCATAGATCGCCAAGCCATAACGCCCACAGTATCGGTCATCATCGCCGCGCGCAACGAAGAGCAGCACCTCGCCCGCAAGCTGCAAATGCTCGACGCGCTCGACTACCCTAAATCCCTGCTACAAATCATCATCGTTTCGGATGGCTCCACAGACCGCACCGCGGATTTGCTACAAACTGCAAGTCCGGCAGTGACGCCCGTTATACTCGATCGCTCCGTCGGCAAAGCCGCGGCCTTGAATCATGGCGTGCTGCACGCAACCGGATCGATGCTCGTCTTTCTTGATACGCGGCAGTCCCTACCCGCCGATGCGATTCATGAACTGATGTCCTGTCTGGCCGACCCGCACATAGGTGCCGTTAGCGGAGAGCTGCTGTTGGAAACAGGGGATGGTCTTCCCTCACCCGATGGTTTAGGGATTTATTGGAAGATTGAGAAGGCAACCCGCAAACTGGAGTCCGCCACCGGCTCCGTGGTGGGGGTAACCGGCGCCGTTTACGCCATGCGCCATGAACTGTACCGGCCGCTGCCGTCGGGCACTTTGCTCGACGATGTCTGGGTTCCCATGCAGGTCATTCGCCAAGGTAAACGTGTGGTCTTCCACGCCGGCGCAGTCGTTCGGGATCAGATTTTTATCGATCCAACCAAAGAATTCCGGCGCAAGGTCCGTACCCTGACGGGCAACTACCAGCTCGTGCAACGAGCGCCGTGGCTGCTGCTTCCGAGCAACCCGCTGCTCTTCCGCCTGATCAGCCATAAACTGTTGCGCCTCGCCATTCCGCTATTATTAGTGCTGCTCTTGGTGGCCTCCGCGCTCAGCCACGGCCTGTTGTACAAGGTGAGCTTGCTCGCGCAGGTCGGCTTTTATGCTCTGGCACTGGTCGGTTGGGTGCGACCACGCAGCCGTCGGCAGCGCGCTATCTCGATCGCGTATACCTTCGGCATGCTCAACGCCGCCGCGGCTTTGTAAAAAAGCCGGTCTACGGCATGTACTACATGATCCCCTTTTTGCCGTATCGCACCATGCGGGATCATTTTCTGAATTGGCCCCTCGGCGGTAACGTCCTCACCATTCTTGTAATTGCCGTTGTCGTCGGTGCCCTGTTGCACAACCAACGGTTGCCGAAAAACCGCCTCGTCCCCATTTGGCTGGTGTTCGGCGGCTATCTTTATCTTTCCATGTGGATGGGCGCTGCATTGACCACCGCGCCGGCTCCGCTTTGGCTCGCCGACGCCAATTTCGTTACATGGAAAGACTACATGCTGATGCCGCTGATCTTCTTTGCAGCCGCGCTCACGCTTGAAGATCGCAAGTCGATTCGCACTGCCATTCTGATCACCGCGTTTTCTGTCGCCATGATCGACCGCAGCTCCCTCATGGAAAGCCTTTCGCACACATGGACCAGCTTCAACGAAGACAAGCGGGATGGCGGCCCGCTCGGCTACGGCTCAAACCAGACTGCAGCCTTTCTCGCCCAGTTCTCCTTGTTTTTCTGGGGGCTTCTGCAGTTTCTGAAGCGCAAAAAGCTCCGCCTACTTTCATATGGTCTCGTAGCGATCACCCTACTCGCCACGATGTATTGCTTCTCTCGCGGAGCCTACCTCGCTGTCGTGCTGAGCGTCATCGTGCTCGGCATCGTGAAGGACCGCAAACTTCTGCTCATTGCCGCTGTGTTCCTTTTCACCTGGCAAACCGTGGTGCCGGTGGCCGTCACGCAACGCGTGAACATGACGCATAACGAGGATGGCCAGCTGGAGGCTTCCGCGCAGGAGCGCGTCGACCTTTGGACCAACGCGGAAGACACGATCGTGCACTACCCCATCTTCGGCACCGGGTTCGCTACATTTATGTACGGCGAGCACGTGGCCAATTTGACCGATACCCACAATTGGTATGTGAAGGTGCTTGTCGAAACGGGCATCGTCGGCTTCATCATCGCGCTTGCGCTTTTGCAGGCCATGTTCTCCGTTTCTTTGCGCCTTTTCCGGAAAGCGCAGGATCCGTTGTATCGTGGCCTCGGCCTGGGACTGTTTGTCGCCTTTTGCTCGCTCGCGATCACCAACTGTTTTGGCGACCGCTGGACCTACATTGAAATCAATGGGCTGCTTTGGGTTCTTATCGGGGCGGCGGTGCGGGCCGATGCGCTTTCTCGTGCGGCCGGCGCCTACGCCCTCGACGCGCCTTCCCCTGCCACGGCCGGTACGTATGCCTATGCGGGTTGAACCATACTTTGGAGGCCCACGTAGCTGATGGCCGTTCTGCACCAGCTGGCGACCGGCGCCGCTGCCCTGCACACTGACGAGCAGCGATCGCTTCCGCACGTCCTTCTGGTTGTCGATGGCTTTCCGAAGACGCTCGGCGGCGGCGAACGGATCGTGCTACGGCTGGCTGCGCTGCTGCCGCAGTATGGCTTTCGTGCCTCCATCCTGACCTTTGCCCTTGATCCCCAAAGCGAGTTCACGCCGGCACAGGCGCCCTGTCCGCTGTACTTGCTTCCCCTGCGTCGCACGTATGATCTGCAGGCGCTACGCGGGGCCTTTGCCATCCGCAAGCTGATGAAAACGCAGCAGATCGTGGTGGTACAGACCTTCTTTGAAAGCTCCGATCTTTGGGCGGGGCTGGTGACTCGTCTGTTCTCTTCGGCGAAGCTGATCTGGAGCCGACGCGATCTGGGCATTCTGCGGGGGCGAAAGCATACGGCGGCTTACCGGCTTCTACGGCATCTTCCGCATCAGGTCCTGGCCGTTTCCGAACAGGTGCGCCGGCATGTGATTGAGGTGGATCGCATCGCTCCCGCACGCGTCCTTACCGTTTACAACGGAGTGGACGTGGAGGCTGCTCCGGAAGCGCTTGGCGCGATGCGCGATACTCCCAACGCTATGCGCGATCATCCAGACCAGGCATCGGTGGTGTTGACCATCGGCAACATCCGCCGTGTCAAAGGACACGACATCCTGGTACAAGCAGCCGCCGTGGTGCTCGAAAAGTTTCCCCGCATACGCTTTGACATTGCCGGCGACGTGCTGGACGAGGTCTATTTTCAACAGTTGCAGGCGCAGATTCAGCATCTAGGCATCGGCGCTAGCGTCCATTTCCTCGGCGGTGTCCGCGATCTTGCCGCCAGGCTCAGGACCGCTGATATTTTTGTGCTACCCTCGCGCAGCGAAGGGTTTTCCAACGCGCTCGTCGAAGCAATGGCGTACGGTCTGCCGGTTGTGGCAACCACGGTGGGAGGCAATGCTGAAGCCGTTGATGCCGGCGTCACAGGGCTGTTAGTACCGGCAGAGGATGCAGGCGCGCTCGCCCATGCTCTTCTTACGCTGCTCACCGCGCCTGCGCGTGCAGGGCAGATGGGAGATGCGGGCCGCAGGCGCTGGCGGGCGGACTTCACCGCCGCTGCGATGATGCAAAAGACGGTTGCGGCATACCGTGCGGTACTCGATAAGCAGCGACGATCGTTACCTTGAAATGAGTACTAAAGATAGGCAAGATTTCTGTTGCCTACAACTTTCGTTGGGATATGATCAAACCGTTCGCCACTTTAGGTTACACGGAGAGGGTACAGGTGAAAATCTGTATTCGTGGGCAAGGGTAGGTGAGCCGAGGAGTATAGGACCAAGGTTGGAAGGTGCTTCCCAACCTTGGTAAAGATTTGGTCATACCGCTGCGGCGGCACTTAAAGGAGCTTTTATGCAGAGTTTGAAGAAATTGGTTGCTCTCGGTGCGGTACTCGCCGCATCGTCTTCCCTGGCGTTCGCTGATTCCATCACCGGCTCAGTTACGGTCAGTGCCTTGACCGGGGGCGCAGATTATTTTGACAGCACTGGGATCACGTTCACCCCGGATTCGGGCAACGTCACGCTCGCAACGGGAACCCTCACCCCCTATCTCGGGACGACGGTCAGTTTGCAAAACCTTGTCTTTGCCAATGCGCCTGGAACCGTTCTCTTTTCTGAAGGAACCGACCTGTCGTACACCATTACCGGCATCACGAACCTCATCACGGTCGATTCAACCTTCCTTGATGTCGCCGGCACGGGCATGTTCACCGAAGCGGGCTATACGGATACACCCGGCAACTTCACTCTCACCTCCTCCAATACCGCAGGTACTTACAACTTCGAAATTACCGGTGCGGCAAGCGTCACTCCTGAACCCAACAGCTTGGTCCTCATGGGCACTGGATTGATCGGTGCTGCTGGCCTGCTGTTCATGCGGCGTCGGAATGCTGGCGAGATCCTCTAAGACCTGATCTCTGCAAAAGGCCGCCCTTCGGGGCGGCCTTTTGCTTGGGCTACAGTCACTTTAGCAGGCGTCCCGGAGCATGATGAATGCTCGGACCTGTCTTGAAGCGATTGCTGCCATGCCTGACCGCCGCTTGGTGGAGACCAAAACGACCCACAGCACATCCCTTGCCTTCGTCACGTCAGAAGGGCGCAGCATGTCTTGGCTGCGCCCTTCGCTCCGCACCTCTCGTGCTGTGCTACCCCAAATGACTCAGAGCGTCCCCCGCTTGTTTTCCCACCTGCGTGTTTGGCGCCAGATCCGCCGCTTTCTTTAGTTGAACCAGCGCTTCCGGCTTGTTGCCGAGCTTGCTGTAGGTCATGCCGAGATGGAAGTGAATGGCAGCATTATTCGGCTCAGCCTTGCTTGCATCTTCTAGGAGGTCGCGTGCTAGGGAGTACGTTCCTTTGTGGTAATACACCCATGCCAGCGTGTCCGCCGTGCTGGGAGAGTTCGGCAGAATGCGTCTTGCCGTTTCCGCGTAACTCAGGGCGACATCGGAGTTTTCCCCATTTTCAACCATCAGATACGCGAGATTATTGGCAGCGGCTGCTTGCGAGGAGTCCAGTTGCAAGGCTCGTTTGTACTCATCCATCGCCTTGGTGGTATCCCCTTTTTGTTCCTCTAACGAGCCCAGCAGCATCGTCGCCCGAGGATCGTCCGGGTGTCCCTTCAGCCATTGCTGCCATACCGTAATCGCGGCTTCGATATTACCCGTCGCCACCTCAGCCTGGGAATAAACCTGCACCGCGGGCTCGTACGATCCATTCAGCCCAAGCGCATGTTGAGCACTTGCCTGTGCGGCCGGAAAATTTCTCATCTGCAGCTGGAGCGCGCTCAGGTCGGTATACAACGCCACATTGTTCGGCGACTTCGCGATCTGGGCTTGAATGCGTTCCAGCGCCTTATCCGGCTGCTTTTCCTGCAGATCGGCAGCGACCAAAAGATTGAGCGCGGTCACCTGATTAGGGTCTCGTGCGAGTACCTCTTCGAGTTTTGCGCGCGCTTCGGGAAGCTGCTTTTCTTGTAACCGAAGCTCGCCGAGGTCAAGATTCGCGGCCTCGTTGTTCGGATCTTTCGCTAGCGCTGTTTCGAAATCCTTCTGCGCTTGCATTGTTTGCTTCTGTTTCGCTTCGACCGTACCCCGCCACAGGTATCCCTCGGCGGATTCGGGGTGAGCCGCAATGATCTTCTCTGCGATCTGGCTCAATTGGGTCAGATCGCCACGGTTGTTTGCAAGCGTCGCCAACCCCCTGGCCGCATCCAGACTGCGTGGATCCAGCCGCGCCGCCTCCTGCAAACTGGTTTCTGCCACACCGTTCTTACCCAGGTTGGCAGCCGTTTGTGCGAGCAACAGCCGAAGACGCGCGTCGTCAGGAGCATTGTTGACGGCTTTCTGTAAAAGAGCCAATGCGTCATTGGCCTTGCCCTGATGCAGAAGAAGATCCGCATTTAGCCGCTCGATCTCAGGATTGTTTGCGTTCGTCTTGTTCAAATCCTTCAGTACCGCCGCTGCCTGATCGTACTTGTCTTCCACGATGAGGACACGAGCATATTCTGTCGCGATTGGCACACTCTTGGAGTGACTGCCGCGCAGATCGGCAAAGGTCGCTTCGGCCCGTCCCATCTGCTTGGACCGGCCGTAGAAGCTGAGCAGCAGATTTGCCGGCTGATCCTTGTCCGGCATGTCGGCTGTGGCCTGAATTAAGGTCTGTTCCGCCTTGGCCTGATCGTTGGCTTGTAGGTACAGGCTGGCGAGCACAGCACGCGCTTGCAGGTTTTGCGGCGCATCCTGCACGGCGGCCTGCGCCTGCTGCGTCGCGCCGGGGAGGTCGCCACCTTTTGCAAGCATACCGGCAAGGGCCAGCCGTGCCGAAGGATCCTTCGGATTGAGAGCAATCGCCTTCCGCAACTCGCCCTCACCCGTCTTTTCCCCACCTGGACCGGATGCTTGCAGAAGTCCCAGCGACGTGTGGAAGGCGCTGCGATTGGGGTCGAGCGCAATGGCATGTTGAATCAGGGTCAGCGCTTGCGAAGCGTCCCCATGCCGTTGCGCAATGTGGGCTAACAGTGCGTACGCATCTGCGCTGTTTGGCTGCGCGGCAAGTACGGCGTTTGCCTGTTCCGTCGCGCGGTCCGGTATACCACCCGCCAAAAGCATATTGCCAAGGTCTAAACGTGCTTGCAGGTTGGAAGGGCTCAAGCTGACGGTGCGCTGCAACTCCTGGTAGCCGGCCACCATGGAGCCCAACTGGATGTAGGTCTTCGCTAACTCGTAATGCGCCGCGGCGAAGTTGTGGTCGACCTTGAGGGCATTCGAAAACTGGATCACCGCTTCCCGGTTTTTCCCCTCGTTCTCATACCGCTTTCCACTTTCCAGATACTTCTGCTTTTGCACATTGGGATCGTGTTTGCACCCCGCAAACACCGTGGACAGCAGAATGGTTCCGATAGCGACCCGAGTTCGGTTCCATCGTCGACCGCGTGTGGCGTACATGCAAATTTCTCCTCTTCAGAGCTTTTTCGTCCCGGGGTGACCGGGCATTGAGGTTAGTTGGGAACGTAGGCCGGCAACAGCGGCGTGACTTGCTTGGCAAAAGTGACCGCCCGTTCGTGCGCCCGTGCCGGTTCCTCGTTCGGCTCAATGGGGGTGATGACGCGGACCAGGGCGGCATCTGTTCGGCCCAGCCGAATGGAATCGGCCAACATGTGGAGCTTGGCCATATAGTCGCTCGCGATACTGTTGCCATGCGATTGGTACCAATACAGAACTTCTTGCTTCAGCCGGCCGTCGGAGATCACGTAATCGCCCACTCGATAGCGTTTCCCGGTGGCGTCAGTAAAATTGGTAACGCCGGACGATAGAAAGGACCATCCCGACCCAGGTAAGCAATTCTGCGGCGAGTGGATTGCCTGCCCTGTTCGCTGCGTCGGAAAATAGCCGATAAATAACTGAATGGGCGCGCTTTCGCTCGGGGAGCCGGAGGTTCGTACGGTCATGCCTGCTTGTTGGGTATACAGGCGGTTGAGAAAATCGCCCTTTCCGAGTACCTCGAGCACGGCAGAACTGATCGGCACATCCTGGCCTGTCCAGAGACCCAAGGTGCTGGGAACTTCATTCAGTGGGGCGCTGGGAGGAACGCGGTCCACATCGCCGCGTAGGTGAATCAGCAGCAAAGCGCCAAGCAAGCAGGTAAAAACAGACCAGAACTGCGGTGACTTCACGCGACCGCCTTTCGGAAAGGTCCTACACCGGCATCGAGCGTCTTGTGCACCAAATAGAGACAGCCGAGAGAGACCAAAAACATGAGCCACCCAGAGAATTCGTGGAAAAAGCCCACCGCCTTGTCTGGATTCCAATACTGCACACACAAGCCTGTGCCCACGATCCGGGCCACGTTCGCCGTCACGGCAATCGGTAAACTCGCCAGCGCCAACAGCACCCGCTTCCATTGGTCCCGCTCAAGAAAGTAGCCGTAAATGACGGCCAACGTGAATAAGCTGAGAAGCGAGCGGATCCCGCTACAAGCCTCAGCCACCTCCAGTTGCATGGCCGGCAACTGGATGACGTTGCCGTCTCGTAAAACGGGAACGCCGGCGAGCGGCAGCAGATTGCTGGCAAATCGCGAGGCGAGCAGTTGTAAAGGAAACGTAATCTGGTTGAACACTAGCGCCGGCAGCGGGATCGCTAACAGAAGCACAAACAGGCTGAAGCGCAGCTGCGTCAGCATCGTCCGCCCGGCTAGCGTCCAAACCAGACCCGCAGCCAGCACAATGAAGGAAATACGGGAAAGAAACAGATCCGCGCCGAAAACGCCGACAAGCAGAAGAAAGAGTCCGCAAAGAACGAGTGGCAACCCACCCCAGCTGGGTTCAATGGGAGTGTGGCGGAGGACGGCGCGCTTTTCCCAAAGCAGGTATGCCACAAAAAAGGGGATCAGGAAGCCGTGCGAGAAGTCCGGAAGCTCGTACCAATCGTTAATCAGTTTGAGGGCAATGCCGTGGTAAAGCAGACACAACAGAAGCGCCAGCAGCGCGAGCGCAAGATTGTCGGCCGAACGGGTGCGAGCCGTGGCGGGACGACCGAGCGCGGCAGGGTCAACATCCGTCAGCGGAGATGGCAAAACAGCGCCGGAAGCGGCTATTTGGGAACGGAGTCGCACGTGATCTTTACCACAATACAAGGATTTGCAATTTGCTGTCTGGTTCTTTTAGGGGATACTCCATGCGTCGCCGGTGCCGCAAACTCTTAACTGACAAGTGCATTCTGGCGGAGCCGTCCCAGGTACTTGATTCGTGCGGACAGTCGAAACCTACTGCGATTTTCCGTACAATCGATACAGGACTTCGTTCAATTGGAAAGGTGTACCGGTCGTCAAGGCGATCGGAGGCATAATGAGATCGCTGAAAATTATCGGCTGTATCGCCGCTGTGGCCCTGGCCTGTGCTCATGCTGTATGGGCTCAGCAGGCGCCACTCGCATCGGCTCCGCAAAGCACATCTTCTGCAATCGGATTGCTCTTGTCGGGCCAAGCTGGAGCCGGACAATCCCCGGCCGGAGCGGCGGCACATACACAGGCGGCGAATGTCGCGTCCGATTACATCGTCGGTCCAGGGGACTCACTCGAAATCAACGTCTGGAAGGAACCGACTGTCTCCGGAACTCTGCCGGTGCGCCCAGATGGCATGATCTCGCTCGCTCTCGTTGGCGATTTGCAAGCTGCCGGACTCACTCCCATGCGCTTGGGCGATGATATTGCGCTTCACCTCAAAAAATATTTGAACGATCCGGTGGTCACCGTCACGGTGCTTGCGGTCAACAGCAAGCATGTCTTTCTGCTCGGAGAGATCACGAAACCTGGAGAGATCCCGCTGACGCCGGGGCTGACTCCTTTGCAGGCCATCGCCTCCTCCGGGGGGCTCACGCTTTACGCCAATGCGAAGCGCATCTATATTCTCCGCACTGCAGGCGGGAAACAGCAAAAGATCCCCTTTGATTACAAAAAGGCAATCAAAGACGGTAATCTTCAGGGCGTCACCCTCGTTTCGGGTGACACGATCGTGGTGCCATGAAGATCCTGCCCCGGTACACTCTTTTTTGTTTTTTGGTCTTCCTGCTGCCCTGCGGCCGGGCACTGGGGCAAGCTGTCCCTGCAGCCGTAGGCGCCACCCCCAACGTCGGCTTTGAACTGCCCCGCATTGGGGGGAGCTTCAATTATTCTCTGAACGCTTCGGAACTAATCTCCACAGGCTTCTATAACTCGGGTACGGACTACACCACCAATCTTTCCGGCAACCTGGCTTATCTTTCCAGCAGCATCACACACCCGTTCACTGCGATCTATACGGGAGGTGTTTTGCTTGCCAACTCGGGACAGCCGACAACCACCTATCAGGAACTATCGCTCTCCCAAGCGTACCAAACCAAGCACTGGAATTTTCTGGTCCAGGATGCTGTAAGTTACCTTCCGGAAAGCCCGGTGACGGGCTTCTCCGGTATTCCCGGTGTTGGTGACCTTGGCGTGGACCCTGTTACGGTGGGTCCGCAGTCGGGTATCGGCATCCTCACCACCTATGGCCCTCGTGTAAGTAACACGGTCACCGGCAGCGCCAGTCGCACCCTCTCCGCCCACCTCACAGCGCAGGCGAGCGGTTATGAAAGTATCCAATCGTTCATAGGGGACAATGCAAACCAGGCCCTTGACAATCATAATGAGGGTGCCTCTGCCGGAGTAGGTTACCGTCTCAATGGGCGTAACAACCTCACGTTCACCTACAACTATACGAAGTTCGCTTATAGCAACATCCCCTATGCATTTTCCACGCAGGGTGGAACGGTGGATTACACCCGGCAATGGAATCGCCGCTTCACAACCGACGTGTATGCGGGCCCACAGCACATTACTTCGAGTTACCTCGGCACGGCGCCCTCGTCAACTCAACTGGCGGCAGGAGCGGGCGCCTCGTATCGTGCGCGTGTTTTGTTCTACACACTTAACTACTCACGCGGGGTCAACAATGGCTCCGGCGTTATCCCGGGCTCTTTTTCTGACAATGTAGTTGGCGCCGTTCACCGCCAGTTCGGACGCACCTGGAATGTATCCGGAAGTGTCGGGTATTCCCGTTCCACTTCATTGGCGGCGCTCGAAACGTACACCTTTGTCAGCCAAAGCATCGCAGCCGGGGGGCAGGCATCCCGTCAGATCACCCGTCGGGCTGCCGCATTTGCCAGTTATACGTTGGAGCATCAATCGTTGTCAGGAACAGCATTTCCGTTGAATGCTTTCAACGGCTTCTATCAAATCGTTGGAGTTGGGATCAGCTACTCGCCGGGAAGCACCTTTTTCGGTAGATAGGACACGTATATGTTAGGTCATCGTTCACTGGTACCCGAGGATTACCTCGCGATGTTTAAGCGCCGGTGGTGGCTCATTCTCATCCCACTTCTAGTGTTGCCGATCGCCAGCTATTGCTTCAGCTACCTGATCCCCCCCAGATATCTGTCACAAACCCTGGTCTTGATCGAGGGACAGAAAGTCCCGGATAACTATGTCAAGCCGGTGGTGTCGGCGGACTTGGATAGTCGCCTCGCCTCAATGAAGGAGCAGATCCTTAGTCGCTCTCACCTGCAACCGATCATCGAGCGATATAACCTGTACGGCACTCAACACCTCGACATGGACGACCGCATCGACGCAGCGCGGCGCGATATCGAAATCAAGCCAATCCACTCCGAGGTGGCGCGCTCCGGAGGTTTGCCCGGATTTTTCATCTCCTTCAAGGCAGATGATGCTCACACAGCTCAGCTTGTATGTAGTGACATCACTTCCCTCTTTCTCAACGAAAATCTCAAGCTGCGGGAACAATCGGCAGAAGGAACCACGGACTTCCTCAAGGGACAGCTGAATGACGCAAAGCGCAGTCTTGATGAACAGGACGCGAAGCTTGCAAACTTTCAGCGGCAGTATATCGGCAGGTTACCGGGACAGGAGACCTCAAACTCCGACATGCTCAGTAGCTTGAACACCCAGCTGGAGGCTGCTACCCAGCAACTCAGCCGCATGGAGCAGGACAAGAGTTACCTTCAGGCGATGCTCGCGCAACAGGGGCAAACCTACGCTCCGGGCAACCTAGGTACAGGTGCTGGTCCAGCGTTACCGAGTGCGGTGCAGCAGGAAAATCAGGCGCAGCTGCAAACCTTGCTTACACAGGAAGCCGAACTGACGACGCATTACACCAGCGACTACCCGGACGTGATCGCCGTACGCCGGAAGATCGCCGAATTGCGCACACAAATGTCCCAGGCACCGAAAACTTCTGCCGCGAACGCCTCTCCTTCCTTTGCTCCTGTGGCCCGAGAACCGGCCGCGTTGCAACAACTGCGTGCACAGTTGCGTTCTGCCGACGTGGGAATCGACGCCAAGCGGCGGGAACAGGCCCAGCTTCAAGCAAACATCGGAACATACCAATCTCGTATCGCTTCAAGCCCGATGATCGAGGAGCAATACAAAGAACTGACGCGAGACTATCAAACGGCTCAGACTTTCTATGACGACCTGTTAGGGAAGATGAATCAATCCAAAATGGCCACTGATTTGGAAAAGCGGCAGCAGGGTGAACAGTTTCGTGTGATGGACGAAGCGAACCTGCCCGACGCCCCGTTCTCCCCGAAACGTGGTCTCTTTCTGGGTAGCGGCGCCGCTTTTGGCTTGGCCCTCGGTGTGGTTCTCGCCGGGCTCCTGGAATATAAAGATACGTCCCTGCGGTCTGAACGCGATATTTGGGCCTTTACGAAGCTACCGACCTTGGGCCTCATTGGCTTTTCCGAAGCAACCGAACGCCAAATGCAAGACACGCTTAAGCCCAAATTTCGCTTGCGACTTCCCTTTCGAAAGTCCGGCCAGATTGCGAGTGCGCAGAGCTAATCAATGTACAAGCGTTTCTTCGACTTAGAAAGCGATCCCTTCACTCTGAATCCTGATCCGCGGTTTCTTTTTAAGATGCCGCAGACCTTGGAGGCGCTCGCTTCACTGCAATACGGGATCACTTCCCGCCGTGGTTTCATGGTTCTCACTGGAGAGGTGGGCACCGGAAAAACGACACTCCTTCGGCACACCTTGGATGCCTTGCACCGTACCCGCATCCATAGCTCATTTATCTTCAACCCGCGCTTGGACGTATTGGAGTTTCTTGAGTTTGTGCTCAGTGATTTCGGGCTACCGCCGACAAACCGCACAAAATCCGCCATGCTGATTCAACTGAACCGCTGGCTGATCGATTGCTTTGGAAAGAACGAACCTTGCGTGATCGTGGTCGATGAAGCGCAAAATCTCTCGGGCGAGATGCTGGAAGAAGTTCGTCTGCTCACGAACTTGGAAACTTCCTCCGAAAAGCTGGTGCAGATTATTCTTTGCGGACAGCCGGAACTTGAAACCCGCTTGCGGCAAAACGATGTGCGCCAGTTACGCCAACGTGTCTCGTTGTGGTGCCGTACACAAGCGTTGGACCAGGAAGAAACTGCTGAATACATTGCAGCCCGGTTGCGGATAGCCGGCACAGCGAAGCGCATCTTCTTACCCGAAACGGTCAGCCTGATCCAACAAGCGAGTGGGGGCATCCCCCGTTTGATTAACTTAATCTGTGAGAACTGCCTCATCTTCGCCTATGTCGATCAGGTCCATGAGGTTACGCCCCAACTTGTTTCTGTCGTGCTGCATGATTTGCGACTAGAAGAGCCTCCCAGCTTTGGAGCTACGTTCAGAACCTGATGTATCCACGCGTTTCAAGAATGAGTATCCATCACACCGGCAGCCTGAAGGAAGCGAAACGATGAGCAAAATCTACGAGGCCTTACTTCGTGCAGAGTTAGAGCGTTCCGTTTCGACCGCGCGTTCCGGCGGCGAGTCCGCAAATGTTGTCGAAGAGGTCAGGACGCCGGTAGAACAGTTCCCGCCAATGAAGTCGCCTCCAAGAGTGTCTTCGGAGATTGCTGACCCGGACCTCGCCTTTGATGGTTACCGCACGACTCCACTCACGTCCGCGCTCGACCTATCCACCGTTCCTCAACGAGTCTGGCACCCTTTATTACCCTCCCTCCCAGCATTGGGAGATCGAGGGTCAGAGGTGGAGCAGTTTCGCAGCTTGCGTTCTCACCTCGCCGAATTTCGGGAACAGGGTCCGATGCGGTCGATCCTGGTAAGCAGCGGACTACCTGGCGAAGGAAAGAGCTTTGTTGCACTCAACCTCGCCCTATCCTTCGCTCGTCATAAGGGCAACCGTGTTTTGTTGATCGATGGAGACATGCGCAGAAGTTCACTGCATCGATTATTGGGCGCGCCGCGGGAGCCAGGTCTCGCAGAATACCTTTCCGGAGATGCACAGTTGCTTGACGTCATGCAGCGACCACAAATGACCGGTACACCGTTGCTTAACCCAGGATTGGCCTCGCTCACCTTTATCGGAGGGGGAAAAGATGGGGATAAGGCAGGTGATCTCGCGGCGAATGCCCGCTTTGGCGAATTAATCAGTGTGGCCGCTGCCACCTTCGATTGGATTGTTGTCGATTCTTCCCCGGTCAATCTCGTCTCGGATGCGGTAAGTCTCTCGCACGCTTGCGATGGCGTGCTACTGGTGGGACGGGAAGGTGTCACAAAATACAAAACGGCACAGCAGGCCCAGTTACAGTTTAAAAGCGCCAATGTGCTGGGCTTTGTCCTCAATGCCATGCGCAAGCTGCCGCCCAAGAGCGACTATTACGGCAGCTACGACGGCTATAAGGCGGAAGGTTAGCTCGGGGTTTCAGCCTAGGATGATTCGTTTTCTCAATGTTTACTACCCGACTCGCACAGTCGTTCTCTTGCTTTGCGAAGCCTTGATTGTGAGCGGCTGTTTCCTGATTGCCACCTTCGCTCTACGTGGCCCCGACGCGTATCTGGCCCTCAATTATGAGCAGGGCTATATCAAAATCGTTGCGATTACAGCGGCGAGTCTGATGTTTTCCTACTACTTCGATCTGTATGAGCCTCAGATTGTTTCCGCGCCGCTTGAGATTTATTTTCGTATTCTGTTGGTGCTCGGGTTTGACTGTTTTCTGCTTTCAGCCTTGATTTTGTTTTTCCCCAACATTTCTATCGCACCATATGTGTACGCACTTGCCTTCCTGCTCTTGACTCCTGCATTGCTGATGTGGCGTCGATTATATGAGTGGGTCAACGGGAAAACTTTATTTCGTGAACGAGTGTACGTTCTCGGTGCCGGCAACTATGCGAGCTCGATCGTGAACTCGTTGCGTGTACGGCGTGAGTTAGGCATGGAGGTGACCGGCTTTCAAGATATACGCTTGCTCGATAAAGCAGCCAGGAAGCAGATTTGGATTGAGGAACTCGCACGCCTTTCAGAGATGCGCCCAGCCGTCCACCGTATCATTGTTGCGGTTGAAGACGCCCGTGATGAGCTCCCGGTTCAGGAGCTACTAAATTTGCGATTTGCTGGAATTACCGTAGAGAACGCAACCGATCTTCATGAGCGGCTTTCAGGCAAAATTCAGCTTGATGGGATTCGTCCAAGCAATTTTCTTTACAGCAATGGATTCCGCATCAATCGTTCGCAGCAATTCATTAGGCAGCTTGCTTCCATGGTTGCAGCAACGCTAGGGCTCCTGCTGTTCTTACCCTTTTTCCCATTCGTTGTCGCCTTCATTCGTCTTACGTCTCGTGGCCCGATCTTTTTTCGTCAGACCCGGGTGGGCATGGGAGGCAGAAACTTCTCCGTATATAAGTTCCGATCCATGTTTGTGGATGCGGAGGCTGGCGGAGCCCGATGGGCTACAAAGAACGACCCACGCATCACCAGATTCGGCATGTTTATGCGTAAAACCCGCATCGATGAGATCCCGCAGCTATGGAACGTACTTCGGGGAGATATGGGTTTCGTCGGGCCCCGCCCGGAACGGCCGGAATTTGTTCCCATGCTGAGCGAACATCTACCCTTTTATTACTTGAGGCACCTCATCCGACCAGGTCTCACCGGTTGGGCACAGGTGCGTTTTGGCTACGGGTCCACCTTGGCAGAAAGCCGCGAAAAGCTCGAGTATGACCTGTATTACGTGAAGCACATGTCTTTGGGACTGGACCTCATGATCATGTTTGAGACGGTCAAAACCATTCTTCGCCGTCGCGGTGCCCAATAGGCCTCTCAAACTAAGACCTATAAGGTTCTGAGGCACCAGACTTAGACCGGGGTCATCTGTTTCACAGTTTCCACATACCAAGCCGCGGTTTTCTCCAGACCCGCTCGAAAACTAATTGCGGGTGCGTAGCCGAGCTCTCTTTGCGCTCGGGTAATATCCGCTTGGGAATGGAGAATGTCGCCGGCGCGCAAAACTCCATGTTTTGCTCTCTCCTTGAAATGCAAGATATCGGCAAGTTCCGCGTATAACTCATTCAAGGTATGCGTATGGCCTGTACCTACGTTGAACACCCGTCCCGTCGCCACCGCATCGGGCGCAACACAGGCCCGCAGGTTTGCTTGGACGGCATTGTCGACATAGGTGAAATCCCGGCTGACGAGGCCATCCCCGTTGATGGTCGGGACCTCGCCAGCCATCATCTTATAGATGAACTGGGCAATCACCCCGGAATACGGTGAGTCCGCAGCCTGTCGCGGGCCAAAGATATTGAAATACCGCAGACAAACACCCTGCATGCCATACACGCGACAGAAAGCCTGAAGATAGTGCTCACAGGTTAGCTTCTGCACCGCATAGGGAGAAAGCGGGCGAGGGGTCATCTCTTCGTGCTTTGACTGCCCTTCCTGATCGCCATAGGCGGAGGACGAAGCAGCGTAGACGATTCGCTTCACACCGGCGTCGCGCGCTGCCAGCAGCAAGCTGAGCGTCCCGTTGATGTTGGACTCATGCGACGTGAGAGGATCCCGCACCGATCGCGGAACAGAGGCGAGCGCCGCCTGGTGGAGAACATAGTCGACGCCCTCGCAAGCGGACCGCATGGCCTCTTGATCCTGCAAATCGGCTACTTCAAAAGAAATCGAAGACAGGATTTCTGTCAGGTTCTCCATGCGGCCGGTCGAAAGATTATCGATGCCCTGTACCGTATGCCCTTGCGCCAGCAAGGCGCGGGCCAACGTGGAACCGATAAAGCCTGCGATGCCTGTGATGAGATACCGTGCCATGACCACCTCCGCCTGTCTTCGGATGCGCCCGGTTCAGACCGGTGCCGCTCTTCGTTTAGCTCACCGCGAACTCGCAGTTTCGTCTATGCCACTTCTGTTCGTAGACGCAGACCGTCCGAAAGGTTAGGCTATCCTCCCAGAAAGGATATGTCGAGCTTTCCATGCCGCACCAAATGCGATAATGACCCTCAATATGCCATTAGAAGATGTACAAACAGCTGCCCAGGACGTTGCCGAGCGGCTGAAGCGGTTTCAAGACCGAAGTGCAAAGATCGGGATCATCGGATTGGGCTACGTTGGCCTGCCGTTATCACTTTTACTTTCCGAAGCGAATTTCCGTGTCACCGGTTTCGACATCGATACCCGGAAAGTCGATGATCTTGAAGCGGGGCGGTCCTACATTCTCCGGATCACGGGGGAGGAGATCGCCTCTGCACGAGCGCACGGCTTCACGGCAACCACCGAGTTCGCCAAACTTACAGAGCAGGACGCCATCATCCTGTGTGTGCCCACACCGCTCACACATCACCGTGAGCCCGACCTGAGCTACATCACGAAGACAGGGCACGCGATCGCGCCATGGCTGCGCGATGGACAATTAGTCGTCCTAGAAAGCACGACCTATCCCGGCACCACCGATGACGTCTTGATCCCGATCCTTGAAGCCGAAAACCCTGGGCACCTCAAAGCCCACAAGGCGAATCAGGAAGGCCCGGGATTCTATGTGGCCTTTTCTCCGGAGCGGGAAGATCCCGGCAATACCACCGTGGCCCGCTCTGCCGTTCCCAAGGTCGTCGGGGGGCATGATCCTGTCGCATCCGAGTTGGCCGCCGCCCTTTATGAAACCATCTTCATCCGCGCGGTACGCGTCTCCACCACACGCGCCGCGGAGATGACCAAGCTGCTTGAGAACATCTATCGTTGCGTCAATATCGCGCTCGTCAACGAATTAAAAGTGCTCTCTCTGCGCATGGGCATCGACATCTGGGAGGTCATTGAGGCGGCCGCCACAAAGCCGTTCGGTTTCCAGCCCTTCTTTCCCGGACCCGGTCTCGGCGGCCATTGCATCCCGATCGATCCTTTCTATCTATCCTGGAAAGCGAAGGAATATGACTTCAACACACGATTTATCGAGCTTGCGGGCGAGGTGAACGAGGCCATGCCTGAGTTTGTGGTAACCCAGGTTGCGCGAGCCCTCAATACCCACAAAAAACCTCTCAACGGAGCTCAGGTGCTCATGTTGGGTATGTCGTACAAAAAGGACATCGACGATCTTCGTGAGTCCCCTTCACTGACGATCATTGAGCTATTGCGACAAGAAGGCGCCCTTGTGTCCTACAACGATCCGTACCATCCAACCGTGGGTCAGGGCCGCCATTACCGGCTCAACATGATTTCGACGCCGCTGGAGAACTTGTCTCAATATGACTGCGTGCTGATTGTGACAGATCATTCCGATTACGACTACGAGACCATCGTGCAGACTTCGCAGCTGGTCGTGGATACGCGGAACGCCACCAAAGGCATTCAGGCCCCCAACATCGTTCATTGTTAGATACGTAAGTATATCTATCGCAAGCGGGATGGCTACGGCCATCCCGCTTTTTTTGTGCTCGCAGACTCACGCTTCTACTGTGTCCAGTGCGAACCTGTCACTCGTCTCGCCCTTTTAGCACAGTGTTCCAAAAAGGAACAGATGTGTCGGTGTGTACGTCCTTTGGATGTTATGCCATCCACATAGGTCCGTTATGGTACAAAGTCTCGTTCCTGTTCACCGTATGGGGCTGGTAATAGCTCGTTTGTGCTAAGTACCTACCTGAACACCGTTGCTAAACTCGGCTCATCAAGAACGCTGAAAAGAGAAAAATATCTTGAAACTGAAAATTGCTGCTATGATCCCGGTCGCTATCCTTTCTGCCACTGCTGTTGCGCAAACCCGTTTTTGTGTGGGCGGCGATCTTGACCACCTTTCTTCTAGCGAACGTTCGTCTTGCAATGCCACGGTGAACGCGGTTCGTCATGCGGTAAGCACCATGCCGGCGCCGGCCGATTGGCACTTCGTCGTGGTATGCGGAGAGGAAGGATGGAAGCAGTACACAGCCTTCTCGACGCGTGACGAGATCTCGTTAAGCGGGGCCGCTGCGGACACCGATCGCGGACAACGTACCACCTATCTTCGAGAAGGACGTTTGCACACATCCCAGGCACACGGTCTGGAACAGGTGGTAGCGCATGAGGTTGCTTCCGTGTTGCTCAACAGCGAGGACGAAGACGCCATCAAAACGCAAATGGCCGCCTGGGACCGTAACGGCCTTATGCAACAGGCATCCTTGCGCTAGGCTCTACGTTAACGTCAGTTTTCAGCGGCTACTGGTCCGATACTCTAACGTTCGAGTTGAAGGTAAGCCGGCTTGGCGCATAAGTTAAGTTTTAAGTTCCCGTATCTCTTCAGACGATGTAACTTTAGGAGCTCAGAGAACGGAATTATTGAACTCGTTGCAGCATGCCTTAAGAGGGTCGGTTCAGCGATGAGATATTATTGCCTTCTTCGCCATTTCTTAGCGAGCGAGAACCTGGAACCCAAGCGGTCCTCTTTCAGGTGTAGTTTCATTATCAGCGAGACTGCGGTTTGCACATCACAGGCCATGCAATCGTCTGCTCCGGCCGAGGTCACACACACATACATGCCAACACGGAAGTTAGAGGCCTGCCTGATCAGATCAGCAGAGACGGACGTCAGCTGTGGTGTTCTCCAAAGGAAAGCTTGAAGCAGGTAGTAGGATTGGGTCTCCGCCCAACACCAGGTTTCCATGGACGAAGCGAACCGTTCTAAGGTACGCAAAACACACCTATTTGCCGGTCCGGTCTCGCGGGGGCTCGCGGACGCATCGGCCCTCAGCATGAGGGCAAACCCGCCTTATAGCTACTCATATTTAGATCTATGTGTCATCTCGACCGGAGGCTCAGCCGGAGCGGAGAGACCCTATCTCGTTCGAAGTGTCACTAATATTTTGGCGGAGCTCTATAGATACGGGTTCCTTTCATCCTCGAAACGATGAAGCCGTCTCGCTCCGGTCGAGGACGCAGCACAGCTGGATGCCATTTGCTCGTAAACGATCAAGGAAAAATGATCAGGATCAGCTTCTCCAAGCTAAGTCGATGGGTATACCACAAATTCTCCCCATAACCTATGCCCGAGCAGGCACACTCCGTCCCGTGGTCCGCTTACGTCGTGCAAGCTCAAACAAGGCTACCCCACCCGTGAAGACGAGCAGGAAGCTACCCGGCTCCGGTGTCACAGTTGGCGAGGACAAGGACTGCACAGGGGTGGTCGGTATGTCGGCAAGGGGCGGCACCACGGCTGCGACATTGGCTTCGCCGGGGGGTGGCAACTCGGGAGGAATCTCTGCCATGCTCAGGAAGACGAGCTTGGGTTCAAGTGGCATGAGGGGCGGTACTGCCGCATCCAGTGGTGTCGGCGGCTGGTCCAGGTCGCCGCAATCAATCTGAAAACGCCGCAGCGACTCCATTGGACCCATACGGCGATGCAACGGATGTGGATGCGGATGGACCGGCTTATGCACAATTGCTGTAAGCCGATACTTGGCAGCACGCAGGCGGCGAGCCGCACGGCGTTGCAAGATGCCCTGCTTGTATTCAGCGAGCCAGCGGCTGCAATCCGTAGACGCATACAGCACCGGCGCGATACAGCTCATAGCCGAAAAGAGCACCATGGCAAGCACAATCCATTGAGTGCTCTTACTTCGACGGGACCTGCGAAGGCGACGGACCGCAGCCATCTGCTCTCTCCTAAAAAGATTTTCTATCCACAGCCTACACTAGATTTGCGCACAGCTATCGACCATTGGGCACTCTTTTTGGGTACTTTCGATACCTCAATCTAACCCCAATGGGTCACAGTGCCTGTGTAAGCACTCCCGTTCTGTGCTCCACCTATGCTTGCAAACACCCATTCATCGTTTCCGTGGTGCAACTGCGCTAAGCTTTGAGGCGATGAGTTCCGAATCTTCCACCCTCGACGCGCCCCCAAAGCCCGATTTGTCGCGCCAACGCCTGAAGCGAGGGCATGCGCGCGTGGAGGAGCCGCCGGCGCCTGGCGCCAACCGCTTTTTTAATCGCGAAGAAAGCTGGTTGCTGTTCAACCAACGCGTACTTGAAGAAGCGGAAGATACAACCAATCCGCTCTTGGAACGCGTGAAATTTCTCGCTATCACCGCCAGTAACCTCGATGAGTTCATCGAAATCCGTGTCGCTGGCTATCTGCAACAGTTGGAAGACGGCAGCGACGTGGCAAATCTGGTGGATGAAGGCGGCCTCACCCTCCTGCAGCGCTAGTCACGGCTGGGCGACCACTTACATCGCTTCGCCCTCCAACAGGCAGCGTGTTGGACAGACCAACTCGAACCCGCGTTGGAGCAGGCCGACGTGCGCATTGTGCGTTGGGAAGATTTGCGCTCAGCCGACCGCGCCTTCGCAATCCGCTACTTTCAGGAGCAGGTCGACCCTTTGCTCACGCCGGTCACCTTGGACCCGTCGCATCCCTTTCCCCGCGTCCTGAACAAGGCACTCTGTCTAGCCCTTTTGCTTCGGCTGAAGCGCCACTCTCCCAAAGCGCAACGTGTGTTAGGAATCTTGACCATTCCCCGCAGCCTGCCCGCGTTTTTAGAACTGCCGCAGCGCAAAGGGCGACGCAGCTTCTTGCCCTTGGCCAATCTAATCGAGGCGCAGGCCGACAAAATGTTTCGTGGCTACCGCGTTGTAAACCGCGCCCTGTTCCGCATCACGCGCAACAGCAACCTTTATTTGCAGGAAGAAGAAAGCCGTTCCCTGCTCGAAAGCGTGCGTGAAGAGTTGCACAACCGTCGCAAAGGAGACGGTGTGCGACTTGAAATCGAAGCCAGCGCTGCCGACGAAATTACCGATCGCTTGCGCGTGAACTTCGAGCTTGATCGGTGGCAGATCTTTCCAACGGAGGCACCGGTAAACTTGTCACGGCTGATGGATTTGTATGCCGCCGTTGCCCGTCCCGATTTGAAATTTCCCGAATTTCATGGCCGTAAGCTCAAGCTTTCCGCAGGTAACAAGGATTTGTTTGAGGAATTGCGCACCAATGATGTCTTGCTGCACCATCCTTTTGACACCTATGCAACGGTTGAGCAGTTTATCGACTTAGCGCAGTCCGACCCGGCCGTCATCTCGATCAAGCAAACGCTCTACCGCACCAGCGCTGATTCGCCCATCTTCCGTGCCCTGAAGGAAGCCGCCCAAAGTAAAGAAACCACTGTTGTAGTGGAACTAATGGCGCGCTTTGACGAGGCCTCGAACATCCGGTGGGCGCGCGAACTGGAAGATGCCGGGGTACAGGTCTTCCACGGTCTACTCGGGCAAAAAACGCACTGTAAGTTATCTCTGCTCGTGCGGCGCGACCCAGACGGCCAGATCCGCCGCTATGCGCACCTGGGAACCGGCAACTACAACCCGGTGACCGCCCGTTTTTACACCGATATCAGCTTACTTACCGCGGACGCGCGCATCACCGCTGCCGTGCAAAATGTCTTTCGTTATCTTACGGCGGATTGGGAAGCGGCGCCGGCCGCGTACTATCCCCTTTCAGTGGCGCCGCTTACGCTCGCACCGGACCTGCTTGCCTTGATTGAACGCGAGGCCGAGCACGCCAAAGCCGGCAGGCCGGGGCACATCATCGCAAAAATGAATGCGCTGCTCGACAACAAAACGATTGAGGCGCTCTATGCCGCTTCGGAGGCCGGGGTGGAAGTCGACCTCATCATTCGGGGCATGTGCGCCCTGCGGCCCGGTGTGCCCGGTATGAGTGAGCGCATCCGTGTGCGGTCGGTTGTCGGGCGTTTTTTGGAGCATAGTCGCATCTTCTGGTTTGCCAATGGAGGCACGTCCGAGGTCTACGCCGGCAGCCCCGACTGGATGCCGCGCAACCTGTATGAGCGTTGCGAGGTGGTCTTTCCGGTTCTCGCCCCCGAAGCCGCACGACGGCTCCGTGAAGAAATCCTCGAAGCCTACCTCCGCGATACCCTGAAAAGCCGCTGTTTGAGGGCGGATGGGCAATATACCCGCACGAAGCCGCGTTTTGCCGAGCGCTCCGCCCCCTTGCTCAGCGCGCAGGACTGGCTCATGCGCCGGTCGAAAGAGCAGCCATTACTTTCCGCGCCGCTGCCGGTAGATGCCAGATCGGAACCCTCGACTGAGGTTGCAGTTTCCGGCGACGCTGCGTGATACATCGGTCATGCCGTGCACCGTTTCTTAGGCGGAAGCCTTGCTGTTCCTAACCCATTGAAGCGCTGAAAGTGCGTGGCATCAACGCTCGACTTTATCTTCGAACCAAGCTCTTCCTCCTGCTAGACTGAAGATTCAACGCAGAGTGGGTTCACTATGCCGCTGCTTGAAGGAGACCTCTCCAATGGCTCAGCACCCCGTAAATGGCAATAACGGCAATGATGGAAATGGCGTGGCGCCCAGCCTTCGACTGAAGACCGGCTTGGCCGAAATGCTCAAAGGCGGCGTCATTATGGATGTGATGAGCGTGGAGCAGGCCCGCATCTCCGAAGAGGCCGGAGCCGTCGCGGTCATGGCGTTGGAACGTGTGCCCGCCATGATCCGCGCTGAAGGCGGCGTCGCGCGCATGGCCAGCCCCAAGCTGATCAAGCAGATTATGGCTTCTGTCACACTGCCGGTCATGGCCAAGGCCCGCATCGGCCACTTCGCCGAGGCGCAGGTGCTCGAGGCGCTCGGGGTCGATTTCATCGACGAAAGCGAAGTGCTCACGCCCGCCGACGAAGTCTACCACATCAATAAGCATGCGTTTACGACACCCTTCGTTTGCGGCGCGCGCAATCTCGGCGAAGCCTTGCGCCGTATCGCGGAAGGCGCAGCCATGATCCGCACCAAGGGTGAGCCCGGAACCGGCGATGTCGTGCATGCGGTGCAACACATGCGGCAGATTGTGAAAGAAATCCGCGAACTCACCGTCCTCGGCGACGAGGAACTGTATAACGCGGCCAAGGTCCATGGTGCCAGCTACGAGCTTATCCAAATGGTCGCCAAGGCGGGTAAGTTGCCGGTGCCGAATTTCTCGGCGGGCGGCATCGCCACGCCTGCGGACGCTTCGCTCATGATGCAGCTTGGGGCGGAAACGGTCTTTGTCGGCTCCGGTATCTTCATGAAGGAGCGTGCGACGCCTCTCGACGTCGATCTTTGGAGCGACACCGATGCGCAGATCGGACTTTGCACCACAGCCGAGGTTGGCCAAGCGCGCAATCCAGACGAACGCGCTGAGGCGGTGTCGCGCGCCAAAGCCATCGTTTTGGCCGCCACTCATTTCAACGACGCAAAATTGGTTGCTGACGCAAGCGAACAGGTCACCGGCTCCATGAAGGGTCTTGCTGCTGCGGCCATCGAAGAGCAGCATCTGATGCAAACCCGGGGCTGGTAAGCCCTCCCAGGCTAGCCAGAGCCGCAAATGCGCAGGTGAAGCGGTTGCAAAGGACGATATCGGAACCCAGCTTGGCATTCCACCAGGCCGGCGTTTCATCCACCCTCGGTCGCCCAGACTGGCTGTATCTCCTCCTCTTCTCCACATTCTCCTTCTCCCTGTGCACGCTCCGTTCCCAACCTCGCCTATTTTGGGGTGACGAGCTTCTGGGGCACCGCCTTCTCAGCGCGCCGACGGTAGCCGCCATGCTTCGGGGTTGGTGGCAGGGTGCCGATGGAGGTGGCCTCTTCTACTACCTCTTCGCTCGCCTCTGGGTCGATTGCTTCGGTCTGGGGGAGCTTAGCCTTCGGCTCTTTTCCACCGCTGGGATGTGTACTGCCCTGGGACTAACCTGGGCCGCCGCACGCCGCTTTTTTTCAGTTGCGGTGGTCGCTGCTTCCAGCGCCATCGTTTACTTCACCCCCGCTGTGATGCTTTGGCAGCAGCTGAATGGCCGCTTTTATGGTCTATTTCTCGCCGCTGCCGCGTGGGCAAGTCTTCTCTTCCTCCTCGCTGCGGAGCAAATGCCCACGCGTCGCGGCTTGTTTTGCCACGGCATGGCGCATGCCTTGTTAATCGGGAGCCACATCCTCGGTGTGATCTATAGCTTCAGCCTTATCGCTGCAACGGTCGCTCTAGACCGCCGCAAGTGTCGTGTTCGCCCGAAGCTGTATCTGGCTGAACTCTCCGGATGGCTTCTGGTCCCCATTTCCTATCACGCCATACGGCAGAGCGCCTCAATCGCCACAGCTGGCTTTTGGACCCGGGCCCCTGGCTTCCGTGACTATCTACTCGGCTTCTTCATCTTCGGAAAACTAACCGTGCTCGTCTTTGCTGCTCTTTCGGTTGTCACAGCGGCAGTTTGTTTCCTGCACCCGCGCCCGCCGAAAAATAGCAGCATCTCCCTTACGCCCGCTCTTTCCTTGCTGGGCTCGCTAACGCTGGCCGAAACGATCCTGTTCCTTAAATCCCAGGTGGGCACGTCAATCTACGCAGATCGCTATCTCCTCCCAATGAGTATCGGCACGGTTTTCCTTTTTGCCTTTCTTCTACGCGCACTCTTCGAGCAAGCCTCTCGTCATTGGCCTGGTCTCGCCCTCGGCTTACAACTCGTGCCGCACTTCCTCGTTCTGTGTTGTTGCGGCTACGCCCTTTCCCGAAGGACGAACTACCAGCTGTACCCGAGCCGAGGCTATCCGGAACGCCTTTTGCAGTCCGTACCTGCGGGCGCTACGGTCATCTCGAATTCACTCGTATTTGAACTGCTTCGTACTTACAATTCCTCCCATCGTTTCGTGACGCCATTTAATTGGAAATATGGTCCCCGCACCGATGACCACAACGACTACTCCGACCAGCGCCTGATGCAAAACTGGAAACGGGCAGGATACGACGAAGCAAACATTCTTCCCTGCAAAGAAGCGTTCTCCGCATCCCCGTTTTTTTACGTGTTAATCGATCCTCCTCAAACCACGTGGTTCGCCGAACATATTGTTTCTAACCCGGGCTACCGCACCAAAAATCTAGCTGCCTCGACAGAGTGGCAACCGCTCACGCTTTGGTCCGTTCACCGGCTCACGCCCATGTCCCCACCTTGCTAGAGGCTGTTATGACCTTCGATTCACGGTAAGGATCAGCGCAGCGCCTCTTCACTTTTTGTTATCCCGCACCCTGAGCAAAGTCGAAGGGGGAGGGATCTGCTTTCTTCTCAGGTGCATCAACTCTCAACCAAACAGCAGATTCCTTCACTACGCTACAGAATGACGAGGCTTCGGCGTGCTTCATGAACCCATAAAGGTCACAACAGCCTCGAGAGCTTTCTCATATAAAGGTAGCTCTCCCTTTCCGGGCTAAAGACCCGGCACATCATAGCCTGGGGGCAGAGCCTCCAGGTGAAAAGCAAGAAACACGACAGAAGAGCCGAAGGCCCGACGCAAAAGTCGGCGCTATACCAATGGGAAAGCCGATAGGCTCTCATTGATTCGCTCCGGTGTAGGGGCAGGCTTCAGCCCGCACACCTCGTAGCGAAAACAAAAGGGGCTTTAGCCCTGACCCACGACCGAGTGCTCGAAGCAGACCTCCTTAATGCCAGCGGCTATGATGAACAGCGTGAAGCCTCCTTTGATCGGTGTTCTGGCGCTTCAGGGCGCGTTTGCAGTTCACGCCAAACGCCTTAGCGAACTCGGCGCCCTCACTCGTCTCGTCCGCAAACCCGAGGACCTCGATAGTCTTGACGGCCTGGTTCTTCCCGGCGGTGAATCCACCACCTTCTTGAAACACCTCGAGCGTGCTGGCTTCTACGACCTCCTCCATACCTTTGTTCACACCAAACCTGTCTTCGGCACCTGCGCCGGGTGCATTCTGCTCGCCCGCGAGGTCAGTAACCCTCCCCAACAAAGCTTCGGCGTTCTTGACGCTTCGGTAGAACGAAACGCCTACGGCCGGCAGAATGACTCCGCCATCCGCTTCGAGTTGACCACCCTCGCCGGCGGCCCCCTGGAAGCGGTCTACATCCGTGCGCCACGCCTCCGTTCCGTCGGACCTGAGGTGGAAATTCTGGCCACCCGCGAAAACGCTCCCACCCTTGTACGCCAAGGCCGAGTGCTCGCCGCCACCTTTCACCCGGAACTTAGCGAAGACCGTCGCGTTCACCAACTCTTCCTGAACATGGTTCGCGACGACGTTCGTGATACGGCGTTGGCGCTGTAAAACAAGCTCGCGCGCCCGTTGGCCCTATGCCTCCCGACCTCACCACCATCCTCCCCGGCCCTTGCCGGCCTTTTACAATAGAAGAGTGCCTACTGCGACGCAGCCCTCGACAAGCTTTCGCTTCTGGCATCTGCCGGTCGACGCCGCACGGCACGGCCCCGCGCTCGACCAGCACCTCCTGCTGAACCTTTGGATCATCCTTGCTTTGCTGGCGCTCATGCATCTGCTGCTGATGGCCGGTCTGCTGTTTCGTCGCCGTGCTCCGAAAGCGCGCCATATCTGGACACTTGAATACCTTCCCTTGCTGGCCTTCACCATTCTGTTTGCCTGGCTCGGCCTGCGGGCGCAGCGCCTCTGGGCCGAGCAGCGCTTCACCGGCGCGAACCCCGCCGCGATGCAGGTGGAGGT
>CAXTNA010000001.1:0-4364 GCA_964245535.1 uncultured Acidobacteriaceae bacterium | reverse complement strand
GTTTGGTACTTCCGCTACCCCGGGCACGACGCCGCCCTTGGCCGCACCAGCCTTGCCCTCGTCGATCCGGGCGCAGGCAATCCTCTCGGCATCGACCCCCACGATACCTACGGCAAGGACGATCTCGTCTCCGGCCAGCTCGTTTTGCCCGCCAACCGCGAAGTCGACCTCACCCTGCGAGCGCATGATGTGATTCACGGCTTTGCCGTTCCCGAGATGCGGTTGAAGCAAAACGCCGTTCCCGGCCAGGACACGCACATCCACTTCACCCCGGAAATCCCCGGCACCTACGCCATTCTGTGCACTCAGGTCTGCGGTCTCGGCCACTATCGCATGCACGCCGTTTTGCGCGTGCTGCCGGAAGCGCAGTTTCAACAATGGCTCGCGCAACGCGAGGCCGCCGTCGCCGCTGTTCTTGTTCAAGAGCCCTCCACCACCTCTTCGGCGAAATTCGCCGGGAATTCGGTAATAAGCACTGCAAGTGGGGTGCAGCCATGAAACCGCAACCCGCCCGTTCCCTTCCCTTATCGGCAGATTCGCCCAAGACTTTAGGAAGATTCCGAAAAATCTTTTCCACCCACCACCGCGCCGTCGGCTTTGGCTATCTCGCCATCGCCGCCATTGCGCTTGTATTAGGCACCGTGCTCTCGCTCGCCATGCGTCTGCATCTTGCCTGGCCACAATGGCAACTGCCGCTCCACGGCCCCATTCTGCCCGAAGAATATCTCGCGCTCGTCACCATGCACGGCACGCTTATGCTCTTTTTCGTCATGACGGTCGCCCCGCAATCTGGCTTCGGCAACCTGATCCTTCCCGCGCAGATCGGCTCGCCCCGGATGGCCTTTCCACGCCTGAACGCGCTCGGCCTTTGGCTCACGGCGATCGCGCTCCTGATCCTGCTTGCAGCCTTTTTCGTCCCTGGCGGCTCCCCGATCTCCGGTTGGACTGCCTATCCGCCGCTTTCCGTCACCGAACTTGCCGGCCCTGGACAGGGCGACGGCCTCGACCTCTGGCTCGCCAGCCTCGCGGTCTTCGCGGTCGCCTCCGCCATGAGCGCCGTTAATACCCTCACCACCGTCATCCATCTCCGCTGCGAAGGCATGACCTGGGAGCGCCTGCCGCTCACCGTTTGGGCCTGGTTTACCACCGCGCTTTTAGCCATCCTCGCCTTTTCCGTGCTCCTGGCCGCGCTTTTACTGCTCTTCTGCGACCGCCATCTGCACACCGGCTTCTTCCTGCCCGCGCAGGACCTCGTCAACGGCGTTCTGCTGCAGCACAAAGGCGACGGCTCGCCTCTGCTCTGGCTGCACCTGTTCTGGTTTTTCGGCCACCCCGAGGTATACATCGCCATCCTGCCCGGCATGGGCCTAACCTCAATGGTGCTGGCCAACTTCGCCCGCCGCCCGGTCTTCGCCTACCGCCTCATGATCGCGACAACCCTGCTCATCGGCCTGCTCGGCATCGCCGTCTGGGGCCACCATATGTTCGTCGCCGGCCTAAACCCCTTTGCGGGTACGGTTTTTAGCGCAGCCTCCCTTGCCATCGCTATCCCATCCGCCGCCAAAGTCCTCAGCTGGCTGGCAACGGTATGGCGCTCGCGCCCCCGTCTCACCACACCGATGCTCTTTGCCCTCGGCTTCGTTTCGCTCTTCGTCGCCGGTGGACTCAGCGGTCCCATCCTCGCGCAGCCCATCCTCGACGAATACCTCCATAACACCTTTTTCGTCGTGGCACACTTCCATCTCATTATGGCAATGGCCGGCGTCTTCAGCCTTTTCTGCGCGGTTTACTACTGGTCTCCGCTGTTATGGGGTCGGCGCTTCTCCGAAGGACTCGGCAAAATCCACTTCGCCGGCACCTTCCTTGGCGCCTACGCGGTCTTTCTGCCCATGCACCTCACCGGCCTTGCCAGCGAACCGCGCCACTACGCCCAGCTCAATTCTCTACCGGGCCCGGCCAGTAGTCTCCTTAATGCCACCATGCCACTGCAGCGTCACATCAGCGCCGCCGCCGTCTTCCTCGTCGTTGCCCAGCTCCCCTTTCTCCTTAACCTGCTATTGCTGGCCCGCAAGCCCCGCGAGACCGACCCCAACCCATGGCAGGCCACCACGCTTGAATGGGCTCCCGTCACCCTCGACCCCGGCACGCAACAGCCCTTGCCGGTCGTGGCCTACCGCGCGCCTTGCTCCTATAGCCTAAGTGACCACACCTTTTCACCCCAATGGAATCCCACTTCGGTTGCAGAACACGACATCCCCCCACAACGGGAGTAATCTAAAACTGAACGCATTTCCTGCGTCACTTTCCCGCGCATCACTTTCGCATCACAAAGGCCTCCATGCCGACGATCCTCACACCCCCCGAGATCGACCGCCGCCACCACGCCGGTACCGGTGAGGGCGATAACGGCTCCGGCCGTCGCCCACCCACAGACAAACGCACCGGCGGCAATGGGGACGGCGACAACTGGAACAATCGCCCCCAGGGTCGTCGCGGCCCGCGCGAACGCCTCGCCCAAGCCCGCGTCGGCATGTTTTTCGCCCTCGGCGGCGACCTCATGTTCTTCGTCGCTCTCGTCAGTGTCTTCTTCGTCACCAAGGCGAGCGGTCACTTCGACGCCTACGACCGCTACATCAACGAGTGGCTGCCGACCTCGATCCCCTCAGTCCTTTGGCTGAACACAGCCGTTCTCCTCGTCAGTTCCGTTACAGCCGAGGTCGCTCGCCGCGCCATGTTCCACGAGCATCACGTCATGGACGAGTGGTTCGGCTTTGGCCGCCCCACCTCCCGGCGCGCCCCGCTTTGGCTCGCCATCACGCTCGGCTTCGGCTTTCTCTTCCTCGCCGGCCAGTGGCTCGCGTGGAAGCAGCTCGCCTCGCAGCATGTCTTCTTCCGTTCCAACCCCAGCAGTCACTTTTTCTACCTGATCACCTTCACGCACGCCGCCCACTTGTTTCTCGGCATCGGCGGTGTCATGTGGGCACTCTGGCTACTGGGCTACTCCAAGCAGATGGCCACCCGGCAGGTCGTCGTCGACTCCGCCGTCTGGTACTGGCACGTCATGGGCGTCCTTTGGCTCTTCCTTTTTGGTTTGCTCGAGTTTGCCCAATGATGCCAGCCGCAGTACCCCGTCTCGCTCCAAACCGCTTTTGTGCTTGTCATTCCCGAAGGGAATCTGCGTTTTCATGTGATAAACCTCTTCCTCCTTACAAGCACTGTCATCTCGACCGGAGCGACAGCCTCACCGTCGCATAGTGGAGAGACCTGCAGTTCATCCGGAGCGCCGACAATGCCGAATGCAAGTACGGGTATCTCACCTCCGCGTCTGAAACCTCGGTCCCTAAGCCACGCCCTCCTTTTCTGGACCCTCGTTCTTGCCCTGCTCTTCGTAATCCCACACGCCCACGCCCAGGGCTGCGCCCAGTGCCTCGACAGCACCCGCGCTACCCCACCGGCAGTCCAGGCCGCCTACCGGCATGCGATTCTGCTACTCGGCGGCTCCGCGATTACCATATTCCTCGGCGGCATCTTTCTGCTTCGTAGATCTCGTTCCTAAACGATGTTCTGCAATCCTTCTAGAGGTGTCATCTCGACCGGAGCAGACAGTTCTTTGTCTGCGCAGTGGAGAGACCTGCAGTTTCTCCAGCGGCGCTCTACAGCTAAAGGAGATCCGCTCTAAGTCATCATTCCACGCACATCTTCTCCCCTCAAACAAAGGTGAGTTGGTGAAACGCGTCGTCCAGCCATACCGCATTCCTTGTGGCATACCCCAGCGCGGTGTTGTCAAAGATCACCCAGGTCTCCCCACACGCACCCGCATCTCGCGCCCCGTCCGTAAGCGACGCAAGCCGTTCCGCAAACGCCCGCAGCCACTGTTCGTCATAGTCTGAATAGTAGGTGCGCGGTGCTCCGTGAAGGCGCCAGTAGCGCAGGCCGGGCCAGCCTCCCGGCCGAGGCGATGCGGGTGTTCGAGCGGGTCTATCCGTTCGGCTGGCTGGGCGTGCTGGTGGACCAGCCTCCGGCCGCGCACGAACTGGTCTACGCGCATCACCAACGCGGCTTCGCGCTCTGCTCCATGCGGTCGGCGACGCGCAGCCGCTACTACCTGCAGTGCAGCATGGACGAGAAGACCGACGAATGGCCGGACGACCGGTTCTACGCCGAACTCGCCCGCCGCGTGCCCCCATCCGTCGCGGAGGCGCTCCACCGCGGCCCGTCCATCGAGAAATCCATCGCGCCGCTGCGCTCCTTTGTCGTGGAACCGCTGCGCTTCGGTAAGCTGTTCCTGGCGGGGGACGCCGCGCATATCGTGCCGCCCACGGGCGCCAAGGGGCTGAACCTGGCGATCCATGATGTGCGCTGCC